>CAZTRQ010000007.1:0-37627 GCA_964616245.1 uncultured Spirochaetaceae bacterium | reverse complement strand
TTCTCCCGCCCTGTCAACCGAAGGTAGCCAGGGCTTCGCGCCAGGGTCAAGGTGGCGTGGTGCCGGGTCCGGTGTCGGGTCCGGTTCAGGTCCGGTGTCAGGGGGCCCGGGAAAGCAGCACGACCATAGAATGGCGGCGGACGGGGTAGCGGCCGTCCTTCCCGATCGGTTCTTCTTCTCCGGGGTCCAGAAGCTCCTCCCCGGGGCCCTCGGCGGTGTCGATAACGCGGTACCAATGGTTTCCGTTGGGAGCCGGAGGCACGACGAAGGGGCGATCCAGAGCGGTCCCGTTGAACATCACGAAAAAGTCATTGTCGTCCTGGTCCGCCCGGATCTCGGCCTTGCTTCCGTCTATCTGAAGAGCGAGGCAGTTGCGGCTGCTCCCCCAGTCGATCTCGGCTCCCTTGTCGTTGTACCAGGTAATGTCCGGGATGGCGTTGTAGGCGTTGTCGACGCCGGTGTAGAACTCGGGCCGGAGGAAGGCGTGGTGAGCCAGGCGAAACCGGATCAGACGCCGGATAAAATCTCGAAACCCCGGGAACCGTTCGGCCCGAGTGTAGTCGACCCAGGAGATCGGATTGTCCTGGCAGTAGGCGTTGTTGTTCCCCTGTTGGGTCCGGCCGACCTCGTCTCCGGCGAGAAGCATCGGGGTACCGAGGGACAAGAGGAGCGTCGCGGCGAAGTTCTTCATCTGCCGATGACGAAGAGCCAGAATCTCTCTGCGGTCGGTATCACCTTCCACACCGTAGTTAGCGCTAAAGTTTGCGTCGTGGCCGTCTATGTTTCCCTCGCCGTTGACCTCGTTGTGTTTCTCGGTGTAGCTAACCAAGTCGTAGAGGGTAAAGCCATCGTGGCTCGTCACAAAGTTGATGCTATGGAAGGGCTTTCGGCCGTCCCGGAGGTAGAGGTCCGAGCTCCCGGTAATCCGGGTGGCGAGGGCGGAGACCATCCCCCGGTCTCCCCGCCAGAATCGACGGATATCGTCCCGGTAGCGGTCGTTCCACTCCGCCCAGCGTCCTCCGGGAAAGGAGCCCACCTGATAGGCCCCGGCGGCGTCCCAGGCCTCGGCGATAATCTTGGTGTTGCGAAGGAGGGGATCCTCGGCTATCCGCTCGAGGATCGGCGGGTTTTCCATCAGATTGCCCCGGCTATCCCTCCCGAGAACGGAGCCGAGGTCGAAGCGGAATCCGTCTACGTGCATCTCCACCACCCAGTACCGCAAGCTCTCGAGAATCAAGGTCCGGACGATCGGATGGTTGCAGTTGAGGGTGTTGCCGGTGCCGGTAAAGTTCCGATAGAACCGTTTGTCTTTTTCCAGCATGTAGTAGAGAAGGTTGTCGATGCCTCGAAAGCAGATGGTAGGCCCCTGCTCGCTTCCTTCCCCGGTGTGATTGAACACCACATCCAGGATAACTTCGATCCCGGCCTTGTGGAGCTCCCGAACCATCTCTTTGAACTCGGCCACCTGACCGCCTCGAGTTCCGTCGCTGCAGTAGACTCCCGCCGGAGCGAAGAACCCGACGGTGTTGTATCCCCAGTAGTCCACCAGCTTTTCGCCGGTCTCCGGATTCCGGCGTTGGACACCGTTCCGGTCGTACTCGTGGACAGGGAGGAGCTCCAAACTGGTTATACCAAGGTCTTTCAGGTAGGGAATTCTCTCGATGACCCCACGGTAGGTTCCCGGGTGCTCGACCCCGGCGCTCGCGTGGGAGGTCAACCCACCGACGTGGGCCTCGTAGATAACGCTGAACCGGAGGGGATAGTTGAGAGGACGGTCGCCCTGCCAGTCGAAGTCGTCGTCTACGACGACGCACTTCGGGATCCCGGGCCCCGACGGCTCCCCGGAAAAGCTCAAGTCCTCCTCCGGGTCCCCGGGTACGTAACCCAGATTACTCGAGAGGTTCCAGGTGCCGCCGCCGGTAAGGGCCTTGGCGTAGGGATCGACGAGAAGCTTGTTGACGTTAAAGCGGTGGCCCCGGTGGGGCTCGTAGGGGCCGTCGACCCGATAGTTGTAGAGGGCACCGGCCTCGAGCCCCTCGCAGTGTACGTGCCAGACGTCGCCGGTGCGGTTGTGCTCCGGATGAAGCTCTATCTCGACCGTCGGGCGGACCCCCTCTTCGGCTTCGAAGAGGCAGAGGTAGACCGCCGTGGCGTGCCGGGAAAAGAGAGAAAACTGAACCCCGGTTGGAGTAACGGAAGCACCGTAGGGCCAGGGGTGCCCGGGCCGGGTCCGGAGGTCGATCACGTCGCGTCCAAAAACTGCCTAAGAAGGCCGAGAAACCCTTCCCGATCGTCGGTGTGTACCCAGTGCCCCGCCTCCGGAAGAAAGCGAATCTCCGGCTCTTCGAGGTAGCTCCGAAAGAGCTCTTCGTCTTCCGGGACAACGTAGCTCGAACGCCCCCCGGCGATAACCAGGGAGGGCCCGGCGAAGGTCGCCTGGATATCGGGCCAGGAGACCAGCTCGTGGTAGCGCCGGTCGAGGGCGTCGAGGTTGATCCGCCATTCGTAGCCCCCGTCGGTCGGTACGAAGTTCTTGAGCAGAAAGGCGCGGATCGGGCGCGCGGGGATGCTCTCCGCGAGAACCTCGTCGGCCTCCTTCCGGGAAGAACAGTCGGCGGCAGAAACCTTCTTGAGAGCTTCGATGATGAAGCGGTGCCGCTCCTCGTATACCTTCGGAGCCACGTCGAGAATAACCAGGCGCCTGACGCGCCCCGGGGCCTTTAGCGCCGCGAGAAGGGCGATCTTCCCCCCGAGGGAATGCCCCATAAGATCGAAGCGGTCTACACCGGCGTCGTCGAGGGTCTCGAGGACGTCCTCGGCCATGTCGGCAAGGTCGAAGGCGTTCTCGTGGGGCGACGCGCCGTGGTTTACGAGGTCGGGCATGAGGCACCGCCGCTCCGGCAGCTCCCGGGCGACGGAGGACCAGTTGTCTCCGGATCCGAAGAGACCATGGAGAATAACGAAGGGCTCGCTCCCGGAGTCGGAGGAGTCGGAGGAGCCGGAGGACGATTCTCGGAGATGGAGCTTCACTGCGCCAACCTCACGATGTCGCCGATGCCGTCGAGAACGAAGTGAGGCCGGTACGGAAAGGCTCCCAACTCGTCCCGGGAGGTAACGCCGCTGGTCACCAGGATGGTATCTATTTCCGATTCGAGGCCGGCGATAATGTCGGTGTCCATCCGGTCTCCGATAATAAAGGTGTCCTCCCGGCGGCACTCGATCCGCCGGAGGGCCTGACGCATCATCAGGGGGTTCGGCTTTCCGACGAAGTAGGCCTTCATCCCGGTGGCAAGCTCCACTGGGGCGGTAAGGGCGCCGCAGGCCGGAACCAGTCCCTGCTCCGCCGGCCCCGTCACGTCCGGATTGGTGCCGATCAGCTTAGCGCCTCCCTTTACCAGATTGATGGCCCGCTCGAGCTTCTCGAAGCTGTAGGAGCGCGACTCTCCCATCACCACGTAGTCCGGGTTTACGTCGTTCATCGAGAACCCGGCGTTGTAGAGCGCGTTGGTAAGCCCGGCGTCTCCGATTACGTAGACCGTTCCGCCGGGGCACTGCGATTTTAAGAATCCCGCGGTCGCTAAGGCGCTGGTGTAGAAGTGGTCCTCCCCGACGTCGATTCCCAGGCGGGCCATCTTCTGGACGAGCTCCTTGGGAGAACGCTCCGAAGAGTTCGTAAGAAAGAGGAAGGGATGCTGTGAGCTCTGGACCCAGTCGACGAACTCTCGGGCCCCGGGGAGCAGGCGATTCCCGTGGTAGACAACCCCGTCCATGTCGCAAATGAATCCGCGCTTTGTCTTTAGTCGCTCTTTTAGTGCTTCTATGTTTTCGTCCATAAGTCTCGCAGAATATAGCGCGAGGAAGGACCCCGCGCAAATAGGCTTTGACCGCCGGCCCCCGGTGTGGCATCCTTCTCCTATGAGCGAGCACATTCCGACCCGAGAAGAGGCCTACGAGTTATTGACCCGATACACCAAGACCGAAGGCCTGATAAAACACGCCCTGGCGGTAGAAGCCGTCATGCGCTACCAAGCGAGAAAGCGGGGCTACGACGAAGGGAAGTGGGGGGTGATCGGCCTGGTCCACGACCTGGACTGGGAGCAGTACCCGAAGGAGCACTGTGCCAAAACCGAGACCATTCTCCGGGAGGCGGGGTGGCCCGAGGACTACATCCACGCCGTGTTGAGTCACGCTTGGGGGATGTTCACCGACGTCGAGCCGGAGCACGAGATGGAGAAGGTGCTCTACACCATCGACGAGCTTACCGGCCTCGTAACCGCGACGGCGATCATGCGGCCTTCGAAGAGCGTCCTCGACTTAACTCCGAAATCCGTCAAAAAGAAGTGGAAGGATAGGAGCTTCGCCGCTGGTGTCGACCGGGAGGTCGTTCAAAAGGGTGCAGACATGCTCGGCGAGGAGCTCACCGGCGTGATGGAAGACACCATCGCCGGTATGCGGGAAGCAGCCGAGGAGTTGGGGCTAAAGGGGAACCCGGAGAACTAGTCCCGGCCTTTCTTCCGCTTGGACCGGGGCTGGGACTTCCCGCCGGAGGACTGTCGCTTCTTCGTTACTTCCCGCCGGACCGCTTCGATGTCCTCCGCAGCCACACCTGCCGGTGTCTTCGGCTTACCGCTCTCGTCCGTCTTGGGAACCTCTTTTCGTTCTTCGGTCACCGAAGTGCTGCCATAGCGCTCGAGGTCTTTCTTGCGCCGACGAGCTCGGCTCCGACGCTGCCATCCCAGGAGCACCGGAGAGGCGATAAACACCGACGAATAGGTACCGATTACGATACCGACAATCAAATTCAGGGCAAAGGCCTGAATTGCGCCGGTCGCAAAGACGTAGATCGAAACGACGGCCAAGAGGGTCGTTAGAGACGTAATAAGGGTTCGGCTGAGGGACTGGCTGATACTGGTGTTTACGATGGTCTCGTAGGGGGCATCCCGGAGAAGCGTTTCGTTCTCCCGAATTCGGTCGAAGATAACGATGGTATCGTTCAACGAGTATCCGATTATCGTCAGAACCGCCGCGATTGTCGCCGTCGAGACCTCAATCTGAAAGGTTCCGATAAAGCCAACCATAAAGAGCACGTCGTGCAAGAGCGCCGCGATGGCGGAAACCGCGTAGGCCAGCCGAAAGCGGAACCAGATGTAGATAAGGATAAGGCCCAGAGCGAGGGTCGTCAGCAGGATAGCCTGTTCGGTCAGGTCCTCGGAAAAGCGGGGGCCGACGTAGGAAGACTGAAGCTCCCGGACCGAACCGTCACCGAACTCGGCCTCCAGGGCATCGATGACGCTCCCGGACATAACTTCGCTAAACTGATCGAGAACGCCGGCGTCCCGGACACGGATGGAATACTGTTCGCTATCCGCTGCGCCGATCGCCTGGACCTGAGCGCCGTCGATGGGCGACAGGACTTGGCGAACTCGCTCGACGGAGGGAACCCCGTCGATTTCTACTTGGAGCTCCAAGCCGGCCTGGAAGTCGATGCCGAAGTTAAAGCCACCCTGAGAGGCCGTCAGACCGATACCCAGGGCGATTGCGACCACCGAAACGGCGATCATTACGAAACGTAGGCGCGTAAAGGCGATTACCCGGGCCATTAAAGCCTCCAACTTATGCTGAGCTTACTGCGGCGGACGACCTGGGTGGTAAAGTCGAAAATCAACCGCGAGACAAAGAGCGCCGTAAACATCGAAGAGACGATGCCCACCGCCAGGGTGACCGCGAACCCTTGGATTGGTCCGGTCCCCAGCTGGGAGAGGAAAATCGCCGCGATAAAGGTCGTAATGTTCGCGTCGGTAATGGTCCAGAGCGCCTTTCCGAAACCGGCGGAAACCGCCGCCTGTGGGCTCTTCCCGAGGCGATACTCCTCTTTGATGCGCTCGAATATAATTACGTTCGCGTCGACCGCCATACCAACCGTCAGAATTATTCCGGCGATGCTCGTCAGAGTAAGCGTCAGGTTGAAGACAGATAGGATGGACACGATAAAGAAGAGGTTGAGGATAAGCACAAGATCGGCGATGAACCCGGCACCCTTGTAGTAGAAAACCATAAAGACGATGACCAGGGCAAAGCCCAACGCAATGGCCCGCAAGCCCGTGTCCACCGCCTGCGCCCCGAGGGAGGCCCCGATGGCCTGCTGGTTCAGAACTACAAGATCTACCGGCAGGGCCGCAGTACGAAGAACCGTGGCGATGCTCTGTGCCTCCTGCTGATCAAAGCCGCTAATGCGAACCTGACCGGTAGGAATCTCCTCCTGAATAGTCGCGTAGGCTCTAACCCGGCCGTCCATGACGATGGCCATGCTCGAACCGACATTGTCTCTCGTCAGCCCGGAAAAGAGGTCCGCCCCGTCCCGATCGAGGACAAAGTTGACCACCGGCTGGTTGGTCAGGGGATCCCGGGCAAACTGGGCCTCGGTAATGTGCTCCCCGGCCAAGCCGTTTTCCTGGACGTTGGACTTAATGATGATGTAGCGGACAAACCGGTCCAAACCGTACTCGTCCCGGGTTACGTACTCCGCAATCTCGGTCCCCACGGGCACAAAGTCCGGGCGACCGTCCCCTTCCGGATTCCATCCGGGGTTCCGCTGCTGAAGAGCGATTAGCTGCTCGGTCGCTTCGTCGTCTACGATGTGAAAGTTTAGAGAGCCCTTCCCCATCAGGAAGGAATTGACGCGCTCCCGGTCGTCCTCCCCGGGAATCTCGATCGAGATTCTCGTTTCGTCCATCCGGCGGATCTGCGGCTCGGTAATGCCGAACCGGTCGATTCGATTACCCAGAATTTCCAGCGCAAGATCGACTGCCTCACTCAGCTCGGCTTGGGTCGGCGCCTGGCCGAGCCGGTCCGCGAGACTCTGGCGATCGGCTTCCAAGACGACGTTGACGCCACCGTTTAGATCGAGACCAAGCTGGATAATCCGGGACTGCAGATCGTCGAGGGCTTCGGCCTGGCTCCGAAAATATGTCTCGAAAGCGGCAAAAGCCTCCCGCTGACTGCGAAAGCTGTCCAAGACCGCTTCGGTAGTCCATTCGTCCGGGAGGGGCCGTTCTTCGAGGCGGTAGTTCGCCCGGGCCTCCTCAATGAGAAAGGAATACTCCTCGGGAAGCGGGGCGTTCGGGTCGGAGAGCGCCAGATTCCGCAGCTCGGCGATCGCCTCTTCGGCTTCTGCCTGGGCGTAGTCTCGCACCTGAGACCGAGAGCTGTTGGCGAGGACCTTCTGATCCTCGGAAACGAAGAAATACCACCGGATGGTGGGATAGATAAATGTAACACTCGCGCCGACCAATACAAGAATGATCAGCAGGCGTAGTCGCATGCTCATACCTGGGCTCCGTAGACTAAGATAAGCGGCTTATTCGTCGGACTTGTCCTCGATAGCGCCTTCGTCGGCAGAGGTATCCTTCGCTTTGGATTTGCCGCTGCCCTTTCGTTCGAGAACCGTCGCCACTGCGGACCGGTTGAACTCCATGGTGGTGTTACTATCCACCTTAATGACCACCGTGTCCTCTTTGAGGGCCTGGATGGTTCCGCGAATACCCCCGATGGAGACGACCTTGTCGCCCTTTTGCAGAGAGGCCAACATCGCCTTCGTTTCCTTCTGCTTCTTGTTCTGAGGTCGAATAATCAAGAAATAGAAGATAAGGAACACGAGGCCGAAGGTGATCAGCGTCGGGGCTATCGATGCAGGTCCTCCTGCAGCACCACCAGCCGGAGGCGCCATCAGAATCGGTAGAATCGGTTGCATCATCATTATTTGCTACGTCCTTGGGCTGTAAAGATTTCGGCTACGGTAGCACGAGGGATAGACGCCGTCAAGGTTAGACTAGCGGGTTAGACTCGCTGCACCTTGGTAAGGTCGTCCCGTACCTCGAAGACGCCGAAGAGCCGCTTCAACTCGGCGGCTGTTTTATCGCCAATGCTCGTATGGTCCCGGAGATAGATTCGAAGATCCTCGATCGATTCCGGTCCGTCGAAGATTGCCGCACGGAAAGCGTTTCGGTACTGGCCCCGTTCGGCAAGCTCCCGGCTACTCAAAGACCCGAGTTTTCGGGCGCTGGTCGCATCGACAATCGCGGTGTTTCCTTCGTAGCCGACGGTAAAAATAAAGTCTTCTCGCTTCATAGATAAAAAGGGGAAGCCGTAGCGGCTTCCCCTTATGGTAATACTACATCATTCCCATGCCGCCGGGGGGCATTCCGCCACCGCCGCCCATGTCGGCCTTCTCTTCGGGAAGGTCCGTAATGGCGCATTCGGTGGTAAGCAGAAGAGCCGCGATGGACGCAGCGTTCTGCAATGCCGAGCGGGTAACCTTGGCCGGATCGATAATACCGACCTTGATCATGTTGACCCACTCCATCTTCGCGGCATCGAAGCCGATACCGGATTTTTCGGACCGGGCCCGCTGGGAGATAATCGACCCGTCGACACCTGCGTTGATCGCAATCTGCCGGATGGGCTCTTCCAGGGCTCGCTTTACAATCCGGAAGCCGACAACCTCTTCTTCGCCCATCGAATCGGTGTTTTCGGCGTCGAGGGCGGCAATCGCCTGCACCAGACTCAAGCCACCGCCGGGGACAATTCCCTCTTCGATGGCGGCCCGGGTGGCCGAGAGTGCGTCTTCGACCCGGTGCTTCTTCTCCTTGAGCTCGACTTCCGTCGCGGCACCGACATTGATGACGGCGACACCGCCGGCGAGCTTCGCCAGGCGCTCCTGAAGCTTCTCCCGGTCGTAGTCCGAGGTGGTCTCTTCGATCTGAGCCTTGATCTGGGCGATCCGGCCCTTGATGTCGTTCTGCTTTCCGGCGCCGTTGATAATCGTGGTGTCTTCTTTGTTCACCTTGATCGACTGGGCGCTACCGAGCTGGGTCAGCTCCGTGGTCTCGAGCTTAAGGCCGAGCTCTTCGGAAATAACCTCGCCACCGGTCAGCACCGCGATGTCTTCCAACATAGCCTTCCGGCGGTCACCAAAGCCCGGAGCCTTTACGGCCACAGCCTGGAGGGTTCCCCGGATGGTGTTGACGACGAGCGTCGCGAGGGCCTCGCCCTCGATATCCTCGGCGATAATGAGGATCGGCTTCGACTGCTGAGCGACCTTCTCCAGGATCGGAAGGAGGTCCTTCATGCTGGAGATCTTCTTGTCGTGGATAAGGATGTACGGGTTCTCGAGAACCGAGGTCATGTTATCCTTATTGGTAGCGAAGTACGGAGAAACGAATCCCCGGTCGAACTGCATACCTTCGACAAATTCGGTGGTGGTCTCGATGGTCTTGGACTCTTCGACGGTAATTACGCCGTCTTTCCCGACCTTCTCCATGGCACCGGCGATCTCATCACCGATTTCCATGTCGTTGTTTGCGGATATCGCCGCCACCTGGGCGATCTCTTCCTTGTCCTTGATTACCTTGCTCATCTTGGCAATCTGGTCGACGGCGACCTCGACTGCCTTATCGATACCTCGTTTGATGCCCATCGGGTTGATACCCGCTGCAACACTCTTGAGGCCTTCCTTGATGATGCTGTAGGCAAGGACCGTTGCGGTTGTGGTACCGTCACCGGCGATGTCGTTGGTCTTGGTGGCTACTTCTTTGAGAAGCTGGGCCCCCATGTTCTCGAAGGGATCTTCGAGCTCGACCTCTTTCGCTACGGACACTCCGTCCTTGGTGACCGTCGGTGCGCCGAACTTCTTGTCCAGAAGAACGTTTCGGCCCTTGGGACCGAGAGTCACCTTGACCGCATTCGACAATTTCTCGACGCCACGAAGAAGTGCGCGTCGGGCTTCTTCATCGAACACAAGTTGCTTGGCCATGTTCCTTCCCTCTCTTCAAAATAATAGAGTTTTGAGTTTCACTGTGGATGTGAGCTTACGCTGCCGGAAAAATACCAAGGATTGGCGGCAACATCAAATTTTTTTTTACTATTCGAGGCGATCTCTGGAAAAGAGCTCCTCGGTGGCCCCGGTATCCGAACGCCGGACACGCAGGGCCCCGGTCTCCCCGATCCCGACGACGGTGCCCGGGGTGCCGGAGACGCCGGCACCCGGCGCGGCGCCGACGTCCCGCAACCGCACCGGGACCCCGATCCCCGCCAGCCGCAGCTCGAGGGCCCGGCGCCAATCGACGGTCTCGAGAGCGCTCCGGAGATGCGAGAGGAGCGGCGAAAGGAGCGCTGCAGGGTCGGTAGTCTCGGACCCCCTAGATGCCGGAGGCGGTGCGCCGGGGTCCCCGGAGGCGAGAGCCAGAGAGGTCGCCGGGGAACGGAGGCCCGGAGGAAAGGCCCGTTGGTTGACGTTGAGGCCAAGGCCGACAAGAAACCAGGGGGTTACATGATGACACAGAATTCCCGCTACCTTACTCCCGGAAAGAAGGACGTCGTTCGGCCACTTTATTTCGACGTCGGCGTACCCTCGCTCCTCTAGAAACCAGGCCAGGCCAAGGGCGATCCTCAAGGGGAGAGCCTCCCGGGGTGCCGGCACCCGGGCCTCCCGGAGGCAGAGTGTAAACATCAGGCTAGACCCCGGGGGCGCCGTCCAGCTGCGATTCGGCCCCTGCCCCCTCCCGGCGGTCTGGAAACCGCAGGTAAGGACGGCGCCGTCGGGATCCATGCCCTCGCCGCCGGGAGCGGCACTACCCCCCGAAAGCACCAGAGCTCGGGCGTCTTCCATGGTCGAGGCGGTGGACTCGACGGCGTAGACCGGACCGCCGAAGGGGTTCGAGGTATCGAGCTCTCTGTATTCGGCTAATTGCAATTGAATTAAACCTCCGCGATAGTAGAAGAGATGTCAACCAACCCGCTTTTTGCCGGTCTCGAGTACGTCAAGGACCCTCCCCCCTTCGCCATAACCATCTTCGGCGTTACCGGAGATCTTACGCACAAGAAACTGATGCCGGCCCTCTTTTCCCTCTATTCGAAGGGAACGAGCCGGTTCAAGATCGTCGGATTCGCCCGGAGGGACTGGCAAGGAGAGACGGTACGGCAGAAAGCCCGGGAGATGCTCGACGGATTTCCCGGCGCCGAAGGCGAGCCCTTGGAGTCGTTCCTTTCTCGGATCGAGTACGTGCAGTCGACATTCGAGGACGACGAGGGCTACCGTCGCCTCGGCGCCGCACTCGAGGATTACCAAAACCGGATCTACTACCTCTCCACTCCCCCGGATTCCTACGAGACCATAATCCACAAGGTTGGAAAGCTTCCCCGAGGCACCGGAACGACCCGGATCGTGATCGAAAAGCCCTTCGGTCGGGATTTCGCGTCTGCCCAGGCCTTGAACCGTCTTCTTTCGAACTACTTCCGAGAAGAAGAGATCTTTCGGATCGACCACTACCTTGGAAAAGAGACGGTGCAAAACATTCTGGTTCACCGTTTCGGGAACGGCATTTTCGAGCCGGTCTGGAACAGCCGCTACATCGACCACGTGCAGATTACCGTCGCCGAGGACATCGGCGTGGGAACCCGGGCGAACTACTACGAACAGGCCGGGACCCTCCGGGATATGATTCAGAATCACGCCTTCCAGCTTCTCTCCCTTACGGCGATGGAGCCCCCCCTCAGCCTCGACGCCGAGAGTATCCGCGACGAAAAGGTAAAAGTCTTAAAGGCGCTGCGACCGATTACCTTCCGGGATATCTCCAAATGCACCGTCCGGGGGCAGTATGGCCGGGGCTTTATGCACGGCAACGAAGTTCCCGCCTATCGGGAGGAGGAGGGCGTCGCCCCGGAATCCAGAACCGAAACCTACGTCGCCCTGCAGCTTTTTTTGGATACTTGGCGCTGGTCCGGCGTGCCCTTTTACCTACGGTCCGGGAAAAGGATGATGCGAAAGCTTTCGGAGATCTCCGTCCACTTCCGCAAACCTCCTTTGGAGCTCTTTCGAAACCGGCATCCGGCGCTGAATCAGAACGTGCTGATAATGCGCATCCAACCCGAAGAGGGGGTTACCCTAAACATGAACGTAAAGATACCCGGCTACACGACCGACATGCGGCCGGTAAACATGGACTTTGCTTACGGCTCTGCCTTCGGGGAGCGTACCCTGGAGGCCTACGAGCGCCTCCTTTTCGACGTAATCCTCGGTGACTCGACCCTCTACACCCGCAGAGACGAGGTAGAGCAATCCTGGGCGTTTATCACACGCATTCTGGAGGGGTGGCGGCAGGAGAGCGTTCCGCTGCCTCAGTATCAACCAGGGAGCTCGGGACCTTCAGAGGCCCGGGAGCTTCTCGCGGGGGAGGGAAGACGATGGCGCCGACTCTAGCCTTCGACCACCGGCAGATCGAGGAGGAGCTAAAGCGGATACAGCAGCAATCCGCTCCCACCGAGGCCCGGGCAACAATCCTCAACCTGCTGGTATTCGCCGATATGACCGACCGAGAGGAAGCCGAACGCGCCCTGGGGTACGTCCTCGGGAAACGAGCCGCTCGGATTATTCTGGTGGTCAATAGCGAGGCCGCAGAAAGCAGCGTTGCCGTCTCCGCCCGGTGCTACCTCGACCCGGAACGGCGAAGCGTCTGTCTCCAGGAGGTTATCGTGGAGAACGGCCGGGACCACCTCGGGGCGGCGGTTAACAGCTGGAGCCCCCTCCTTATTCGAGACATTCCGGTCTACGCCTGGTGGCGTCTAAATATCGACCCGGAAAACGAGCTGCTGCGGAGCATCCAAGAGCTTTCCGACAAGGTTGTCGTCGACACGGAGGCGGCATACGCCGGGGACGAAACCCTCTCCCGGGCCCTTGCCCTCCACGACCGTTTCGCGATGGCGATTAGTGACTTCGCCTGGCTCCGTCTCCAGGACCTCCGGCTTCTCATCGCTCGGGCCTTCGATTCCGAAGAGCTAGTGGCCCGCCTTTCGAGCATCGAAGAGATTTCGCTCTCCGGAGCGCCGCCGGCGTACGCCCGCCTTCTCGTCGGCTGGTTGGCCTCACGACTCGGCTGGAGAAAGACCGAAGGAGCCACGTTCCTCGGCCCCGGGGGCAAGATCGCGGTAGGCTTCGGTTCGGCATCACCGGATTACGCACTGGAGATCTCCTTTGGCTTCCGGGAGGGTAATCCGGTTACGCTCCGGACTCAGGACGGGACCGTTGCGGTGGAGGGGGCCGCCGGGGCACCCTACGAGTGTATATTCTCGGTGCCGACCCCCGGGGAGTTGCTTTTGCGAAACATCGACTCCGCCTACAGCGAGTCTCTCTACCTGGACGCCCTCCGGAGCTGGCTCGGGAGTACTCCACCGGAGGCCTAAGGGGCTCCTTGATACTTCCCAGGCTTTGGCGATAGAGTGCAACGATTGTTTATACGGACCGATGCATACAGTTTCGGAGGCTTGTTGTGAAGGAGAGGCAACAGCGTCTTCAGTTGATTAAGCGCATCCTGAAGGAACAGCGTATTACCAGCCAGGAGCAGCTCCTGGGCTTTCTACAGCGCGAAGGCTTTAACGTTACTCAAGCGACCCTTTCGAGGGATCTCAAGCTTCTCAAGGTGGGCAAGGTTTCCGCCGGCGCCGAAGGGTACGCCTACACGCTACCGAGCGAGGAGGAACGAAGGGAGTCGGAACGGAGCTACGTGGAAGACTTCCAGCGCGGCTACGTTGCCTTTGCCCTTTCGGGCACCGTCGCCGTTGTCCGAACGCTGACCGGTCACGCCGACTCCGTGGCGATTGCCTTAGACAACCTCGGCATCCCGGAAGTCCTCGGAACCGTCGCAGGGAACGACACCGTCCTTGCGGTGGTCCAGGAGGGAACGACAAAGGACGCCCTTCTGGCGGCACTCCGGGCGAAGGTAGAGGAAATCGAGGAGTAACGCGTGAGGGTTCTAGTACTCGGGAGCACCGGCTACGCCGGCATGCTCCTGCTCCGACTGCTCACCTCCCACCCGGAGGTTACCACCGTCTTTGCTGTGTCCGGCTCGAAGAGCGGCCAAAAGGTGTTGGATCTCGATCCCGGCCTCTCACCGGCCGCCGCGGAACGCATATCGGGGGGCGCCTTTATCTCGCCGGAGGAAGCGGCGTCGAAGAAGGTGGATGCCGTCTTTGCCGCCCTGCCCCACCTCGAATCGTCTAAAATCCTCGAGCCGTTTTACGGAGGAGCGGTCGTCATCGACTTAGCGGCGGATTTTCGGATACAGGATGTCGGGCTCTTCGAGAAAGCCTACGGAACACCGCCCCCGAGGGGAGACTTGCTGCCGAAAGCGGTATACGGCCTGACGGAGCTCTACCGGGAGCAGATTCGTCGAACCGACTTGGTTGCGAACCCTGGATGCTATCCGACGGCGTCGCTTCTTCCAATCCTCCCGCTTCTAGGAGCCGGCGTGGTGGGTGGTCCCATCATCCTCAACGCCCTCTCGGGCATTACCGGCGCGGGGAAAAAAGCGAGGACAGACTACCTTTTTGCCGAACGCGCGGAGAACGTACACGCCTACGCCCCGGGCACAAGCCATCGCCACTGGGCGGAAATGTCGGAACAGGCTCGGATCAACGGCCTCTCGGAGCCTCTCTTCTTTACGCCCCACCTGGTGCCGATCCGAAAGGGTATCGCAGTAACCGGTGTCGCCCCCCTTTCGGCCGGCGCCTCCGAGGCCACAGTCGCCGAGGCACTAACGAGTGCCTACGCCTCGGCTCCCTTCGTCACCCTTACCGGGGAGCGAATACCCCAGACCCGGGACGTCCGGGACTCCAACCGATGCGATATCGGGTGGCGCATAGAAGAGGGACAGCTCTTTTTCTTTTCCGTTATCGACAACCTTATGAAAGGCGCCTCCGGACAGGCGGTGCAAAATATGAATGTCCGTTTCGGCTTCGACGAGAAGGCCGGACTACCGCTGACGGGAAGCAGCTGAGAGCCTAAGAATCAACGCCTGGGAACCAACACCTTGAAACAAACAATAGTCATTAAGCTTGGAGGACGAGCCTTCGAGAACCCCGAAGGCTCAAAGACGTTTGCCCGGGAGCTCGCCGGAATTCGGGACAACTACACTCCGGTCGTCGTCCACGGCGGTGGTAAGGAGATAACCGACCTAAGCCGCCGCCTGGGTGTCGAGCCGCAATTCGTCGAAGGGCTCCGGATGACAACCGCCGAAGAGATGGCCCTGGTCGACATGGTCCTCGCCGGGCTCGTCAACAAACGACTCGTCCGGATCTTTCGGCAGGTTGGAGTCTCGGCGGTCGGTATTTCCGGCGCCGACGGGGGTCTGGTCGCCGCCCTCCCCCTGGGCCCTAAGACTCAACACACCGGAATGGTCGCCGAGGTCGATCCGAAGCTTATACGGAGCTTGGTCGCCGGAGGCTTTCTCCCGGTGGTCGCCCCCCCGGCGGCGGATGCTGCCGGGCACCCCTTTAACATAAACGCCGATTCGGTGGCCCTGGGACTGGCTGAAGCGCTGGGGGCCGAGGATCTCGTCTACCTGTCGGATGTCCCGGGGGTTCGGATCGGCGATGCAGTGCAGCGGCAGATCTCCGTGGAGTCGATCGAAGACGAAATTGCCCGGGGAAGCATATCCGGGGGTATGATACCGAAGCTGCGTTCCTGCGCCGCGGCTTTGCGTGGCGGGGTTAAAAACTCTATCATAGGGCAGTATTCCCGAGAGGGCGACCTCCGACGGCTGCTCTCCCAAGAGCTCGGCACAAGGATTGGATCATCATGACTAGGAGCACCCGCACCTCCTCGGTGCCAAAGCACTATGCAACCGAGCGACCCCTCTTTCTCCGGGGAAAAGGCGCCTATCTCTTCGACGACAGGGGGCAGAAGTACCTCGATCTCGGCGCAGGGATTGCCGTAAATGCTCTCGGCTACGGACGCCGTGACCTCGCGAGGGTGGCCGCCCGGCAGATGAAGAAGGTGGTCCACGTTTCCAACCTCTACGCGACCGAGTCGGCCCTCGCGTTGGGTGACCGCTTGGTCCATTCCTGGCCCGGGGATCCCGAGCGATTCGCCGCCTGTTTCTTCGGGAACAGCGGCACGGAAGCCAACGAGGCCGCCATCAAGTTTGCCCGGCTCTACTCCTACGAGAAGAAGGGCCCGGGAAACCATCTCCTCGTCAGCTTCGAGAAGGCCTTCCACGGCCGGACCCTCGGGGCCCTCGCGGTTACACCGACTCCGGCGTACCGGGAGAAGTTCGAGCCACTGATGGAAGGGACACAGACGCTCCCTTACAACGACCCCGAGGCCCTCGAAGCGGCGCTGGGCCCGAGCGTCGCCGGCGTAATCGTCGAACCGATTCAAGGTGAAGGGGGCCTCGAGGTGATGACGCCGGAGTTCGCGGCACGGCTGAACGAGCTCTGCCGAAAACACGACATCATCCTTATCGCAGACGAAATCCAGACGGGCCTCGGCCGCACCGGGGAGCTCTACGGGAGCCGAACGGTGGGACTCGAGCCGGATATCGTTACCCTTTCGAAGCCCCTGGCAGGGGGGCTTCCCCTCTCGGCTACCCTCATCCCGGATCGAGTCAACGAGCTATTGCACCCCGGAGACCACGGCAGCACCTTCGGGGGGGGACCGGTCACCTGCGCCGTGGCTCTAAAAGTCTGGGAAACCGTCGCGGCGGCCGGCTTTCTCGCGGAGATACGCCGGAAAGCTGCGCTTCTCGAAGGGCTCCTGGAAGAGATTACCGAGGCTAACCCCGGGGTCGAGGGTCTCGTGGGCGCCGGCCTGCTCCGGGGCATCGCGCTTCGCCTCCCGGAGGGCCAAGAGAAGCAGACGATGAAGTCGGTAATCGACGACGCGGCAGCCCGAGGGGTACTCATTTTGCGCTCCGGGGCAAACCGCATTCGGATTGCACCGCCGTTGACCATTTCAGACGATGAGTTGCGAAGGGGCGTTGGAGTAATCCGAGAGGTTCTCGGGGCGTGGCAGAGCAATACACAACAGTAAAAGGAAGTAGAGATGGCGGGTAAAGGGACAATCAAGAAAATCGTGTTGGCGTACTCCGGTGGATTGGACACGTCGATTATTATCCCCTGGCTGAAGGAACACTACGACAACCCCGAAATCGTCGGCGTCTGCACCGACGTAGGACAGAACGAAGACTGGGACGCGATGCACGAGAAGGCCCGCGCTTCCGGCGCGTCGAAGCTTCACGTCCTCGACGTCCGGGAAGAGTTTGTAAACGATTTCCTCTTTCCGATGCTCCGGGCGGGAGCCGTCTACGAAGGAAAGTACCTCTTAGGAACATCGATCGCCCGGCCCCTTCAGGCGAAGCATCAGGTTAGGGTGGCCCTCGAAGAGGGCGCCGACGCCCTGGCCCACGGCTGTACCGGCAAGGGTAACGACCAGGTCCGCTTCGAGCTTACCTACAAGGCCCTGGCCCCCCATTTGGAGGTCATCGCACCGTGGCGGCTCTGGGAGATCCGGAGCCGGGAACAGGCCATCGACTACGCGAAGAAACACGACATTCCCATCGGGGATATATCGAAGAAGAATATCTACTCCCGGGACTGGAATATCTGGCACATGAGCCACGAGGGCGGGGAGTTGGAAAACACCTGGAACCGCCCGAAGGAGGAGATGTTCGTCCTGACAACCTCTCCCAAGGATGCGCCGGACGAAGAAACCGAGGTCTCGATAGAGTTCGAGAAGGGCTTTCCCGTCGGTGTCGACGGCAAGCGAATGGATTCGCTGGCCCTGCTGCAGAAGCTCAACGAGCTTGGAGCGGCAAACGGCATCGGTCGCGCCGACCTGGTGGAAACCCGAGTCGTCGGAATGAAGAGTCGCGGCGTCTACGAAACACCGGGGGGCACGATTCTTTTTCGGGCTCTCCGGGAATTGGAGATGATAACCCTCGATTTCGAGACCCTTTCGATGAAGAACTCCATGGCGCTTCAGTACGCCGGTATCGTCTACGCGGGGAAGTGGTTTACCCATTTCCGGGAGTGTCTAGACGCGTACATGGCGAAGGCGGCACAGTACATGACCGGTACGGTTCGACTAACGCTGTACAAGGGAAACGTAATCGTTACCGGACGAAAGTCGGAATACTCTCTCTATCTCGAGGATCTGGCGTCCTTTGGAGAGAGTAGTTACGATCACGGCGATGCGACGGGCTTTATCAAGCTCTACGGACTCGCAACTGGGGTGGCGTCCATTGTGCACAAACACGAAGGCGCCGACACCGGCCCGGCAAAGGAGATGCGGGGCATGGCGGGTTTCCACGAAAAATAGACGCTCCAGGTTTCTGGGGCTTTTGCTATTGGTGGTGCCCGTTGCCGTACTCCCGGCGGGCGGCCAACCCGAGGGGAGCGAGGCTCGGATAACCGGGGGTGTCCTCGATCTGCGTGAATGGAATGCTGAGGGCACGATTTCCCTCGACGGGGAGTGGCGTTACGTCGACTCCCTCGCGGAACCGGCGCCCATTGAGGACGCAGCCTTTCGCCGGGTCCCGGATGTCTGGCCGACGTGGACCCAAGGGCGCGGCTACGGCACCGGGGGCTATCGCCTGACGGTTCTGCTCCCCCCGGACACGCCTCCCTTGGACCTGCGCTTTTCCCGGCTGCTCTCGGCGTACCGCATCTTGATCAACGGTAGGGAAGTGGCCCGGGTCGGGGACCCGGGACCGACTCGAGACCAGACTACTCCGAGCCGAAGGTCCGAGACCGTTCGCCTAACCGCCCACGGGACGGTGCTCGAAATAACCGTACAGATAGCAAACTTTCGCTACTTCGGAGGCGGGTTTACCGCGGCGCCGACCCTCGGGCCCTCCGGGGCGGCGGAGGCCGGGGCCCGACGGCGGCTTCTTCTGGAGTTCTTCGTTCTCGGAGGTCTGGTAACCGTTGGGCTCTATCACCTGGGACTCGCCGGGCAGCGCCCCGAGGAGCGGAGCAACGTCTTCTTCGGTGCAACGGCGCTGCTCCTCTCGCTTCGGACCTTTCTCGCTGGAAATCTCCAGACCGACGCGCTGATGGCCCTCCTCGGGTGGGAGACATTCACGACGCTCCTCTACCTGACCCTCTTCGGCAGTGTCACTGTCTTTGCTGCCTACTGCCGATCGGTATTTCCGGCGGAGTTTCACCGTCCGGTTCTTATCGGGACCGTCGGTCTAAACGCAGTCCTTGCTCTCTCGGTCGCCCTCTTGCCCTCCTGGGTCTACACAGCGGTTCTCCGTCCCTACCTTGTGATTACCATTGGTCTGGTTGCGTACACCGTGGTCGTAGCCATCCGGGCGGCGCTCCACCATCGAGACGGGGCGGTCGTTTTCCTAGCGGGGACGCTTCTCTTGGCGGCCGCCTTTATACGGGACGCCACCGCGGGCAGCATTCCGACACAGACGACCCCTCTTATGCCCGCGGGAGCCCTCGTTTTTGCCTTTTTCCAGGCCGTCATCCTCTCCAACCGGGTGTCCCAGTCTATCACCGAAGTCGAAGAACTCCTTCGGGTGCAACAGCAGCTTATGGGCGAGAACGAGTCGCTCAAGGACCTGACCTACATCGATGCTCTGACGGATATCGCCAATCGGCGCCGGTTTAACGAGACCCTCGAGGTTGAATGGGCCCGGGGCATTCGCCATGGGCGCCCTTTAAGCCTCCTGATGATCGATATCGACTACTTCAAGCCCTACAACGACGCCTACGGCCACAGCCGGGGAGACGCCTGCCTTAAGCAGGTCGCGTCGATTTTGAGCTCCGGCCTCCGGCGAACCGTCGACTTCGTAGCCCGGTACGGCGGCGAGGAATTCGCCGCAATTCTCCCGGACACGGACGTATCCGGTGCCGACTCCGCGGCGGAACACCTCCGGCGAGAGGTGGAGGCAGCGGGCCTTATCCACGATCACTCCCCGGTCGCCCCGGTTGTGACCATTAGCGTCGGCGCGTCGACGGTTGTTCCCTCTACCACGGAGTCGCCCTATTCCCTCGTGGAGCATGCGGATCGAGCCCTCTACCTCGCAAAGCGGCACGGGCGAAATCGTGTCGCCCGCTTCGTATCGTGAGAGCGTCGAAGACCGGGTGGCTCCGACAGGAGGCCCACCCATTGCAAATTTTGCCCGCAGCGGCAAAAGTGGTATCTACGTAACGAGGAGGCATGTCGCCATGTCATCACTAAGCTACCAAAACCTAGACGAAGCCCTCGCCTTTGAAAAACTCCAGACGATCTCTCCCTGGGATGTCACCCAACTATCCCCCCGGCGGCTCCGGGAGAACATAATCCCTGCCGGCGGAGAGTTGAGCTACTGCTACGGCGCAAAGGCCGTAGACGACTCCACCCTGCGCCTCCTCTCGGACCTTGCCGAGGAGCAGCAGTGTATCGAAAAGTATCTCGCTGTGGCTCGGGGGGAGGTTATGAATACCGGGGAGAAGAGAATGGTTCTCCACCACCTTACCCGGGGCGTCCTGGACCAAGAGGTTTCCCAGGACGGGAAAAACCTTCGAGAGTTCTACGAGGAGCAGCGAAAGCGCTTCGGAGATTTCGCCCGGGGTGTTCAGTCCGGCGCCATAACCGCACCCTCCGGGAAGCGGTTTACCTCCGTAGTGCAAATCGGGATCGGGGGCTCGGACCTCGGGCCCCGGGCCCTCTACCTGGCGTTGGAACACCTGGCGGAAGCGGAGGGATTCGGCCCGAAGCTGCCGGCTTCCTTTATCTCCAACGTCGATCCGGACGACGCGACGGCGGTGTTGAGGAGTATCGACATCCCCACCGCTCTCTTCGTCTTGGTCTCCAAGAGTGGAACGACCCAAGAGACTCTCACCAACGAAGCCTTCGTTCTCGAGGCGCTGAGCGCCGCCGGGATCCCGAAGGAAAAGGCCCGGAAACACGTGGCGGTGGTAACCTCGGAGACGAGCCCCTTGGCGGGAAACAGCGACTACCTCGATGGGTTCTACTTTGATGACTTTATCGGCGGGCGCTACTCCTCTACCAGCGCCGTCGGCGGGGTAGTGCTCTCCCTTGCCTTCGGACCGGAGATATTCGAGGAGCTCCTCGAGGGAGCCCACGACGCCGACCGCCGGGCTCTCGACCGGGGACCGCTCAAGAACGCGGCGCTCCTCGACGCCCTTATCGGTATCTACGAGCGCAACGTCTTGGAGCTTCCGGCCACCGCGGTTCTTCCCTACAGCCAAGCGCTCCAGCGGTTCCCGGCGCACCTTCAACAGCTAGACATGGAGAGCAACGGAAAATCGGTCAATCGCGACGGAGAGCCGGTCGCCTACCCCACGGGACCGCTGGTCTTCGGCGAGCCGGGTACCAACGGGCAACATAGCTTCTACCAGCTGCTACACCAAGGCACCGACGTGGTACCGCTTCAGTTCATCGGTTTTCGGGAATCCCAGATGGAGGAAGACATAGAGTACGAAGGGTCCTCGAGCCAGGCGAAGCTCAAGGCAAACTTGGCGGCCCAAATCGTGGCCTTCGCCCGGGGCAAAGACGACCCGGACCCGAACAAATCCTTCGCCGGGGGTCGTCCATCGAGCCTCATCATCGGAGATCGGCTAACACCCCGGAGCCTCGGAGCGCTGTTGGCCCACTTCGAAAACAAGGTGATGTTTCAGGGCTTTCTCTGGAACATTAACTCCTTCGACCAGGAGGGGGTACAGCTCGGCAAGATCCTGACCAAGGAGGTCCTCGGCGGAAAGGGGGATCCGGTGCTCGCCGAGGCGGCGAAGCTGTTGGGGCTTTAGGCCCCCGGGGGGCGTTCGCCGCCGAGGCATTCGCCCCCGAGGCCTTCGGCCTGGCTATCTGCGGCGGCCTCCGGCGCTCGAGGCCACGACCCCGAGCCCCAGCCCCACGGCACCGGCTATTAGGATGCTCTGTCGGGCATCGGTAACGCCGGTTACGTTCTGCGCAAGGCTACCGACGAAGTTCTCCGGCATGCGGAAAATGGTCTGAATCGGGATGTACTCCCCTGCGACTCGACCGAATATCAGATAGCCTAGGACAAGGCCGACAACTCCAAAGACGATTGCGGACACGAGCACTCGTTTCATCAACTACTCCTTTCGTGATAAGAATGTAGCACGGCAGAAAGCACTTGGCTAATGGCGTCGGTATCTGGTACCGTAGAAACGATAAAACATTATCTATTTAGGAGCCAACCATGGAGCGCGTGATCAACTTCTATCCCGGGCCGGCAACCCTTCCCCTCTCCGTTCTCGAGAAGCTGCAGAAGGACCTCGTTAATTTCCACGGCCACGGCCTCTCGCTGCTCGAGACGAGCCACCGAAGCTCCGAGTACGACGCTGTCCACAACCGCGCGGTAGAGCTCGTAACCGAGCTCTTGGGCCTCGGGGAAGAGCACACCGTCCTGCTTCTCGGAGGGGGCGCAACCCTTCAATTTGCGATGGCACCCATGAACCTTCTCCGGGAAAACGAAAGCGGCGACTACATCGTCAGCGGTTCCTGGTCGAAGAAGGCGGTGGAGGATGCTCGAATTGTCGGTAAGGCTTCGGTTGTCTTCGACGGAAAAGAGAGCGGCTACACGACCCTTCCGGACGCCGTGACACCCTCGCAGGATGCGCGTTACGTCTACCTTTGCAGCAACGAGACCATCGGCGGCGTTCAGTGGAAACAGTTCCCTCGGGTCGACAAACCTCTCGTGGCGGATATGTCGAGCGACTTAATGAGCCGCCGCTTCGATCCCAAACCCTTCGGGGTCTTTTTTGCCTGTGCACAAAAGAACCTCGGTCCCGCCGGCGTTACCGTCGTCGTAGTGCGTAAAGACGTCCTCGCAGAAGCACCGGAGAAGCTTCCGGCGTACCTCTCCTACGCGATCCACGCCGATAAGAACTCCCTCTACAACACCCCGCCGGTCTTCCCCGTCTGGGCCCTTGCAGAGACGCTGGCGTGGCAGAAGGATCAGGGCGGACTCGACGCCATCGAGAAGCGCAACGAGGCGAAGGCCCGAGCACTCTACGATGCTATCGACGAGAGTAACGGCTTCTACACCTGCCCGGCGGATTCCAAATACCGCTCGACGATGAACGTCGTTTTTACCCTCCCGTCGAAAGAGCTCGAGGCGGCCTTCCTCGAGGGCACGAAGGCCCAGGGCATGGTCGGCTTGAAGGGACATCGGAGCGTCGGCGGCTGCAGGGCATCGCTGTACAACGCGCTTCCCCTCGACGCCGCGGAGCGCCTTGCGGAATTTATGCAGGCTTTTCGAGAGAAAAATTGACGACCAACGTTTTTGGTGATATCATACTAATTATCAGGAGGTTAATACGGTACGAAGGGTCCGACGCCGTCGGACAGAGCATTCGGCGATTTTGATTGCAGGGAGGTAACTAATGATGGAACCGCCTGTCACGAAACGCCGGTTAAGCCGGCCTATTAGCAGACCTTTTTTTGTCAGGGCCAATACGGCCCCTGTTTTAAGTGAACAAGAACGATATCGCGTTTCGTAAGACTACGCGAACGTATCGATTCAAATAGCCGGTAGTTAGTACCGGCTATTTTTTTGCTCTTTTTGGCCTAGCTTTAGAGCTTTAGACGCCGTTGCCGCTGTTGGCCATCACGACCGGTTGGTGGGTAGCCTCGATAACGTCCCTCCATAGGCTGCTTTCGGGGTCGATGTGGTTCCGGGTCGACACCGCCAGTTCCATCGGCAGGTGGACGAAGGTGTTGTTGATAAGGCTGATGAGGGTCTTGGTCTTTCCCGCCATCGCCGCGTGGACCGCGTTGTTCCCCAAACGGAAGCAGTAGAGCGAGTCCGTCGGCGAAGCGACGGCACTTCGAATGATGTAGCTCGGGTCGATGTACTTTAGATTGAAAGGGATCCCCTTTCCGTTGAGATATCGCGATATCTCGTCCCGGAGAAAGACCCCGATGTCGCCGAGCTTCTTGTTTCCGCTCGCGTCCTTGCCGGCGCCGGCCTCGAGGAGCTCCTGCCCCGCTCCCTCGGCGATCACGATGGCTGCGTGGTTCCGTCGCTCGAGCCGGTCCTCGAGATGCTGAAAAAAACCTTTGGGGCCCTCGAGGTCGAACTTTACCTCCGGGACGAGAACAAAATTGACCTCGTGACTCGCCAACGCGGTGTGTGCGGCGATAAAGCCGGATTCCCGACCCATCAGCTTTACCAGACCGATCCCGTTAATCGCCGAGTGTGCCTCGGAATGGGCCGCAGAAACTGCCTCTACCGCCTTGGCTACCGCGGTTTCGAAACCGAAGGACTTCTGAATAAAGCTCAGGTCGTTGTCGATGGTCTTCGGTATTCCGACGACGCCAATCTTGAGGCCCCGCTTCTCGATCTCTTCGGCCATCGCCAGGGCACCCTTCTGGGTCCCGTCACCCCCGATGGTAAAGAGCATGTTCACGTTCATCCGCTCGAGGGCATCGACAAGGTCTCCGGTCCGCTCGCCTCCCCCCCGGGAGGAGCCGAGGACCGTCCCCCCGATTTTGTGGATGTCGTCCACGCTGTCGACGGTAAGCTCGACGGCCGAGAAGTTGTTTTCCGGCAAGAGACCCTGGTAGCCGAAGCGGATACCGGTAACCCGGTGTACGTCGTAACGATGGATGAGGCACCGGGTTATCGCACGAATGACGTCGTTGAGCCCGGGGCAGAGACCTCCGCAGGTCACGACCGCGGCGTGGACGTGTCGGGGCGAGAAAAAGATCTTCTCCCGGGGGCCGGCCTTCTGAAGCAGGTTCTTCGCCTCGATGGCCTTTACCCCTTCCCGGGCCCGAACGTCGATGTCGTAGAGGACACAGTCGTCGTCTTCCACGTAGTTTGCGATGGCGTCCCCCTGGACGCGGCTATACTCGATGGGGGACGGGATTTTTGGGGAGCCAAGGGTAGGGACGGTAAAGTCGAAGCTCATAAGGTCACTGTAGTGAATTTTGGGCATGCCCTCAACGTCGGATTGACCGGGACACCAAAGCACTCTACGCTCTGCCTCATGCATATAGTAGTCGTCGGGGGCGCCGGGTATATCGGCAGCCACGTAGTACGCACCTTTCTCGATCGGGGTATGGACGTCACCGTTTTCGACAATCTCGCCAAGGGAAAGCGGGAGAACCTGTTTCCCCAAGCCGCCTTCTTCGAGGGAGACATTCGCGACGAGGAAGCCCTCGATACCTGTTTTGGAGCAGACGGCCCTCCGGTCGACGCGGTCGTCCACTTGGCCGCCTTGAAGGCTGCCGGAGAGTCGATGGAAAAACCGAGCCCCTACGCGGTTAACAACATTGCCGGAAGCGTAAAACTCTTCTCGGCGATGGACCGCGCCGGGATTCCGGTTTGTGTGTTCTCCTCTTCGGCGGCGGTCTACGGGGAGCCGCATTTTCTTCCGGTAACCGAAGACCACCCGACCCGGCCGGAGAACTTCTACGGTTTTACCAAGCTGGAAATCGAGAGGGTCCTCGAGTGGTACCACAAGCTCGGCAAGATCCGCTTCGCCGCCCTTCGCTACTTCAACGCCGCGGGCTACGACCCGGAAGGACGGGTCGGCAGTATCGAAGAAAGCCCGGCGAACCTGGTGCCGGTCGTAATGGAGGTGGCCCTCGGCAGTCGCCCTCGCCTCGACATCTTCGGCGACGATTTCGCCACCCGGGACGGAAGCGGCGTCCGAGACTACATCCACGTCACCGACTTAGCCGACGCCCACTTTTTGGCCCTCGACTACCTGCTACAGAACAAGGAGAGTCTGACGGTAAACCTCGGAAGCGAGCGGGGCACAAGTGTCTTCGAGATGCTCGACGCAGCGCGCCGAATTTCCGGACGAGAGATACCAGCTCGAATCGTTGCTCGGCGCTCTGGGGATCCGGCGGAGTTGGTAGCCTCCTCGGCAAAGGCAAAGCGACTCCTTGGGTGGGAGCCCCGGCACAGCGACATCGACACGATTATGAGTACCACCTGGAATACCTACCTCGAGCTCTACAAAGACGGAGCCGAAAAGCACTAACTGTCCGGGGAGTCGCACACCGTCTTATTTCTCGGGACTGCCGCGGTGGCCCGGGGCGACCTCGTAGACCGGGCAGTGGTATCCGGTACTTTCGAATAGGACAAGGCTCGGCAGCCGCTTCGACTTCAGTCCAAAAACCTTGCACCCCCGAGGGTACGCGCGTTCCCAGGTTACGTAGAAGTGTCGGCAGGTTAGGCAGTTCGGAGCGCTCTTCCCGGCTGACGCCGCTTGGGACTCGGGCATCGATTGGATCATAGTAGAGTCTCTCCCGAGGCTCGTCAAACCGGGTCAGATATGGTACTCTTTAGCTACTCAAAACACTCAAGCGTATTTCGAGGAGACCTATGGAAATTCACTACTATTTGTCGGTAACTCCCCTCGAGGCGTTGATTGCCTCCCAGCTGGATCCGGAACAGTTCGGCTACTACATGTCGATGGGTCAGAAGAACGGTTCCTACGAGCGAATAATGTTCTTCGAAGTAGAGGGTGGTTTCGGCGATTACTTCGACTGGGAATACGCCAAAGAGCGCTGTGTACCTCACGAGGACGGCGCGCCGAAGAACTCGGTCTGGGTTTCGGCGTATCGAGCCCTCGAGCATGTCGAAATGGACAAGCTAATGGCGCTCTACTTGACGACCCCGGACGGCCGCAGCCTCAAGATAGAGCCCGGCGACTCGACGGCGGCGAACGACAAGCGAAGCTACTATGTCTATCAGGAAATCTCTCCTAATACTCCATTAGTCGTCAGCGCCCTCGATCCGGCTACCTTTGGCAAGTATTTGACCAACCCGCAGTACCACATCTCGGTCCCCAAGGTGGTGTTCGCGGACCTAAAGACCGTCGACTTCGAGAACTACGAGAAGACCGGCAACATCGGCGGGACCTACGACCGAAATCTCGAGCATCTTCGGGAGTGTATTCACGACGTAAAGTCACAGCCGGAGAAACCCAACAAGAACGTCGAGCGCTCGATGGATTCCTTCTCCTACCAAATAATCGGCCACGGAGTCTACGTTGTTTCCGGGGACCAAATCGCAAGCTTTCCGATGCCGAGCATGGACGAGCTGCGGCAGGAGTACTTTTTCTGGGCTCGATCGGCGAGAATACTTTAGTCGCTACCCTGCTCGTCGTCGATAAGACAACGGCCCCCGCCGAGGTTACCGAGCTGTCGGGCCTCGCCCGGGCTGCGGGTTTGACTGTCGTCGAGACCGTCGAGGCGGCCCTCCGATCCCCCCACGCCGGTTTTCTCTACTCCCCGGACTCCGCTCACCGCATAGCGGAAGCCGCTCTAAAGGCCGAGGCCGAGGTCCTGCTCTTCGACCGAGTTTTGACCCCTTCGCAGCAGCGCAACTGGGAGCGACTTACCAAGCGTTCGGTTATCGATAGGCAGGAAGTAATTTTGCGCATCTTCTCCCAGCAGGCGGTTACCCGGGAAGCGCAGCTCCAGGTCGAGCTCGCCGAGCTAAACTACTACCTTCCGCGACTCCACAAGGCTTGGAGCCATCTCTCCCGGCAACGCGGCGGTGCCGGAGCCACCCGGGGCGAGGGTGAAAAGCAGTTGGAGGCGGACCGGAGGACCCTGCTGAAACGGATCCACCGCATCAAGAAGGAGTTGGAGGATGTCCACGGCGAACGGGCTCTCCGGCGAAAACAGCGTGTCGGATCGCTCGTGGGCTCCCTTGTCGGTTACACGAACGCGGGCAAGTCTAGCCTCTTGAACGCCCTCGCGGGGTCCGACGTGCTGGTTGCAAACCGCCTCTTCGCCACCCTCGACCCTACCACACGACGGGTAGAGCTGGGGGGCGGCGCCACCGTGGCGCTTACCGACACGGTCGGTTTCGTCAGACGCCTCCCGGAAGGCATTGTCGATGCCTTCCACGCCACGCTTCAAGAGACGGTCCTCGGCGACTTTTTGATCGTCGTTATCGACGGATCCGACCCGGAAGCCGAGAGCCACTACCGGACCACCCGAGAGGTTCTCTCCGGGATGGGTGCCTGGGAGAAACCCCGGCTCATCGTCGTCAACAAGAGCGACTCACCCTCCTTTCG
The DNA here is from genome assembly GCA_964616245.1 of uncultured Spirochaetaceae bacterium. Lineage (GTDB taxonomy): Bacteria > Spirochaetota > Spirochaetia > DSM-27196 > PWMO01 > CAYPUT01. The sequence continues at coordinate 9,772 of CAZTRQ010000007.1, read as the reverse complement.
TCCGCCCCTCTTAGAAGAGGAGGAGCGCATCGTCGTGGCGTCCGTTCGGTCCGCCTCGGGTCTCGACGCGGTGCGGCAAGGCATTCGGGACATAGCGTCCCGGAGCTACCAGCGGATAGAGTGCCTCCTCCCGCCGGGGCGAAGCGACCTCGCGGCCTTGGCTCGGCGGACGGGGCTCGTGCACCGGGAAGAGTACGACGCCGAGGGGATCCACCTTACCGCGGAGGTGCCGGCGCCGACGTTTCGGCGCCTGGCCCCCTTCGACCGCTATATTTCCCTTATATAGACCCGGTGCTTCTTGTACGGCCGGGCACCGAGGGTTTCCACATCCGAGAGCATTAACGCGGTGGTCTCTCCGATCTGCGTAACATCGGCGTGCTCGAATCTCGGCCCCCCGGCGGTTCGCGTCAACTCGTAGTAGAGAAGGGCGTTCCCCCCGAGGCGCTGATACTCCGGAAGAATGCCGGCGCCGTTTATAATTACCTCCCGGGTCCGCCGGAACTCCCGTTTGATGTCTATGATCGACCGGAGCGTTAGGCGACCGTCGGAACGCTGCAGGGCCGCCGAAAGGTCCGGAAAGGTAAGAAGGTAGCCGGCGTATTCGCCGTCGTAGGTTAGGATCTTGATGAGCCCCGGATCGGCGACGGAGAGCAGGTCCGACACCAGCCGGTCGAGCTCCGCCTCGGAAAAGCGGTAGTTCTCGAGGTTCTCGCCGAGGGTTTCGTTGAACAGTGGTGCAAGCTTCTTGGCTTCCCGCTTTAGCTCTCGCTTCGAGGAGAAGCGTACGACCTTGAAGCGGCTCCGCCGAAGGACGGCTTGGGCGAGACGCTCGATTCTCTCCGGCATCGCGAAGGTATTCGGCGTGAGGGCGTAGGAAATAAAGTCTAAGAGCTTGCGGAACCCCAGGCCCTCGAGATGGCTCTGGTAGTAGGGATAGTTGTAGAGCATCATCGTCATAGCGGCTCGATGGTCGAAGCCATCGATGAGTATGCCGCTCCCGGAGGGGCCTCCGAAGAGCATCGGCCCTTCGAGCTCGGTGAGGCCCCGGGCCTTCCCCCACTCCGCCGCCCGGTCCAAAAGAGCCCGACTGATCTCCGGATCGTCCTCCATATCCAAGAAGTAGAAGTGCGCCCGGGAGCGGTTGTTCTGCGTGTTCGACGCCCGGTTGTCGAAGACGGCAACCCGCCCCACCGGCCGGTCGTCGCTATACGCGACGAAAAAGGCGCCGTCGGAGTGCTCGAAAAATGGGTGCCTCTTCCTCACGATTTCCCGGACGTCCCGGCGAAGTCGCGGTACCCAGTAGGGTGACTCCCGGTAGATCGTGTGGGGGACCTGTATGAAGTCGTCGAGAGCTCGTCGATCTTTCGGTCCTATCTCGAGAACGGTAAGCGAATCCGACATGGGACGAAGTATACGCACCTTCCCCCCTTTAATAAATCTTTGCGGTATGCTACACTTTTAGTCGGTGAAGGTACCGGAAGCCCGTTTGTACACCCACCGATACCAATCTCCCATAGGGGAGCTTTTTCTGGCAGTAAACCGACAAGGGCGGGTCATGCGCCTCGGTTTCGAAGACCAGCGCCACTTTCTATCCCAACACACCTTCGAAGAAAACAAGTACGCCTGTGGCGAGGTGGAATACCAGCTAGACGAGTACTTTGCCGGGCGCTTAGAGCGGTTTACCCTCGATTTCGCGTTCCAAGGAACGGAGTTTCAACGGTCGGTGTGGTCCCGGCTTCTCAAGGTACCCTACGGAGCGACTACTACCTACGGCGAGATCGCCCAGAAGGTCGGAAAACGGGGCGCGGCGAGAGCCGTCGGGAACGCCGTGGCTGCGAACCCCGTCGTGCTTATCGTTCCGTGTCATCGGGTTCTTCCCGCGTCGGGTGCGGTCGGCAAGTACGCCGTCTCGAGTCTAAACGGCCGGGGCGCCGCCGCCAAGGAGTGGCTCCTTCACCTCGAAGGAGCTTGGACGACCGACCAGCCCGAGCTCTCTCTTATCGCCTGAATCCCTATTGTTTGACGAAAACCTGAAGAAGCTGAACCAGGTAGAAGATCTTCTTGTACATGTCCAAAAGCCGGTCCTTTAGGGGGACCTCGCTCCCCGCCTCGAGCTCTTTCCAGTTCATCACAAGCTCGGGGTTATCCTTTTCTAGATCTTCGAGAAGCTCTTTAATCTGCTTTGCGATAACGATAAGGTTTTGGGCGGCCTGATTGATCATCGCTTTCGCGTGCTGATTTATTTGATCTACGAGCTGCTTTAGGAGACGGTTGGAGTTTGCATCCCGATCGACCACCCGGCCCATCGCTTTCCGAAGACGGACTCCGAGCTCCCCCTCGTCGCCGAGACCGTCGTCGAACTGAACGACCTGATCCGAGACCTGGAGCGTCTGATGATACGCGTCGGAGAAGCGTTTTGCCGTCATGTTCGCGGTCCACTTACCCCGGACGAGAAGCTGATCCTGAACGATCTCTCGGATGTCCTTCTTGAAGTAGTCGAGAAGAAACGCCTTGAGGTAGTTGAGCGCTTCGGTGTGGACGAATCCGGCGACCATCCGTTTGGCAAACATCGCGTTCGCCTTGTCGGTGTAGTTCTTCGTCCGGGCTATCGCCGGGGTGCCAAAGACCTGGATAGCCAGTTGGTCTATTCTCCCCTTTCGGCGCTCGGTCATAATCTTCTGAACCGTTACCTCGGTGGCGCCCTTAAGGCTGTTCAAATAGCCCTCGACGATCCGATCTCGGGCTACTCGCGGGGTCGGTACGTACTGGGGGTTTTTGTCGATGTGTTGGACCATCAAGACAAAGATACCGGAGCGACGAAGATCTTCGACGGCGGCGAGAATTTTCTTCCAGGCCGGCCGGGAGATAACTTCCACCCCCTTGTAGACCTGGAGGATGTCGAGCACCTTGTCCCAGGGCAGGTCCTTCTCCAAGGGGATCGCAATCTCGAGAAAGTCCTTGATATCGTCGGAGACATACTCTCCGTTGAGCGCTTCGAACTTGGGCTTGTAGGAGTAGTCGTGCTCCGGGAGCGAAGAGTCGAACTTCTTGACGACGAAGTAGTAGTCGAAGAGGACGAACCGGAGCAGTAGCAGCATCGCATTGTAGGTGGTGTTGATGGTCTTTACGAGATTCGAGTCGAAGGAGCCGAAGAGGGTGACCATCTTTTCCTTTATCAAGGCGGCGAGCGCCTTCGGCTCCATGCCGTCGCCGACCTGCCGTATCTGCTCCTCGGCGAAGAAGTCCCGGGCCTCGCGCTGGGCGTCCGTCAGAAATGCGTCGACGGTAATTTGTTTGAGCGCCTGGGAGTCCTGGGCGTTTTGTAGCAGATTCTGAGCCGGGCCGACGACCTTGTAGATATCGAAAAAGAAGCGAGCAAGGCTCGGTTGAACCTGCTCGCCCTTTGCCTTGTAATGCTTCTGCTTCGCCTTCGAGAGCTGCTTGGCGATCTGGCGCAGCTGCCGTCGCTTCTCCCGCTCCGGATCGTCGCTTTTGAAGAGAGAGGATAGGAGTCGCTCGAGAAAGTTCGACGGTTCCGGCGTCTTCTTGTCGACGCCGGAAACCTCCTCAGCTGGGACGGCCATAGGACTACATTACGAAATATCTCCAATACCTGTCAATCAGCGGAAGCGGACGGAGACTTCCTCCTTAAACTCGACAGATATGCCCTCGGTGTTCTTAACGAGGTCCTGAACTTCGACCAAGCTGTCTACCTGATTCTCGATGAGCCGACGGGTTGCTTCCGGGTCCGCTAGGATCTGGTTAAAGTCGATATCCATCAGGGTAATCGTGTTCCCGCTACGGTGCGTTGCGTTCGTGTCGACGATGGAACCCTCTACTTCGATATCGAATCCGATCCGCATGTCTCGGTAGAACTCGGTCATTCCCTCGAGCTCTTCGCTCGTCGGGGCGCCCTCGTCGTCCATAGTGTCGAGATCGTCTGCCTCGTCTTCCTCCGCCTGTGGCATCATCACGACAAGCCGGGCGGGGTTTCCTCGGGTAAGGGCAAAGGTGACCAGTTCTTCGGAGGACTCACCGGGGTCCCCGGAGGGCACTGCGTCACCGGGATTCTGATTAACCCGAAGGTTGTTGATGTCGTCGAAGGCAAAAATGGCCCGGTATCCCCGACCGAAGGAATCGTTGATATTCTCCACCGACCGGAGGGTAACGTCGGAACCCATCGATGCGGCCTCGGCTTCCAACTCGCCGTCTTCGTAGAGGTCGAAATCCGCAGGAGCAGTCCCGGACATTCCGGCCAGCATCTCGACAATCTCGTGCTTCATGACGAAGGTCCGTTCGACCTCCCCAGATCCGTTCCGACCAACCTTTATGGTGGTTTGGGACTGCAAGCAACCGCTCAGCAGAACGGCCGCCCCGAGGGTGAGGAACACCAGAGGAGCCGCCTTCCTTATTCTTCGCATACCATCCATCCTTTTGTTGAGTAATTCATGTATCTTCCCATTCTATCCCCTCGTAACGGCGGTTTCCACCGCACAGCCGCAGATTAACCGCTGCTTGAAGCAGCGGCCCGGGGGAACTATAGTAAGGCATGCACCACTTGGCAGAAGAGCTCAACAAGACCCTCGGTTCGAGCGCCGCGTATCGGCTGCTCTCCGACTTTGGACGCCGGATCTATTTTCCCAAGGGCATCGTTGCCCAGTCGGCCGAGGCCCGGGAGCAGAGCTCGGAGTTTAACGCGACCGCCGGGTTGGCCCTCGCCTCCGGGGTCCCGATGACCCTTCCGGCTCTCGAAGAGCAGCTCCCCTCTATCTCGCCAAAGGAGAGCGTAGACTACGCCCCTACCGGGGGGATAAAGGCTCTCCGGGAAGCGTGGCGAAAGGAGATCCTTCGGAAGAACTCGAGCTGCGACGAGAGCACCTTCGGTCTTCCGGTCGTAACTCCTGGATTGACCGCGGGCATCTCGCAGCTGGCGGACCTCTTTATCGACGATGGGGACACCGTGCTACTCCCGGACCTTTTCTGGGGGAACTACACCCTGATTTTTTCTCAGCGCAAGCAGGGAGAGATGATTACCTTTCCATTTTTTTCCTCAGAGGGTGGCTTCAACTTAGAAGCGTTTCGCCGAGGAGTGGAGAGTCTCCGGGACCGGGAGAAGCTCCTGGTGATCTTGAACTTTCCCAACAACCCGACGGGCTACACGCCGACTCGCGCCGAAGCAGAGGGAATCGTCGAGGTCCTCGCCGATCGTGGCGCCGCCGGCAAGGCCACTCTGGCTGTCTGCGACGACGCGTACTTTGGCCTGGACTACGAAACCGAGAGCTTCGCGGAATCGCTGTTCGGACTCTTGGCAAAGGCGCAGGAAAACATCGTGGCGGTAAAAGTCGACGGCGCTACCAAGGAGGAGTTTGCCTGGGGCCTCCGGGTCGGTTTTTTGACCTTCGGCGGCGCCGGCACCACCCCCGAGGGCCGAGAGGCGCTCGCGACGAAGCTGACCGGCAGCCTCCGGGCGTCGATCTCGAACTCCAGCAACCTGGGGCAGCACCTCGTGCTTCGACTCCTGTCGCACCCAGACCACCGGAAGCAGAAAGAAGAGCTCCGGCGGGTTCTAAAGCGGCGTTACCGGCGGGTACGAGACATCGTAGCCGAAATGCCCCCGGACACCGGTTTGAGTCCCCTGCCGTTTAACTCCGGGTACTTTATGGCCTTTCGATGTGTCGGAATCTCTCCGGAGGAGCTGCGGAAGGCGCTTTTGAAAAAGGGGGTCGGTACCATCTCGCTTGGAAGCGACATTCTCCGGGTGGCCTACGCCGCCGTTGACGAAGAGCTTCTCCCGGAGATCTATTCGAGAATTTTCCAAGCGGCGGCAGAGTTGCGGCAGAAGTAAAACGCCGGCGCTACTTGTCCACCAAGTAGCGCCCCATTTCGGAGACGCCTTTCATCTGCTTAAAGACCGGGGTCTCGAAGCGATGCGCTTCCGAATCGAGCTCGACGACTTTTTGAAACAGCGTGTTTAGAAGATCCGACAGAACGTTAAGGTTCGAAGCGAAGTTGTTTACCGCCATCTCTCGGATAACCCGGTCGGTGCCGGCGCTCCCCGGGCCTCCCCCGAGGCGGCTTCTGAGGTGAGGCGCAACCTCGCGCCGAGCGACATAGATAAAGCGGGCGACGGCGAGAATCCGTTCGTAGAGCTCGTCGAAGTGGTAGCCCTGAAGGCGGAAATGGCCCGACTTTTCGGTAAGGCTCTCGATGAGGTCCCAGCTCCGGGCATCGATCGAGATGCCGGTGAAGGCCTGGCGAAGATATCGGTTGTTGATGTTGGCGTTAAAGTGAGCGTCTATTCGGTCGATTAACGCAAAGACCTCGCTACTCTTAACCTGCATTGCTATTCCTTATAGTACCGCGATCCTTGTGAGGCTCCAAGAGCTTCCAACCGCGCTTCGACGTCCCGGTAGAACTGCTGCTTCTCGATAAGACCCTTGGGCGCCAGCCGGAGATTGGCGTCTCCGTCGCAGGTAAGCCGCATGATAATCACGTCCCTCGGAAGCAGTTGTAGCGCTTCGACGACGTAGCCAAGGTGCCGCTCCCGGGAGGGAACGGTAACCTCGCCCGCTCGAAAGTCGTGGGCCAAGGCGGCGTCGGCGGTTACGTGGACATTATGAATCTTAATGCCCTCGGGATGAAAGCGATTTAGATAGGAAACCGTCGAAAGACAGTCGTTCAACCCCTCCCCCGGAAGTCCGAACATCACGTGGACGGCCACCTTGATCCCGGCGCGGCGCAAGAGCCCGAAGGCGTCCTCGAACTCTCGTCTACCGTGGCGCCGGTTTATCCGACGAAGCGTATCCTCCTTCGCCGATTGGAGGCCGAGCTCCACCCAGACCTCCCGGTCGGCCTGCTGGTAAGAGGACAGAAGGTCGACGATTCCGGAGTCGACGCAATCCGGACGGGTCGAGACCACCAATTCTCGAAAGGGTGCTGCCGCGAGTCCCTGATCGTAGAGCTTTTTAAGGTGCTCCGGGTCGCCGTGGGTCCCGGAATAAGCTTGGAAGTACAGAAGAAAGTGCTCGGCCTTGTAGCGGCGTCGAAGAAACTCCGTGCCCTTGGCAATCTGCGCGGCGAGGCTCTCGTTCGGGTCAACGAAGGCTGCCCTTCCGGCCGTGGCGCCGCAGAAGCGGCAACCGGAGCCGGGGCCGTCGTCCGGACGGTGGGGACAGCCGAAGCCGGCGTCCACCGGGACCCGGTAGACCGGGCTGCCGTATTTTTCGCGAAGATAGGTCGAATATCGACGAAAGGGTGAGCTCACTCCGCTTTCCGAGTTTACAGACTACATTGACTCTGTGCTACCGGGAGCCCTAAGATGCGGCCCAACGTGAACGCGCGCTTCCTTAGGCATATATCGCTGTTATTCATCGTCGTTCTTACCGGCTGTACCTCCCGGACCCAGGAAATTCGAATCTGGACCGATCGAATCGAGTTGGTCACCCACGCGGAGCTCTTCAACGCCGAGGATCGCGGTTTCTACGCCGTGGTGGAATACGTGGCGTCGCCGGCGGAGGCCCTCGCACGGCGCGCCGACCGTCCCGACGTTATCGTTGCCGACTATCTCGGTAGCTCGGAGACGATGGACGAGCTTTTGGTCCTCGATCGACGGTTCCGCAGGTTCGCACCGGATGCCCAGGATGTCTACGAGGGGCTTTTATCTCACGGCCGTCTACGAGGAAGACAGCGCCTCTACCCCATCTCCTTCGACCTGCCGGGGGTCCTCGCCCTATCGGAAACCGCGAAGGATCTCCCCGATTTTATGGTCGATATCGAAGAGCTCCGGCAACGAGGCGGCGCATTCAACCAGACGGAGTCCGAGCGGTTGACTCGCGTCGGCTACTCGCCCAGGTGGTCCCAAGAGTTTCTCTACACCCTGGTCCGAATGTTGGGGGTTAGATTTGCGGAAGGCTCGGAAGGGCTTCCGGAATGGGACCAGCTCCGGCTTCGGTCGGCTTTGGAAAGTGCGAGGAGTTGGGTCGAGGAAACCAACCAGGGACTCGAGGCGGAGCTGATGTTTCAAGAGCAGTTCCTCTACGATCCGATGCCGCAGTTAGTCCTCCGGGGACGGATTCTCTTTTCCTACACCCGGGCATCGGACTTCTTCTCGATGCCGGAGACGCGCCGTCGCAGTTTCGACGTTCGGTGGCTCTCCCGGGAGGGCCAGATTCCGGTCCTGGAATCGATGGTCTTTGCCGGGGTTGTCGCGGACTCCCGGCACAAACAGGCGTCTCTGGATTTTGTCGCATGGCTGGCCTCCGCAGAGACTCATCGGAAGATTCTACTCAACGCCGAAAAGCGACGTCTCGGCAGCTTTGGCGTGCTCGGCGGGTTCTCGGCCCACCGAAGGATAAACGAGTGGGTGCTTCCGAACCTCTATCCCTCCATCCTCGGAATTGTGCCCCCTGCCGAGGCACTTGCTTTTGCGGAGGGAATACCCCGGGGGTGGGAACCCCTCAAGACGGAGGTCGTCGAACCCTGGCTCTCCCGGGCAGTCGATCGCCGTCCGAGCCTGCGCCCCCTCGACAACCTTATACAAGCGTGGATGCTCCAGCGAGGCGACTGACAAGGCGGGGCGATTAACAGGCGGGATGATTGATTTGACAGAAGCCGCCCTTCGACCTAAGATAGGAGTCATAATATAACCCCACGTGGAGGTACCCTATGGCTACGGTTGAACTCAAAAACATCACAAAGATCTACGACGGCGACGTATTGGCCGTCAAAGACGCGAACATCACGGTCCAGGACAAGGAATTCATGGTTCTCGTCGGACCTTCCGGCTGCGGAAAGACGACGACCCTTCGGATGGTTGCCGGCTTGGAGGACATCTCCGGCGGCGAGCTCTACATCGACGGTAAACTCGTCAACGACATCCCACCGAAGGACAGGGACATCGCGATGGTGTTCCAGAACTACGCCCTCTATCCCCATATGACGGTCTACGACAACATGGCTTTCGGTCTGAAGATCCGGAAGTTCAGCAAGGAAGAGATCAAAGAGCGAGTCGACAAAGCCGCCAAGATTCTCGATATCGGCGAGCTTCTGCACAGAAAGCCGAAGGCCCTCTCCGGCGGTCAGCGGCAGCGTGTCGCCGTCGGCCGGGCGATCGTCCGCCAGCCGAAGGTCTTCCTCTTCGACGAGCCGCTCTCGAACCTCGACGCCAAGCTCCGGGTCCAGATGCGGGCCGAGATTTCGGGACTTCATCATCGCCTCCAGGCGACCATGATCTACGTTACTCACGACCAGGTCGAGGCCATGACGATGGGAGACAAAATCGTCGTTATGAAGGACGGCTTGATCCAGCAGATCGGCGATCCGCTTACCCTGTACAATTTTCCGGTCAACCGCTTCGTTGCCGGCTTTATCGGATCGCCCCCGATGAACTTCATCACCGTTCAGATCGAAAAGGACGGCAATAAGGTCGTCGCGAAAGAAGAGCGGTTTACCCTCGAGCTAGAAGATGTGGCCGCGAAGAAGGTTCAGAACCATATCGGAAAACAGGTCGTATTCGGAATTCGCCCCGAGGACCTGCGCTACGACGACAAGGCGAAAGAAGGCACCTTTATTTCGGCGAACGTAGAGGTAATCGAGCCCCTCGGCGCCGAGACCCACCTCTACGTCAGCACCGGAAGCCATCAGTTTATCGCCCGAATTAACCCCAACGTAGATCTTAAGGTTGGAGACGAGGCGAGGTTCGTTCCGGAGATGGAAAAAATTACCTTCTTCGACATGGACACCGAAGTCGCCATCGGCCGGGAAGAAGAGGCTC
>CAZTRQ010000006.1:34229-38654 GCA_964616245.1 uncultured Spirochaetaceae bacterium | reverse complement strand
TGGGAAGCTATCCGGAAACGACGGTGATTTCCGAAGGAGCGGCCGCGGCCTTGGTCCCCTGGCTCCGGGAACGGGGCTATTCGAGGGTGCTGCTTCTCTCGGACACGCAGACTCACGCGGCCTACGCCGCCGAGGTGGAACGGCTCCTTGTCGCTGCGGGGTGTGGCGTTAAGGCCGCGGTTCTCGAAGGCGAGCACGTACTTGCGGACGAGGTCCACGTCGTCGAGGCCTTTCTCTCCCTGACTCCTGAGATCGAGGTGGTCTGTTCCGTCGGCAGCGGCACGATAACCGACATCGGGCGCTTTCTCGCACACCGGGGACAACGGCCCTTCGTAGCCCTGCCCACCGCGGCATCCGTCGACGGTTTCTACTCCATCGGCGCTCCTCTTATCCTGAAGGGGGTCAAGCGCACCGTTATCTGTCGTCCCCCGGTAGCGCTCTTCGCAGACACCGGGGTTCTCTCAAAAGCTCCGGCGCACCTTGCCGCCGCCGGCTTCGGCGACCTCTTAGGAAAGCTAACCTCCTGGGCCGACTGGAATCTCGGCGCCCTCCTCTGGGATGAGCCCTTCGACCAGCAGATTTCGGACAGCCTCTATTCGGTTTCCCGGAAGACTCTAGAGCTGGCCCCGGACGATTTTGGTGCCCTGATGCACCTCCTTATCGAGTCCGGCGCCTGCATGGTGGACGCCGGCGAGTCGCGACCCGCCTCCGGCGCGGAACATCACCTTTCCCACTTCTGGGAGATGTCGTTTCTGTCGCAAGGCGAGGTGCCGCCCCTGCACGGCGCGAAGGTCGGATACGCAACCCAGATTGTCGCGGCCCTCTACCGTCACCTTCTTTCGATAGACCCGGCTAGGGACCCGGTGGAGGTTGCCGACGACAAGGCCCGTATCTGGGAAGGCTACCCCCACGAGGTGGCGGCGCAGTTGATCCGAGACCAGGAAGCCTTTCTCTCTCCGACCGACGCGGCCCGCCGGGAGCTTCGCCGTCGCCTAGTAGAACGCTGGGACAGGGTGGTGGAGATTGCCGGCAAAGTGCCGGCTCCCGGTGAGGTGCGACGATACCTAATCGCGGCGGGAGCCCCGAACCGGGCCGAAGAGCTCGGTCTTGCCGAGGACGCCGTACCGAGGGCCCTCCGGTACGCCCACTATCTACGCAACCGGTTTACCGTCTTAAAGCTCTACCGCTCCCTTGGCATCGACCCGGAGCCTGTCGCCCGGGAGGCTCTCGAGGGCTTTTAGGCCGACGGGGCCCAGGCGTCGAAAAAGACCACCTCTTCGAGGGGCTTCCGGCTCCGCTCGGAGTGCTCCATCTCCACATGCTTCTCGTTTAAAAACGATTCGTCCCCGGGGTACGCCAGGGCAACGACGGTAAGCACCCGGTAGCCATCGGCGATACCGAACTCCTCGGCGATGGTCTCGTCGTCGAACCCCGCCATCGGGTGGGCGATAAGGCCTTCGTGCCAGGCCTGGATTCCGAGACTCATGACGGCCTGCCCGGTGTCGAACTCTGCGTACTCGCGGTTTTGTACCTGGCAGTCCAACTCTGTCTTTGTTACCACGACGATCAAGACCGGGGCCTTCTTCGCCCAGTAGTTTCCGTCCTTCAGGTGGGTCCTTCCGCGGTCCAGTGCCGCCTTCTCTTTGAGAACCAAGAAGCGCCAGGGCTGCTTGTTGAAACAGGACGGCGCCAAGGTTGCCGCGGTCATCACCCGTTTAAGGACGTCTTCGGGAATAGCGCGGTCGTCTATCGCCCGAAAGGAACGCCGTTCCTCGATTTGCTTTAGTAATCCGGTCATACAAACTCCTTAGGCCGCTAAATTAGTCATCGACGGGGCAAACGTCGAGTCGCGCGGCGGTTCTGTCAGTATCTTTCGGCCATGACAGTTTCGGAAGCGCGAACACTGATTGCCGCCGGCGAGTATCAGCGGGTTGCCCAAGAGCTCGTTCCCGGATCGGCGGAGGACGCCGGGAGCGCTGAGGGGCATTTCCTGGTGGCGAAGGCTATGAGCCGCCTCGGCCGCCAAAGAGATGCTGCGGCCCACTTCGACAAGGCCGTTGGGAAGGACCTTTCTCCTAAGGAGGACGCAGAGGCAGTCCTAACCTACACCGCAACGCTGCGAAGCTTAGGTCGCTACCTCGCCGCCGCGAAGGTGCTCCGGGGTGCAATCGAACGGCACGAGGAGAACCCCTTGTTTCGTGCCCTCCTCGCGCTAACGGAATACAAGCTCGGCATGTACCGCGAATCCATCGAGGAACTTACCTCTCTTCTGGTCGAAACGACGTCCTCGGCGGAAATCCAGCGCTTCACCTCCTTACTCCTCCATTACGCCCAGGGACTCCAGGGATGGAATCGACGGGACGATGGGGACACCACCTACGGCCGAAGCACCCTGGCCTGACCCTCGACTGCCGCCACCGCAACTTCCTATAAGAACAACAAAATCTAAAAAATCTGTTGACAAAAACCGCAACAGGGTGTAGAGTCACTCATAAAGATATTATCTATATTAAATGAGTCATAAATCACCTTTAAGGAGTAGCCCATGAGTGATACGGCCACCCCGGCACAAGAAAGTCAGACTGGTTCCATACGACGGAGCTCGTCTCGCTCCCGGAAAAAGAAAAAGAGTCAGATTCCCTTCGGCGTCCTCGCCTTGATCGTTATCGGTGCTATCGGAATGGTTCTCGGTGTCCAGTCTAACACCCTGGCGTTCTTCTGGTTTACCGGGACCATCTTCGGTTTTCTTCTGCAGCGGGCCCGGTTCTGCTTTACCGCGTCGATGCGGGACCCCTACCTGACCGGGGGCACGACCTTGGCCAAAGCAGTGCTCTTGGCTCTGGCGGTTACGAGCGTCGGCTTCTGGGCAATCAAGTACGGTGCCTTTGCTCGGGGTCTACCGGTACCCGGGCAGTCCTTCGTCGTTCCTATTAGCTTCGCTACCGTCGTCGGCGGTATCGTCTTCGGGATCGGCATGGTTATCTCCGGTGGGTGCGCCTCGGGAACCCTGATGCGTGTCGGCGAAGGGTTTACGATGCAGATGCTCTCGATCCTCTTCTTTGTCGTCGGATCGCTTCTTGGAGCGGCCCACTTCGGATGGTGGACCGAGAACGTCATTCTCCACGGCAGAAGAGTCTTTCTGCCCGACGTGTTCGGTTGGTTAGGTTCAATCGTCGTGCAGCTTATTACCATTGCGTTGCTCTGGATTGCTGCAGATAAATTCGCGAAAGCAAAACAAGGCGCCTCGGCGCACTAAGACTCCTAGGGAGGAAACTAATGGCAGAAGTAATGCTCGATTGTCTCGGTGAAGCGTGTCCCGTTCCGCTGGTCAAGGCACAAAAAAAGTTGGAAGAGATCCAGATCGGCGATGTCCTTATCGTTCAGATCGATCACTCCTGCGCGATGAAGAACGTCCCCGAGTGGGCCCGGGAAGCCGGCCACAACGTCGAAATCGAAGAAGTTGACGACGGCGAATGGGAAGTTGTCATAGAAAAGGCTAAGTAAAGGAAATCGTCGGTTATGTTCAAACAGATCTCTGAGAAGATCGCTGCGAACGACTATTACAAGACCTGGTTGAAGGATGCATGGCCCTATGTTACCGGGGCCATCCTCCTTTCGGTCTTCCAGATCGTCACTCTCGCGGTTACCGGAAACCCCTGGGGCGTTTCCGCGGTCTTTGCCAACTGGGGCGCATGGCTCTACGAAGCGGTCGGCGGTAGCGTCGATAAATGGTACTATTTTTCCTCCGAGGGAGCGCAGGCGGTCCTCGACCGTGGCATTCTCCGGGACCCCGGAACAATGCGGAATGCCGGCGTAATCGTCGGAGCACTCTTTGCGGCACTTATCGCCTCCGGCTTCAAAATAAAGAAACTCAAGACCCGAAAACAGGTTGTCGCCGCCGTGCTCGGCGGGCTCCTGATGGGATACGGCTCCCGAATCGGCTTCGGTTGTAATATCGGCGCTTTCTATTCCGGTATCGCCTCTCTGTCCCTCTCCGGCTGGGTCTTCGGTGTTTTTCTGTTTGCCGGTTCGATCATCGGGAGCAAGCTCCTCGTAAAACACTTTATGTAATCTGGAGAGCGAAGAATGGAAAAGAAAGTCGAAGAATACGACGTCGTTATAATCGGAGGGGGTCCTTCGGGCCTAACCGCCGGCATCTACTGCGGCAGGGCCCGCCTCAAGACCCTTCTTATAGAAAAATCCTTGGTCGGTGGCCTTGCAACCTACACCAACGAGATAGAAAACTACCCGGGATTCCCCGAGGGCTCCGGCGGCCTTGCGCTGATGGACCTCTTCCACAAGCAGGCCAAGCGGTTCGGAGTCAAGTTTAAGCTTACGGACGTAAAGAACGTCGAGCTCGAAGACGAGGTCAAGAAGGTCGAGACCTTTCGAAACATCTTCGAATGCAAGACCGTTATAATCGCC
>CAZTRQ010000006.1:0-34129 GCA_964616245.1 uncultured Spirochaetaceae bacterium | reverse complement strand
TTTAAGTGGAACACCATGGTTCATGCATTCGAAGGAGACGAGCACCTCGATAAAGTCGTACTGAAGAACCTTAAGACCGGAGAGCTCGACCCCGTCGAAGTCGACACCTGTTTCGAGTTTATCGGCTACGAGCCGAATACCGAGATCTTCGTCGACAAGGTAAACATGTCCAAGAGACGGTACATCATCACCAACGAGCACATGGAAACCGGCATCCCCGGGGTGTTCGCCTGCGGAGACGTCCGGGAGAAGGAGCTCAAGCAGGTCGCGACCGCCGTAGGCGACGGAGCCATCGCCGGTGTTGCAGCGGAGAGGTTTATCGCCGAAACCGAGGTATTCCGAAATCAGATTCTCCAGAAGGAAAAGATCGGTCTGGTTTACGTTTATTCTGCGATAGACGCCCCGAGCCGGGAGCTTCTCCCGATGATGCAGTCGATAGAGGAAGCCTACGAAGACCAGGTGAAGCTGAACATCCTCGACCAGTACAAGGGAAAGTCGCTCTGCGACCGCCTTGCCTGCGACGTCGAGCCGATGACCATCTTCTACACCCAGAACGGCGAGGTCGTCGAGATTTCCGAAAAATGCGACAAAAAGAACGTGATGGAAGCGCTTAACAAGTACGTAGAACGCCCCGTAGAGGTGGTCCTAACGTGATAAAGAACATACTCCTCCGGGGGCTCCTCTTTGGCGCCCTCGTCCTGATACTCACCGGGTGCGGCCAAGAGCCCGCCGGGGAAGTGGGAACCGAAATCGTCTCCGCCGAAGAGGCCTTGGAGATCCTCGAAACCCGAAACGAAGCCGTGTTGGTCGATGTTCGCCCGGGGGTCGAGTACAACCGAGAGCACATCGAAGGTGCGGTCAGCGTTTCCCGAGCCGACATCGTCGTGAACTCGCCCTTCCCGGCCCTCTTAGCGCCGCCGGAGCAGATCGAAAACGCCCTCGGCCGCCGGGGTATTTCCAACGATTCTCTGGTCCTTGCCTACGACGACAGCGGGAACATGGACGCGGCGCGTCTCTGGTGGACGCTCAAGGTCTACGGACACCACGACGTCAAGGTGGTAAGCGGTGGCTACTCAGCCCTCCAATCCGCCGGAGCGCCGGTAACCGACACTACTCCCACGATCGAGCGGGCTACATTTAGCACCGAGGCTGCGGACCAAAGCATGATGGTCTCGGCGAAAGAGATTCGCGACTGGGTCAACGACCCCGATCCCTCGGTCTGTTTGATCGACACTCGATCCGAGGAAGAGTACATCGCCGACGGATCGATACCTGGTGCGATTCTCCTGGATTACGCCGGGAACAACTTCCCCGACGGCGAGTATCGGCCGCCCCGCCACATTCGCATCCGCTATCTCGAGGTAGGGGCGGATTTCGACGACACGGCGTACATCTATTGTCACACCTCGATTCGTGCAGCCCAAACCTACCTTGCGATGTACAACGCCGGGTATCGTAATCTCCGGCTCTACGACGGAGCCTATGTAGAATGGAGCGCAAACCCGATGAACCCGGTTTTTGTGCCGGAACAATCGACTGGAATAATAGAGGCCCCCGACGCGTCCTAACCGACCGCCGGTAGCAACGAATACAAAACCAACGGTAGGCAGTAAGCCGACCGAAAAGGAGAAACAATTGAAGAAGACACTGTCTTTGTTAGCGGCGCTCATCGTGGCGCTGATGCTTATAGGATGCGGCGGCGAAGAGGCCGGCAGCGCGGAAACCGCAGCCCAGCCGGAGGCCGAATCGGCTCCGGAAGTCAACGTGCCGGAACTCGCGATGGCCTATCTCGAGAGCATTCCGCCGAATAAGTATATCATCCCTCCCGCCGAGGTCGTCGATCTGGTGCTCGCCGGCGAAGAGCCCTACATCCTGGATCTCCGGAGGGCCGAGGACTACGAACAGGGCCACCTCCGGGGTGCGGTCAATATTCCCTGGGGTACCTCAGACCTCTACGAGATGATCAAGTACCTACCGACGGACCGCGTCGTCTACAGCTACTGTTACACCGGCCAGACCTGCGGTCAGTACCTAACCTTTCTTCATTTGATCGGTGTCGACGCCCGGACGGTCAACCTCGGCTGGAATAGAGCCCTGGCGAAGCACGAGAGTATCGACGAGGTAACCGAGACGGGGACAAACCCCATCGACACCAGCGTCGAGAACGACATTCCGCCGGCACTCTACGACGCCATCGTCGACTATTTTGAAGATATGGCCACCCGCAACGGTACCCCCTTTGCAAACAACATCCTCGCCGTCGACGCCGCCAAGGCCATCTTCGACGCGGAGGACCCGGACGTCATGTGGATCGACCAGCGGAGGGCCGAAGACCACGTCGCCGGCCATATCCCGGGATCGGTTCACATGCCCTACGACGCGACCTTTCCGGACAACGTTCCCCTGTTTCCCGCGGACAAGCGCCTAATCTTCTACTGTTACACCGGACAGGGCTGTGGACAGACGATTGCCATGCTCCGGCTGATGGGCTACGACGCCTATACGCTCGACAGCGGAACGGGCACCCCGGGCACCATGCCGGTCGGTTGGAAGAACCAGGGGTATCCCATGGTCTCGACTAACTAGTTGCTTCGATTCGATCGCCGAAACCTAGCGATTACCGGTCCCCGGCTCTTTGTAGCCGGGGGCCTTTTTTTGTACCTCGGGCTCCACATTTGGAGCCTGGGCTTTTTTCCCTTCGTCCACTCCGACGAAGCATGGCTGGCATCCCTCTCCCGGACCATGCTGGATGCGGGATCCCTCGGGGTTACCGAGGACTTTTTCCGCCTGACCCCCCGGTATCCCCACGCCATCAAGGTTGCCTTCCATCTGTTGCAGATTCCCTTTGTGGCGCTGTCGTTTAGCCATCTGTCGGTCCGCGTTATCTCCCTTCTCGGAGGACTTACCGCGCTCTTCTGCTTCTACGCAGCGCTGCGGAAGCTTGGCCTCCGGACTGCCGGAGCCCTCGTTGGAACCATGCTCCTCGCATTCGACGTACAGTTTTTCGCCTCTGCCCACATAGCACGTCAAGAAATCCTTCTCGTCGCGGTCCTATCGGCGGCTTTTTGCCTCGCCTTGCCCCTGGACGCCTGGAAGTGGACGACTCCCCTTCTCCTCGGATCGCTCCTTGGTGGGGCAATTGGGCTCCATCCCAACGCCTTTATCGTTACCCTACCGGTCGCCTCGCTTCTCTTCTGGGCCCCCGTATCGCTCCGCCGTAAGGCCCTCTACCTGGCGCTCTTCTCCGGGGTGCTTCTGGCCTTCGCCGGGCTCTTCGTCGGGTGGAGCTACTCGATGGATCCCGAGTTTCCGTCGAACTACTTGGCTTTCGGGGAGAGCGTCGGCGTCGCCGACTCCCCCTTGCGTCGTCTCCTTCGGCTCCGCCTGTTCTTCGTAAAGCTTTATCGACAGACCGCGGGTACCTACTACCTTCCCCCGGTGCGGCTCCAACTTGTCCTCTTTGCCGGGTTGCTTCCGGTCAGCCTTCTGGTCGCTCCCCTCGCGAAGATGGGTCGGGGTCGGCAGATCGGAGCCCTGGCCACCGCGGCGCTGTCGGTAGTAGCCGGTCTCTACGCCGTGGGAAAGTTTGCCCCGCCGACGGCGGTTTTTCTCTGGCTGCCGTGTTACCTTTTGGGGGCGATAGTTATCGACGAGCTATTCTCACTCCGGCGCGAACCATCATCCACCACCCCGCGAGCGGTAAGAGCGCTCATCCTGCTCCTTCTCGCCGGCCATCTGGGTATCACGACCCTCCGGGAAACGCTCCGATTTTCGGATAACCGCTATCGAGACTACCTCTCTGGCCTCCGAGCCGCCGTCCCGCCGGACCAACCGGTTCTCGGTAACCTCAATACCGCCTTCGCCTTCGAGCCCGGAAGCCTCCATACCTACCGCGACTTGGCCCGTCTAACCGGTTCGATCTCCGACTACCTGGTCGATCAGGGAATCCGTTACGTTCTCCTTCCCTCCGAGATGGACGCTATTTTTGCAGAGCGCCCGCAGTGGAACCTCGTCTACGGAAACCTCTACCCCTACTACGACGAGCTCCTGAGCGTTCTCGATAGCCGAGGCGCGCGGATCGACGTGATAGAGGCTCCGGTCTACGCCATGCGGATTGTCCCCTACATGGAGTCCAGAAACGCCGTCCTGAGAATCTACCGTCTCTCGGAAGGGTCCGTCGACGCTTCCTCCGCGACCGACGACAATTCCTCTCTTAGCGAGTGAACTTCCCGCAGGAGTGCCTGGCTGTCCCGGTCTCGGGGCCGCCGGAGAAGCACCCTGCGCTCCCGCAGCGTCCGCCCGGCGAAACCCATCGTTATAATCCGATCTGCGAGATAGGCGGCCTCCCGGAGGTCGTGGGTTACCATAAAGAAGGTTCGAGACGTCTCACTTCGGATTCTAAGGAGCAGGTCTTGAAGCTCTTCGCGAGTGAGGGCGTCGAGACTCCCGAAGGGCTCGTCGAGAAGCAAAAGTTCGCCGCCGGCAGCTAGCGCCCGAGCCAGGGCGACGCGTTGCCTCATTCCCCCGGAGAGCTCGTGGGGGAAGCTGTTCGCCTGATCCTCCATCCCAACGAGCCGAAGAAATCGTGTGGCGTCTCCGGGTTGACGAGTACCGGCGGCGTGCTTTCCGGCAAAGGCGACGTTGTCCCGACAGGTAAGCCAAGGTAGGAGCTGGTGGGTGTCTTGATAGACCACGAACCTACTGGGACTCGGACGATGTACTATCTCCCCTCGAAACCTGACGACACCGGAATCCGTCGGCAAGAGCGAGGAAAGGCAGCGGACCAAGGTCGATTTGCCGCAGCCACTCGGCCCGAGGAGGCAGAGAAGCTCGCCGGGGTATACCTTGAGGGAGACGCCGTCGAGCACCCTCGTCCCCTTCGACGCTCCCGAAGGGTAGGAAAAGCAGAGGTTTTCGCCCCGAAGGATAGGCTCGGGGTTCTCCCTCATACCGAGCTCATCCCCCACCGCCGGACGGTCCACCGATCGAGAACACCAAAGAGACCGTTTTCGACCACCACACCGACGAGCATGACAACCACGAGGCCCGCGAAGAGCCCCGTTGTGTCCATGAAGACCCGTCGGTTAAAGAGGTACCAGCCGAGGCCCCCTTCCCCGGCGACGGCGCCGAATATCATCTCGGCGCTGATAAAAGCCCGCCACCCTCGAGACCAGGCGATACGCCCCCCGGCGAGGATCGACGGCATACTCCCGGGCAATTCCACCCTAAAGAAGAGCTCTCCGGATGAGAGCCCGATGTTCTTTCCGAAGAGTCGGTGGACCTCCGACATGCTTTCGGCTCCGGCGAGGAGGTTCGTTACGAAGGGCCACAAGACCGAATGGACGACGACGACGAGTGTCGCCAGGGGCCCAACCCCGGCCCAGAGAATAACCACCGGCAGCAGCGCGACCCCGGGGAGCGGGTGGAGTAACGAAGTGAGGGATACGACACCCCGGCGGCTCCACGGCGCCACCCGTGTCGCGAGAACCAAGAGAAGCCCCAGGCTTCCGGCAACGACCAAGGCGACCGCGATATATCCCAGGGAAAGCAGTAACTGCCCGAGCAGCTTCCCCTCGAGGATCCCTTCGCCCAGGGCGGCGAGGATGCTTCCCACCGAAGGCATCAGTCCTCTTCCCCTGCCAACAAGAAGCCGCGCCCCCTCCCAGGCGCCGAGGGCAAACCCCAGGAGCCCCAGCTCCCGGACTATCTTCATTCCGCATCCTCTTCGGCTGCGTCGTAGACCAGGCGCCGGCTTGTAGATAGGTCCTCTGAGAGGTAGCCGTTGTTCGCCATAAATCGGGAGAATGCTTCGATTCCCCGGAGCGGCTCCCCGAAACGCATGCCCTCCTGCTCGAGCTGTTGCCGTGTCTCTTCGACGCCGATTCCGTAGATTCCGGCGAGCACTTCGACGGCGTCTTGAGTGAGAAGCCGTGCTCGTGCCTCGGAGAGCGCCGATTCGAAGGCGGATACCACTTCGGGGTTCCGACTGAGATAGTCGGCTTCGGCTACCCCGACCGCGAACGTAAAGGAGCCCCCGAAGGCGTCGGTTCCCGAAAGAACTATCCGGCCTCCGTGGAGTTGGGTAAGCACCATCAGATACGGCGGGGTGGCAAAATGCGCGTCGACCCCGGCGCCATGGATCAGGGCCCCGGCGGCGTCGGGGTGAGAAAGGGTAACGAGGTGGTCGTCGAAGCGGTCCGGCCGACCAAATCGCGTCTCGGAAGCCATCGAAAGCAGGATATGCTGGATGCTGCCGGGTTGAGGGAGGGCGATACGACCCCGGGCCTCGGCCAGGTCCGAAAGCGTGGACAGCTCTTCGGATAAGGTAACGAGGCCGACAGGAACCTCGGAAAGCGCGGTAAAGACCTGCCAGTCCATGTCTCGATCGACTCCGACGAGGAAGGGCGGAACCCCCATGAACCCGACGTCCAGGCGATCGGCAACCATCGCTTCTCGAATAGAAGCCGCGTTCGTAAGCCGGGTCCAGGTCACCTCAAAATCCGGAAGCGCTTTTTCGAGTAACCCCTCGTGCTTGATGATGGCAAGAGGCGCGTAGGCCAAACCGTACTGCTCGGCGACGCGAAGCTCGGCGACGTCGGTTTCCCTCCCGAAGCCCCGGAGGAGAAGGAAGGCGGCCAGAGCAACAACGGAGAGCGCCAAAATCACGACCCTCATTCCAAGGCCTCCGGAAACATGCAGAGCCGGCGAAGATCCATCAATAAATTGTGACCCGAAGAGTCGAGGACCTTCAAGCGGTCGAAGAGGGCCTCGACCCGGTCGTTGACCTGCCTTCGGGTCTCGCCGTGGACGACGGCGTATCCGACACGCTGTGTCGAATTGCGAAGCGGCAGGATATGTGTGCTCCGGGGCAACAAAAAACGACAGCCTGCGACCCCAGGAATCCGTGTGGCTTCCTCGATACCTTCGTAGGCGGCGATGACCCCTTCGCGGGAGAACAGGAGGGGAACCGAAAAACAAGTGCCGACAGGCTCGATTCGGGGTGTTTCCGGAGCTCCCTCGGCGCCCTCTCCCCGGGCCAGGCGGTAGCAGAGCTCTACCTGTTTTCCCACGGGATCGATTCCGGCTACCAGGGGTAGCGATTCGTCCTCGTAGGCGCCTCCGAGACGGCAAGCGACTTCGTTGGCTATTACCCCGTCGTCTCCGATGAGAAACTGAAAGTAGATGGGGCCCTCTGCGATCCCGAAGGCTGAGACGATGCGTTTTGAGTAGTCGACGAGGGTATCGTACCATCTTCCCGTATGGACGCTCGGGAAGCGGTGGGCGGCGCAGACCCCGAGACTCAGCTCCGAGGGCAACGTCACCCGGTCGGTTACGCTCCAGACATCCACCACCCCACCCGTGACCCAACCCGAGAGCGTTACCTCCGTCGACGGGTAGTACGCCTCGACGAGAATTTGTTCTTCCCTGGAGTAGCCGAGGGCGGCTTCTACCGCAGCCTGATATCCATCTTCGTCTTCGACCCGGCGGACGCCTCGCTGCCCCTGACTGTCAAAGGGTTTAACGACCACCGGAAACGGCAGAGGGCAGGTTTGCCCAAGACCGGCGGTGCGGTACACGACGATCGGAATCCCGGCGGACAGGAGGCTCTCTTTCATGATGCGTTTATTGGTCGTCTTCGCTGCTGTTTGCGGCGAAAGAGAACAGGGTATCCCGATCCGCTCGCATACCACCGCCGAGGTGTACACCGGCTGATCGGAACCAACCGTAACGATACCCTCCGGGTTCAGGCGCCTCGCCGCCTCCTCGACTCCGGAAATGTCGAAGGTGGAGACCTGAACGAACTCGTCTGCGAAACGACGGCCCGGTGCGGTCGGATTCTTGTCCGCCAGGACGATGTGCCATCCCAGGTTCCGACAGCGCCGGAGGAAAGACTCTTGGCTGCTGCCGCCACCGAGGACCATCAGCCGCAGGGGGTCCATCGTCACCCGAACCGTCTTTTCGGAAGGCCGGAGAACGTCCCAAGCGGCTTGAGGGGCCCCCAATGGAGCAAGAGGTTCCAGTAAAGCCGAACAAGCCGAGGCAGTCCGTAGCGAGAGTGGCTACTCGAGGTTGATTCGGACTCCGACGGACGGTAGTAGTAGACCCCAGCCCGACAGCCGGCGGCAAAGAGCATCGCCGAAAGGTAGCCGAACCGAACCGGGGACCGGAGGGCGGCGGTGAGAAGATCGCGGCGCATTGCCCGAAAACTCGTCACCGGAACCCGCAGGGGCTTGCCCAGGCAGAGCGTAAAAAGAGCGTTGTTGAGCCCTGTCCCGAGACGCCGCAGAACGTTAGGCCGCCGCGGCTGCCGCGGGACCCCGTACACCAGGTCCAAGCTTCCGTCCATCCCGTCGTCTAGGCGGGAGACCAAGTCGGGGACCGCTTCCGGCGGATGCTCGCCATCGTCGTCCATCGTAACGACTATCCTACCCTTCGCCGCGGCGACACCGACGAGGGTTGCGTAGGCCTGCCCCCGGCGCTCGGCAAGGGGGATCAGTCGAATGTCGTCGTGCCGGGAGGCGAGCTCTTCGAGGCTCCCTCGCCACGGGGCCCCGCTTCCGTCGTCGACCAGGAGGACCTCGTAGCCTCGGCTACCCAGGGCGTTCCGGAGCCCTTGGATGACAGACTCCGGAGTTCCCCGAAACGTTGGAATAACGACAGACAGACCGACCATGTACGCGAGTGTACCAGCAGAGAAACCCTCGGGCTACCGCTTACGTTTGCTCTTGCTCAGCCGCTTCTCGAACTCGGCAAGCTTGTACCCGCTCTCTTCGGCGGCGGAGAGAATCTCTTCGATTCCCGACACCGGTATCGCCTTGGCGCCCCGGCATTTCGTGTCGAGCCATCTCCAGAACAGGAGCCCGTAGAAGCGATCGCGGTCGAACCAGGTCGTTCCTTCGTACTCGTGTACCCCGGCGTAGGCCTGCTCTTCCGCGGTGTGCAACACACCGACGAACGGCTTTGTTCCGCTCCGGAGCAGAATATCGAGAATGCCCCTCCAGCCGCCCTGGGTGAGGCGACCGCGGACCTCGGACGACATGGTTTCTTCGAAGACCCGGTAGAGGAGCCAGGTGTGGACGAGCTCGTCGATGATCTCACCATCCTCCTGGGAGGTCATGGAAACAAAGACTAGATACGGCAGAAAAACGATTTCCGGTAAGGGCTGGGAAGCGGAAAGCTTCCGGAGCACCGGGCTCTTTGCAATTTCGCCGAGCGCCTCGGTTAGGTCGTCAAGGAGCTTCCTGGCCTTTTCGACCGAAGCCTCTTCGGACACCGAGAAGCCGTTTGCCTTATCGACTTCCCGGAGGAAGTCTCGGAAGGCGTCGAGGAACGCTTCAACGTCCCCCTTCTCTAATTTCGCCGCCGCTTTGGTCGTCGGCGCCTTCGTTCCGACGCTTGTCGAAGTCGTGGTATCGGCGACGGATTGAGTGGCCTTGGCCTTAGCCTTGGCCGGCTTCTTGCCCGGATCCGGCTCCTGAGAAGCCAGGTACAGGTTGTGGGCTATCGTCGATGCCACCGGGGAGGAAATAAGCTTGCGGAAGGCGTCGTATACCGGTTTCAGACGGATTTCTTGAAACGCCAATTCGAGACTCGTCGTCCCGTTTCCGGCGAGGTAGTCGTAGAGTCTTCGGTAGTTTCCCGCGTCGTCGTCGACAACCTCGTAGATGTTCAGAAAGACCTGAGTTTCGTATCCATTTAACGTAACTGCCAGGCCGTTCCTTAACACGTCGCTGCTTCTCCGGAGGAACCAGTTGCCGCTCCGCTGTTCCTGAAAGATGCAGTAGGCATTCGGATCGTCCCGAAGACCAAGCGCCTTGCCGAGGCTCGTGCGCAGGGTCGTTTTGTTGCCCCCGATCCCCTTCTCGACGTACTCCGCCGAATCCTTAATCCAGCCCTGGGCCTGTTCGTAGGCGTTGTTGTACAGCACCAGGGCCCGCTCCCCGCCGGCTTCGTTGGTAAAGGCGTAGACGTTCTCGTTTACGCCGTGGTCGCCGTAGACGTCGAAGAGCAGAAAGCTGTCGACCTCGGCAAAGAGGTGGCGCTTCTTTGCAAGAGGAAAGATCTCCCGGTTGTGCCGGTCTACCAACTCTGCGTTCGGCTCTTCGGAGAGCATCGCCCGGCGGTACTCCATCCCGTACTTCTCGGTAAAGCCCTCGATCTGACCATGGCCGAACATCGGAAGCCCCGGCATCGTCACCATCAGGGTACAGACCCCAAAATACTTGTCCCCCGAACCGAACTGGGCGATGGCGGTCTCTTCATCCGGGTTGTTCATAAAGTTGACGAATCGTTTGAGAATCTGCTTATCGAAGGAAACGGTGTTCTTGATGGTCTGCCGATACTCCTGGTTCTCTTCGTCTTTTAGCATGTTCATAAAGGCGCTGTTATAGACCCGGTGCATCCCGAGGGTTCGAACGAAGTAGCCCTCCATCATCCAGAAGGCCTCGGCGAGGAGAAGGGTGTCGGGTATTTCCGCGGCAACCCGGTCGACGACCTCCCGCCAGAACTCCTGGGGAAAGACCTTGTCGAAGTCTTCCCGGCTCAGGCCGTGCTCCCCCCGGGTCGGAATGTCACCACCGCTTCCCGGTGCCGGGAACCAGAGGCGCTGAAAGTGCTTCTTCGCGAGGGTCATCGCCGCGTCAAACCGGATTATGGGAAAGCTTCGGGCGACGTGGAGTATTGTCTGGATCGTTGCCTCCCGTACCTCGGCGAGGAGGAAGTTCAGCTGCGCAGTGTCGTTCCAGGGCATGCTCGTCCCGTCGTTTCCGTGGTAGATGTAGCGCTCCGCGCCGGTATTCGAATCCCGCCGTTTAAAGACGACCGCAGCGTCGGTCCGGTCGAAGTAGTGATCCTCGAGGTAGACCTCCATACCCTCCTTCGAGGAGAGGTTTTCCCCGGTAAAGGAGTAACTCGGAAAGGGAGAGTGATCGAGTTGGACGAACCAGTCAGGGTGCCGTTGCATCCAATCGGAGTCGATACCGGTATGGTTCGGAACCATATCGCTCGCGAGACGAATACCGCGGAGCATCGCCCGGTGACGAAGATTCAACAGCGCTTCCCACCCCCCGAGCTCGTTGGATATCTCGTAGTTCATAAGGGAATACGCCGAAGCGGCTGCGTCGGGGTTTCCCGTCAGCTGCTTGACCCTCCGGGAGGCCTGGCTCCGTTCCCAGAGCCCGATGAGCCAGAGACCGTTGAAGCCGCGAGAAGCGATAAGGTCGAGCTCTTCGTCGGGGATCTGGTCCAGACGCTCGATTTCCCGTCCGTACTTCCGAGAGAGCTGATCGAGCCACACGAAGGAGGTCTTTGCCAGAAGAACGACGTGGGGCATCCATTCCCGGTCCGGGGAGAATCGTTCCGCCTCTTCGTCGTACTCGGCGCCGTGAAACTCGTATACCGCCTGGGGACCCTTCCCTGGGAGAAAGGCCCGGTGCTCTTCTTTGAGAAAGTCCAGCGTTCGAAGCATCCGTAACAGGTAGGAGCCGAGAAAGGAGCCCCACCGCGTCCGGATAAACTCCAGCTGCGCTTGGAGCGAATCTGGGTGCCTTCGAATAGGTTCGAGAAGCGTCTCGACGATTCCCTTCCCGCTTTTGTTAAAGACAGGCTCTGTTTCGAGGTGGCTCCTGGTCGCGTCCACGAGCTGGGAGTAGGAGCTAACCTCCGACAGCTCTTCGTCGGAAAAGAGCTCGGAGAAGGGGTCCGTCGCCGGGTTCTCGTTCGCGAGCCAGAGCATCAACATTTCTTCCAGGGCCACTTCGGTCGCCTTCTCCCCGTCGATCTCTTTCTGCAAGTAATCGTCGAGCTCGGTCTCTCCCGCGAAAACCTCCGTCGGTGGGAAAAAATCGAGAAAGGTGCGCAAGGTCGCTTCGGCTCCGGGTGCGGAAGAGGGGGCGGATCCCGCAGCCGTTTGCCGGAGCAGTTGCTCCTTCGCGGAGGTAAGGGTTCGGCCGAAGAGGTCGTCGCCGACCTGCTCTTTGTAGGTATCGAGGACATGATGGTAGATCTCTTCGATAAGACCGTAGGCGCTCAGATCGGAGGCCCGGACCCCGGCGTTCGGGCTACCCGCGAGGTGCCGATCTGCGTTTATCGCGTGTGCCAGCCGTCGTGCGGTCGAAAAGTCGGCGACTGCTATTCCACCGCGGTAAGAAGCGAGGGAGTCCTCGATCCCGTATCGATAGCGTAGCGAGCGTGCGACGTGGACTTCCCGAAGAAATCCACCTTGCGAGAGTCTAAGTCCGTAGAGCACAGTGTCCCCCTATCCCTTCAAAGTATGAAGGTATGGCCCTGAAATCAAAAGAGATTTGAATAAAGACCCTGCCCTTAGTACGCTTAAACAATCGTGGGTACACCAAAATTGCCGGTCGAAGGCCGGAAACGAGCTGTGGTCGAGGGGGTGGTTCCCCAAACGGAACCGTCCCACTACCCTATAAAAAGAGTTATTGGAGATTCAGTTCTCGTCGAGGCGGACGTCTTCGCCGACGGTCACGAGATTGTGGAGGCAGCGGTTCTTTTTCGACGGCAAAGCGGCCGCACCTGGAAGAGGGAACGGATGGTCCCCCTGGGAAACGATCGTTATCGGGGAAGCTTTCCGGTGGAAACGGTCGGGTGGTACGAATTTACCGTCGCCGGGTGGGTCGATCATTTCCAAACCTGGCGCCGGGGAATCGACAAGAAGGCCGCTGCCGATGTCGTCGAAGAGGTCGACCTGGAGATCGGTGCGGCTCTTCTGCGAGAAACCGAAGGTCTCGTCCCGAAAACCGCAGGGAAGGATCGGGCTCGCTTAGCGCGTATCGCGGGGATGCTCCTCGAGCGCTCCGATCCCGTCGACTCCCGGGTAGAGATGGCCCTGTCGGCAGATCTCTTGACCCTGATGGAGCGTTACCCCGACACCCGCCTCGAGACCCGCTATTCGCAGGAGATTCCGCTCCTCGTCGAGCCGGAACGGGCCGTCTTTAGTAGCTGGTACGAGCTCTTCCCACGATCGGTTCCCGGGAAGAAGCATTTCCACGGCACTTTCGCCGACTGTGTAGCTTTTCTACCGCGCTTAAAGAAGATGGGCTTCGACGTGTTGTATCTTCCCCCGATTCACCCCATCGGCCGGACCAATCGCAAAGGGAAGAACAACTCTCTTACGCCGACTGCTCAGGATCCAGGCTCCCCCTGGGCGATCGGCGCGAAGGAAGGGGGGCATACTTCGATTCATCCCCAGCTAGGCACTCTCCAGGAGTTCGAGCATCTCGTCGACCAAGGGGAGAAGGCGGGAATCTCGGTTGCCCTCGACATCGCCTTCCAATGTGCTCCGGATCACCCCTGGGTCACCGAGCATCCGGAATGGTTCGTCCATCGACCCGACGGCTCCATCCAGTACGCCGAGAATCCGCCGAAGAAGTACGAGGATATCTACCCGATTAACTTCGAGACCGACGCCTGGGAGTCGCTCTGGAGCGAGCTGAAGGGCGTCTTCGACTACTGGATCGACAAGGGCGTGACCATTTTCCGGGTGGACAACCCCCACACCAAGTCCTTTGCCTTTTGGGAGTGGTGTATCCGGGGAATAAAGCAGGAACATCCCGAGGTAATTTTTCTTTCGGAAGCCTTTACCCGCCCCCGGAGAATGTACCGCCTGGCGAAGCTCGGTTTTACCCAGTCCTACACCTACTTTACCTGGAGGACGAACGCCGAAGAGCTTGCCGCCTATTTTACCGAGCTCTACCGCACTCCCGTTCGGGAGTTCTTTCGACCGAACCTTTGGCCCAACACACCGGACATCCTCCACGAGTTCCTCCAAGACGGTGGCCGACCCGCGTTTCTAATACGCCTTATCCTCGCGGCTACCCTTTCGTCGAACTACGGCGTCTACGGTCCGGCCTACGAAGCTATCCAAAACGTTCCCCGGGAACCGGGAAGCGAGGAATACCTTAACTCTGAAAAGTACGAGATACGGGATTGGAACCTAGAGGTTCCCGAGAGCATCGCCGAAGAAATGGGGCGGATTAACCGCATCCGTCTCGCGGCCCCGGCGCTTCGTCGTAACGAAGGCTTTCGTACCCACGCCACGGACAATCCTCTTCTCTTTGCCTATAGCAAGGAGGACCCGATCTCGGGCCAGGTAATCCTTACCGTCGTAAACCTCGACTACCGTCACACCCAATCGGGACGCGTCGAGTTTTCTCCGGCAGCGATCGGCAGGCCGGACCGGAGACCTTTCCGGGTTACCGACCTCTTCCGCGATCAAGACTATCTTTGGACGGACTATTGGAACTACGTTTCCTTAGATCCTCATTCGATGCCCGCACATATTCTCGAGGTAAAAGATGCCCCGAAGTGACGATCCTCTCTGGTACAAAGACGCAGTAATCTACGAGCTCCACGTTCGGTCGTTCTACGACAGTAACGGCGACGGCATGGGCGACTTCCGGGGGCTAGTCCAGAAACTGGACTACCTGCAGGACCTCGGCGTCAACGCCATCTGGCTCCTACCCTTCTACCCGTCGCCGTGGAAAGACGACGGGTACGACATATCCGACTACACCAGCGTCCATCCGGCTTACGGAAACCTTCGCGATTTTCGTCGCTTTTTAAAAGCGGCGCACGACCGCGAGCTGAGGGTTATAACCGAGCTGATTATCAATCACACGTCGGTGGAGCATCCCTGGTTTCAACGAGCTCGAAACGCCAAGGTCGGCAGCAAGTGGCGAGATTATTACGTCTGGAGCGATTCACCGGAACGCTACTCCGAAGCCAGAATAATCTTTCAAGACTTCGAAACGTCGAACTGGACCTGGGATCCGGTTGCGAAGGCCTACTTTTGGCACCGCTTCTACAGCCACCAACCGGACCTTAACTTCGAGTCTCCGGACGTGCAAAAGGCTGTTTTCGACGCCCTCGACTTTTGGTTGAACATGGGGGTCGACGGTCTTCGGCTGGACGCAATTCCCTACCTCTTCGAAGAGGAAAACACGAACTGCGAAAACCTTCCACGAACCCACGAGTTTCTTAAAGACTTGCGATCCCGGTTGGAAGAGAAGCATACCGGCAAGATGCTCTTAGCGGAGGCCAACCAGTGGCCCGAGGACGCCGTCGCCTACTTCGGAGATGGGGACGAATGCCACATGGCCTTCCATTTTCCGTTGATGCCCCGGCTCTTTATGGCCGTCAAGATGGAGGACACCTTCCCGGTTATCGACATCCTCGATCAGACTCCGGAAATTCCGCCCAACTGCCAGTGGGGAATTTTCCTGCGAAACCACGACGAGCTGACCCTCGAGATGGTTACCGACGAGGAACGGGACTACATGTACCGGGTCTACGGGCGGGACCCGAGACACCGGATAAACCTGGGCATCCGGCGACGCCTTGCGCCCCTTCTCGAGAACGACCGGCGCAAGATCGAGCTGATGAACAGCCTGCTCTTCTCTCTTCCGGGAACGCCGGTCATCTACTACGGCGACGAGATTGGTATGGGTGACAATTTTTACTTAGGCGATAGAGACGGTGTCCGGACCCCGATGCAGTGGAGCCCCGACAAGAACGCCGGCTTCTCATCGGCAAACCCGCAAAGCCTCTACCTTCCGGTCATTATCGATCCCGAGTACCACTACGAGAGCAAAAATATCGAGACGCAGCAGTACAACCCGTCCTCCTTGCTCTGGTGGATGAAACGCCTCATCGCTGTCCGTCGTCGCTATCGCGCCTTTCAGCGAGGCACCATCGACGTTCTAACGACGAACAACAGCCACGTCTTCGCCTACATCCGGCAGTGGGAGGACGAAACCCTCTTAGTCGTGGCAAACTTTTCTCGCTATCCGCAGCTTGCGTATCTCGAGCTCGGTAGCAATTCCGGAACGGTTCCGGTGGAGATTTTTAGCCAGAACGAGTTTCCTCGGGCCCTCGAGGACCAACCCTACGCGTTGAGCATCGGGGGCTACGACTACTACTGGTTCGAGCTGCGTCCCGCGGATCCCCAACACGACGCAGGAGAGTTCGGCCCCGGATCGGAGCTCTCGATTACTCAGCGAGACTGGGACACGTTTTCCCCGACGCTCTCAGAGACCCTCGAGGACCGGGTCCTTCAGAGCTACCTGACGAGGTCCCGGTGGTACCGGGAGAAATCTCGGTCCGTCAGAAAGATCCAGATTATCGATCGAATGGCCTTCGGTACCCGGGAGAACAGGGCCTGGATGCTCTTTGCCGCCATAGACTTTGCCGACGACCGGTCGGAGACCTACCTGGTTCCCGCGGCGCTTGCCTTCCGGGAAGAGGCGGCCGGCCTGTCGGAAGAAACACCCCAGGCGGTTATCGCCAATGTCACCGTAAAGGAAGAACCCGGGCTTATCTACGACGCCGTCTACGATGCCGACGTCCGGGAACAAATTCTGAACTACCTTCTAAACCGTAAGACCGTCCCAACAGAAGAGGGAACGCTCACCTTTACCCGTGGCCGGGCGGCCAAACTACTTGCCGCAGACCTCGAACCCGGAGATAACTCTCGGGTTCTTCGGGTCGAGCAGTCGAACACCTCGATGCTCTACGGTGACGTCTTCTTCTTTAAGCTCTATCGAAAGCTCGAAGACGGAATCAATCCGGATATCGAAATGCTTCGACACCTGAGCGAACGACACCGTTTCCCCCAGGTCCCTTCCTACGCTGCAAGCGTCGAGTATCGGGGGCCCCGACACTCCGGCGCCGCACTGGGCATGCTGGTCAGCTTTGTACCGAGCCAGGGGGATGCCTGGTCCTACGTCCTCGAGGCGGTGTCGCGTTACTTCGAGAACATTCTATCCCAGCCCGAGAGTAACGCCCGGCTGGCAAAACCGACGGATCTCTTCTCCGTTTCTTCGGAGGAAATTCCCGACGAGTTCGCGCTCCTCGCCGATAGCTTCTTTCTGTCGATGGTAGAACTTCTTGGTAAAAGGACCGGCGAGCTTCACCTCCGGCTTGCTTCCGAAAAGATCGACAAGGACTTTGTCCCGGAACCGTTCTCCCGCCTGTATCAGCGGTCGGTGTATCAGTCGCTCCGGAGCCTTCTGAAGCGGGTCGTGACCCTGGTCAATCAAAAGAAGCGACGGGCAAAGAGCGAGGAGGAACGGGAAACTCTGCAGCGCATGCTCGACCTCGAGGGCCCCATCCTGTCACAATTCGCTACCATAACGAAGGGGAAGATAGAGGCACAGAAAATTCGGATCCATGGCGATTATCACCTCGGGCAGGTGCTTTTTACCGGTAAGGACTTCGTCATTATCGACCTCGAAGGGGAGCCCGCGCGGTCCTTAGGAGAACGCCGGCTCAAGTTTGGCGCCTTCCGGGACGTCGCCGGTATGATACGGTCCTTCCACTACGCTATTTCGCAACAGTACTTTCTCTACACCCAGACTCGACCGGAAGACGCCGAGGCCCTGACTCACTCGGTCGACGTCTGGTACGGCTATGTCGCGGGACTCTTTCTGTCGGCGTACCTCGAGACGGTAAACTCAGCGACCTTCGTCCCGAAGGATCCGGAAGCACTCAAGCAGATGCTAAACGTCTTCTTGCTGGAAAAGGCCGTCTACGAGGTTAGTTACGAGATCAACAACCGTCCCGACTGGTTGAGCATTCCGATCCAGGGGCTTGAGTTTACGCTTTCCCAAGCGGAGATCGGCGACAAAAAGGACGACTAAGAAGAGTGGCGGCTCAGAAGAGCAACCGGAAAACGGTGTAGAATCTCGGAAACAGAGAGGCCCTCTGGCGGCTTGGCAGATCCTGCATGCCGCAGAATCGTCTTGTCGAAGATGTTCTCCCAGTCGCCTTGCGAATCCTCCGGGAGAAGCACGGTAGTGTTTCCCCACTCCTTCGGAAGCGGGACTTCGTCGACGTTTTTCGCGACCAGACGAGGAACAACGACGAGAACCTGTTCCTCGCCGCGTCTTCGCAGGAAGGCCAGCACGTTGTCGGCGTAGTCGCCCCTGGTATCGAGGGACAGGTACTCTCCGGCGGAAAACAGATCCGGATGACCCCGACGGAAAGAGAGTACACGCCATACCACGTACGACTTGATTCTCCCGTCTCTCCAGCCGGTCAAGAGCCCCTGGAGAAAACGGTCTTCGGCTCCGAAGGGGCCTACCGAGGCTTCGAAGCCCGAAAGGGTTTCTCTCCGAAGTGAGAAGTCAACGGGACGTCGGTTGTCCGGGTCGACCAGGGAAAAGTCCCAGCTTTCGCACCCTTGGTAGATGTCCGGCACGCCGGGAACCGTCAGCTTCAAGAGCGTCTGGGACAAACTGTTTACGATGCCCGGCACTTCTATCTGTCTGACCGCTTCTTCTATGCGTCGTAGGGCCACGTCGCCCTTTTCCGGCGAGAGTAAGCCCTCGAGAAACGAACGCAGGGCCCCTTCGTACTCGTCGTTTGGGCCGGTCCAGGTCGTCTCCATCTTGGATTCCCGGGCCGCCTTTACCGCGTATTCGCCTACCCGGTCGAGCAGCGACTCGACTCCGGAATGATCGTCTACTCTGAGATTCGGCGGCCAGGCGCCGACGATTGTCTGGTAGAGGAGGTACTCGTCCTTCGCCGATATCCGAAGACCCTCCTGCCCCGCGAGAAGCCTGGATATCTCCCGGAGCCCCGAGACCGCCTGAAACCAAAAGTCCGGGACCTCGCTCAACACGTTAAGGCGACAGCGAAGGTCCTCTCCCCGTTTGTGGTCGTGCGTCGCAGTCGAGAGGAGGGAAAAGGGCCACTTCGTTCCCCGTCGCTTGTTCTCCAGATGGAAGGCTTGCGGGCTCGAATAGAATCGATTCGGCCGGGACCCGACCTCGCATCGGGGAAGAAATCGGACGTAGCGATAGAACGCGGTGTCTTCCTCGGCTTTCGCGGTAACCGGCGAGGTTAGCTGCTGGGTCTTCATGGCGAGATCCACGACCTTCCGGCGTCGGGCACCTCGGTATTCCGGGTCGACGACGAGAACGGTTCTGAGGAACTCGTAGACGCTCCGGTCGGCCATCGTCGACAGTTTTGCGGCCTTGCCTATCGCCCAATCTATGTCCCGGCGGTCGGTCTCCCAGGATCCTTCGCGGTCGACGTACGTCCGGTAGACCGGGAAGTGCGCTATCACATCGGCCAAAGCCCGCCGAATACCTAAGCGGGAGTAGTCTCGGGTTCTCCGGTCACCTTTGGCGAGGCGGCTCAGCTGGTTTGCCAGTACGTTCAACTCGCTCGCGAGACTATCGACCATCACCCGATACTTGGCGTCCACAACGACGTCGTCGTAGGCCTTCGCGTCGGGCACGAGCTCGTGGTAGGAGTCGGTAAGCGGCTCTTCACCCCGGGGGTCCGTCAGCACCTCGCCTACCAGTCCCATAAATTCGTAGCCGGTGGTGCCGTGGACCGGCCAATCCTCTCGGAGTTGCTCGTGAGGTGCCAGTATCTTCTCCACCAAAAGGTACATCGGGAGCCCGTTGAGGTAGCCGGGGTGATCCTCCCCCCCCTCTTCGATTCCTCGGCGATACGCCGCGGAGTCTTGGAGCGCGTTCAGATAGGCCCGGGGATCCTGAAGCCCGTCGATGTGGTCGAGGCGCAGACCGTCGAGGGCTCCCTCCTTGAGGAGGCGAAGGACCAGCTCGTGGGTAAGGCCAAAAACCTCGTCCCGTTCCATGCGAATGCCCGCAAGGTCGTTGATGTCGAAGAATCGCCGGTAGTTTATCTCGTTCGCCGCAAGGCGCCAGTAGGCCGCTCGGTATGCCTGAGCCTCGAGCAGTCGGTGGAGGGCGTCGAAGCTCTTCGCTTCTCCGGGGATTCCATTATAAAAGGCCAGAGCTTTGTCCACGGCACTTCGGACGATTTCGTCGGCCGCGTAGAGCCGGGCGAGCTCCTCTTTGAGCTGTTCCGACCGGGATAGCAGCTCCCCGTAATGCCGAGGGCGCTTCCCTCCGGCTTTCAAACGGCCGAAGCCGTCCCGAAGGGGCGCGATAAGGCCGCCGGCGGAGCTCTCGAGGCGTATTGCTTCCCCAAGAACTTGCCGATAACTTGGTGGAGCAATGGGAAAACGGTGGTCGTAGTAATAGACCGAAAAGGTCCCGGCTTCCGGGTCGAGCCTTAGCGAGAGCTCTCCGGCATGGAGGGTCTCACCGTACTGCTTTCCCAACACGGGCAAGAGGAGCTTTCCGTGGAGGC
Source organism: uncultured Spirochaetaceae bacterium (assembly GCA_964616245.1). GTDB lineage: Bacteria > Spirochaetota > Spirochaetia > DSM-27196 > PWMO01 > CAYPUT01. Next base: position 13,984 of record CAZTRQ010000006.1, on the reverse strand, counting down.
TTCGCTCCGAAGGCTCCCAATCAATATCGAAGAAGTCCGCATAGAGGGAGGCTTGGCCCCATTCGAGAACGTTGAGCCACCAGGCGTTGTCCGAATGGTTTACGCCCATGTGATTTGGAACGAAGTCCATTATCAGCCCCATGTTCCGCCGATGGAGGGAAGTAACGAAGCTTCGAAAATCGTCCTCGGACCCGATCTCGGGGTTAAGGCTGGTGTGATCGACGATGTCGTAGCCGTGGGGGGACCCTGGCCTGGCCTTCAACAGCGGCGATGCGTAGACGTGACTCACACCGAGGGAATCGAGATAGCCGAGGAGGGCCTCTGCGTCTCGAAAGGTAAAGCTCTTGTTGAACTGGAGCCGGTACGTGGCTCGTGGGGGCCTCTTTCGATCCATTGCCCTACTCTCCGCCTTCCGCGACGGCGAGAAGCCGCCAGGAGACACTCCAGGGACCTAAACTGAGCCCAGCGTCCCGGGTCGACTGTTCCCCCTCGATGCCAAAGAGCTCGAGAACCGATCCCGAAGAGCTTGTACCAAGGTACCGAGGGTCCCGTTCTATCAGCTGAACTCTTTCGGACAGGTTTGCAACGAGAGTAAGGGCAGCGGTGGAAGCCTCCCACCGGAGAAGTACTATTCCTGGTGCGGGACAACCCGCCGCCACCCCGGTAAAGGGGCGCCGGGGGTCCGGCGCCTTTAGGAGAGGCAGGACGTGTTTCCGCCGGAGCGCAAGGAGCTCTCGGCACCTCGCACGCTGTTTTCGACCCTCGGAAGTCTCCACCTCTCCCCAATCAAGCTTACTCTTCTCGAAGGTCGAAATGGAGTTTGGATCCGGTATCTGTTCCCGGGACCCGGGATCGCTAAAGCCCGCGAAACCGGCAAACTCTCGCCGTCGCCCCTCGGTAACCGCCTGGGCGAGGTCACCCTTATAGTCACAGAAGTAGAGAAAAGGCTTCTCGGTGCCCCATTCCTCCCCCATAAACAGCATGGGGATGTGGGGAGAGAGCAGAAGGACGGATTGAAGCGCTGCGATACGAGCTAAGCCGCCGGGCATATCGGAGACCAAGGCCGTCAGCCGTCGACCGAAGGGCCGGTTCCCGACCTGGTCGTGGTTCTGCAGGAAGTCGACGAAGGCTGTCGATCGAAGATGATCGGACGGTTCGCCCCGCCGCTCGCCGCTTCGATACGGCGATTCTTCGCCCTGATAGACAAAACCCTGAGTCAGGAGACGCATGAGCTTGTCTTCCCAGCTCTCGCTGTAGTCCTGGTAGTATCCGTCGTCTTCCCCGGTTGCGACTACGTGGAATACGTGGTGCGCGTCGTCGTTCCACTGCGCTTCGTACCCCGTCGTCGGTCGTTCTCCGAGGTATCGGGCCTGGTTCGCGTCGTTTTCGAGCACGAGGTGCACCGTCCGCCGGGGGTCGATCGCCCGGCGGACCTCCCGGGAGAGCTCGTCGAGGATATGGGTCTCCGATGGATCTTCTATCGCGTGGACCGCATCGAGCCGAAGACCGTCGAACCCGAGGTCCGACAACCAGTAGATTGCGTTCTCGATAAAGAAGCGTCGAACCTCGACCCGGGAAAAGTCGATTGCCGACCCCCAGGGCGTGTCGAAGCGGTCGGTAAAAAACTCCGGAGCGTAGACGTGAAGGTAGTTCCCCTCGGGCCCAAAATGGTTGTAGACCACATCGAGAAAGACCATCATACCCAAGGAGTGGGCCCGGTCGACGAAGGAGCGCAGTTGGGCCACCGTGCCGTAAGAGGAGTCCGGCGCGTATGGCAGGACTCCGTCGTAGCCCCAGTTTCTCTGCCCCGGAAAATCCGACAGCGGCATCAACTCGACCGCCGTAATTCCTAGGTCCGCGAGGTGCGGCAAGCGCTCGGCGGCGCCTTCGTAGGTTCCCGCCGGCGTAAAGGTGCCGATATGAAGCTCGTAGAGCACGGTTCTTTCCCAGGGAAGCCCGGCCCAATCCTCGGCAGCGGGAGAGACAGCGGGAGACGCGGCGGTCGCCTTAGGACCGAGAAGCATGCTCGGCCCGTGAACGTCCTTCGGTTGGAACCGGGAAGCCGGGTCCGGAACGCGCAGCTCTCCGTCGATCTGAAAATGATAGAGCGTGCCCCCCGGCAGCTCCCGGGGCGGGGTGAGCCACCAGCCGCCGCCGATACGCTCCAGCGGGAAGGACTGTGTTTCCCTCAACTCGGCGTCGTAGAGTTGGACCGAGACGCTCCCGGCGGCGGGGGCCCAGAGTCGAAACACGGTTCCGGTCTCTCTTGTTTCGGGGCCGAAGCGATAGTTCACGATTCTTCTCCCTGTCTCGGGGACACGAGGAGCATGGCGCTCATCCGACTCTGCTTTATGCTTCGGCCGGAAACACGAACAGTATCCGTCTGAGATGCTTCGAAGGTGTCGAGGACGACACGCCAGGGAGATACTCGGTCCCCGGGTAGGCGCCACTGGATGGTTTCCTGACTCGGGTTAAAGAGCATCAAGAAGGTGTCGTCGGGCTCCGGTTCCCCCCGCTCGGTAAGAAAACGAGCTCCCGCTTCCCCGCTTAGGAGAACCCCCAGAGCCCGGGAGTTGCCGTTTACCCAGTCGTCGGTAGTCATTTCCTTCCCGTCGATCCGAATCCAGGTGACGTCCTTGCTGTCGGTTCCCGGGATCTTTTCGCCGTGAAAGAACCGAGACCTCCGGAACACCACGTGCTCTTTGCGCAATCCGATGAGCCTTTGGGCAAAGGAGACCAGAGCCTGCCCATCGACCGAGGACCAGTCTATCCAACTCGTTTCGTTGTCTTGGCAATAGGCGTTATTGTTCCCCCCCTGGGTTCTCCAGAACTCGTCTCCCGCGGGGAACATTGGCACACCTTGGGACAATATGAGAGTAAAGAGGAAGTTACGTGCCTGTCTCCGTCGGTCTTCTGTGATCGACTGATCTTCGGTTTCTCCCTCGACACCCATGTTCCAACTCTTGTTGTCATCGGCTCCGTCGCGGTTATCCTCTTGATTGGCCTCGTTGTGCTTGTGGTTGTAGCTGACGAGGTCCCGGAGGGTAAAACCGTCGTGGGCGGTGACGAAGTTTATGGAGGCCCAGGGGCGTCGCCCGCGATTGTCGTAAACATCGCTGGAGCCGGACAGCCGAGATGCGAACTCTCCAAGGAGTCCGTGGTCGCCCTTCCAGAAACGCCGAACGGTATCCCGGTAGCGGTCGTTCCATTCGGCCCAATTCGGTGGAAACTCGCCGACGCGATACCCGCCGGGGCCCGTGTCCCAGGGCTCGGCGATCAGCTTAGACCCGGAAAGAACGGGATCCTGGGAGATCGCGTCGAGGAAGCCGGCGTGCTGGTCGTACTCGCCGTGGACCCGGGCGAGGGTCGTCGCGAGGTCGAAGCGAAACCCGTCGACGTGCATCTCTTCGACCCAGTAGCGCAGGGAATCGGTTACCATCCGAAGGACCTGAGGGTGTCGCAATTCGAGGGCGTTTCCGGTGCCGGTAAAGTCGTTGTAATACCGGGGATTGTCTTCCGAAAGGTAGTAGTACGACCGGTTGTCGATACCGCGAAAACAGAGGGTAGGCCCGAGATGGTTTCCCTCCGCGGTGTGGTTGTACACGACGTCGAGGAGGACTTCGATGCCGTTGTCGTGCATCACCTGAACAAAGGTCTTAAAGTCTCGCAGCCCGTCTTTGCCGAGGTAGAGCGGCTCCGGGGCGAAGAAGCCGATGCTGTTGTAGCCCCAATAGTTCCGTAGACCCTTTTCGACCAGGACGCGGTCCTGGACGAAGGCGTGGACAGGGAGCAATTCGATCGCGGTAACCCCGAGATCCCGGAGGTAGGCGACCACCGACGGATTCGCCAATCCCCCGAAGGTACCCTGTGCCGGGGGAGAAACGTCGGCGTGTTGTCGCGTGTACCCCCGGACGTGGAGCTCGTAAATGATGGTCTGATCCCAGGAGGTTCTCGGCGGCGGCTCCTCGGACCAGGTAAAGGCCGGGTCGATTACCCGGCACTTGGGCATATAAGGCGCGTTGTCCCGGGTGTCGAAAGAGAGATCTTCCGCCTGGTCGCCGACGACGTACCCGAACTGTGCGTCGTTCCACCGCAGACGCCCTGAGAGCTCTTTGGCGTAGGGATCGAGGACCAGTTTGTGATGATTGAACCGGTGCCCTTGCTCCGGTAGGTACGGCCCGTGGACCCGGTAGCCGTAGAGCTGTCCCGGACGGACATCGGGAAGATAGCCGTGCCAGATTTCGTGGGTGTACTCCGGAAGACTTATTTTCCCGATTTCCCGACTGCCGGTATCGTCGAAAAGGACGAGATCGACGCCTTCCGCGTACGCCGAAAACAATGCGAAATTTGTGCCACTTCCGTCCCAGGTGGCCCCAAGGGGATAAGACCGGCCGGGCCATACCCGAAACTCCATAGACGTCCTCTTCTTATTCTTATATTAAACAAGAGTGCGGCCCTGCCGGGCGCACCAAAAAAAAGGGCCGACGAATCGGCCCTTTTTGAGTGAGACCGCTCGAACTACGCGGTCAAGTCGACATTCTGCCCAAGGGCAGGATCCGTTATCGGTTGAGACGAGGTCATCTCCGATGCACTCTGGATAAGCTGCACCGCAGCCTCGCCCTGCATCTCCATCGCGTCCACAGCCTCGCTCATAACCTGCGTCTGGGCCTGCATCTGGGTTTGAGCCGTCCCCATATCCGCGTACGAGCTTCCAATATTTTCTACAGTCACGGGCGTCACCTCCTCGTTGATTCCAAGGTATCACACTGCCGACTCTGCCGACAAGGTTTCTGCCGATCTTAACGGATAATCAACAGTGATCAGAGAATGACCACAGCGGGTACGAAGAAGTGGGCAAGCGCCGCTGCAATACCGACGACTCCAAGCGGAATTCGGTAATAGCGGCTTATCGACTGCACTTTTTTTAGACGATCATTCTCTTCGACCTGCTTGCCGAGAGCTCCCGCAAGAAGAGCAAGACCGAGGGCTATGCCTGCCGCCGCGGGCAGCAAATCCCCGACCACCACGACGGTGTCTCCGGGGGCTCGAACGAAAAACTTAAGGATACCGACGAGAGCGGCGATAACACCGAGAGAAATTCGAACCGTGCGCGCCGAGATAAAACGACGAAAACTATGACTTGACTCTTCCGAAGCGGCAAAAACGAGCGAAAGGCTGGCGAGAAGCAGCGTAGAAACGCTTAAAAAGTAAAACTGTAACACAAGAACTCCTTTGTAAGTCTATACATTAAAGGTAACTATATACCGTCAGAAAAGCAAGTTGGCGGTCGAAGGCCCGCACCGAGGCCCTGGAAAAAAACGTTGACGGCTGGCTATACCCCCTGTAAGCTGGAGTCACGCGAGTAATTCGTAATTTTTCTCTATCGCTCGATGCCTGAGAGGAGGAAAAAGTCAATGACCACCATCATCGTAATCGTCGGTGCCGTAGTGTACGGGGCGTTGTACCTGGTCTACGGGAAAAAGATGGAAAAGGATGTTGTCAAGGCGGACAACGACATAAAAACGCCGGCGCATCGCCTATACGACGGTGTCGACTATGTTCCGACGCGGACGTCCGTTCTCTTCGGACACCATTTCGCGTCGGTTGCCGGGGCCGCTCCGATCGTGGGGCCGGTGGTCGCGATGGCCTGGGGCTGGGTCCCCGCCCTTGCCTGGATCTGGTTCGGTAACATCTTTATCGGCGCGGTCCACGACTACTTGGCGGTTATGGCATCGGTCCGATACGACGGAAAATCTATTCAGTTCGTCGCATCCGACCTTTTCCACAAACGCACCGGCTATCTGTTCTATATTCTGGTCTTCTTTCTGCTCATTCTGGTCGTTGCGGCCTTCGCGGCGGTCCTCGGCGGAATGTTCATGGCCAATCCGGGTATTCCGGCGGCAGCAGCCTACCTCCTAATCGCCGCGGTACTCCAGGGGTTCTTGATGTACAAGACCAAGATACCCTTTACGGTGGTAACCGTTATCGGTATCGCCCTTCTGACTCTTGTTATCTACCTCGCGGGTATCTTTCCGCTGGTCGCAAGCCGGAACTTCTGGTTCCTGGCGATGTTCTTCTACATTATTATCGCCGCCGCGCTCCCGGTTCAGGTACTCCTCCAGCCCCGGGACTATCTGAACGCCTGGTTGCTCTACGCAGGGCTTATCCTCGGCGGTTTCGGTGCGATTTTCGCCTTTAAGGGCTTTACCGCGCCGGCCTTCACCTCCTTTTCGCCGATTATCTCCGCGGGAAAGCCGACGCCCTTCTGGCCGGTCATACCGCTGATTATCGCCTGCGGGTCGCTTTCGGGATTCCACTCCCTGGTTGCCTCCGGGACGACCTCGAAGCAGCTGACGAGCGAGAAGGCGGGGCTCCCGATCGGATACGGTGTTATGCTCGTCGAGGGCTTTCTCTCCACCATTGTCGTTATCGCGGTTGCCGGCTGGGGTATGCAGGTAATGACGAACGCCGGCCAGACGATTACCGCCGCCGGATGGGGAACCCAGTACACGGCGGCGATGTCCGGGTCCTTCCCGAACGCCGCGATGTTCTCCGAAACATGGGCCGCCATGATCGGCGACACCTGGCTGGCGTTTATTCCGAGGACCTTCTTGAGCATTATCGCCGGTATGTGGGTCTCGTCCTTCGCCTTGACGACCCTCGATAGCACCAACCGGTTGGCGCGTTACACCTTGGCGGAGATCTTCCTTCCGCTCAAGAAGACCTCCGAAGGCGCCTACCGCTTTCTTTCCAACCGCTGGATCGCCTCGATTATTCCCGCGGCCCTCGGTATCTACTTAGGATGGAGCGGCAGCTTCGGTCTCTTGTGGCCCAGCTTTGGAAGCGCCAACCAGCTTATCGCGGCAATCGCCCTCCTTACCGGGACCGCCTGGGTATCCAAGCGGCTCAAGACCAAGGCCACCTACGCCTTTATTCCCGCGATGGGGCTATGGGTTACGGTTACCGCCGCTATGTTCTGGTATCTGATCGTCGTAATCCCGGTAACCTTTGCGGCCAACCCCGCGACCGGTGGAACCGTCGGTGTTATTACGGTGTTTATGCTGATCATCAACTTCGTCTTTATAATAGACTTCTTCAAGACGAGGAACACGCCGCTTGCGGATACGCAGCGAGGCACGGCGTAAGGACTCAATGAATCCGATTAAACGGCTCTTTCGGTTCTTGAAATCCTTTTTCCAGACAATGGACACGGCCCACCGCAACCGAGCGGTGGGCCTTACCGAATGCGAAGTTCGGGAACTCGAGAACATGTTCGTATTGCTCTTGATGGGCTCCTTTACCGGGGTACCGGCTCCGCCGTCGTTTATTTCGGCGGAGCTTCTCCCCTATCTCGAACACGAAATTAAAGTAGTCAATCGTCGTTCCGAAAACGCCACCGACGCGTTGGCGGAATTGTCCGGTTGTTTCGACGTCACGTGACCCCATAAAAGCGAGTAATCATGAAAACGATATTCTTCACCGGAAAGGGAGGGGTAGGAAAATCTACTATCTCCGCGACCTGTGCTTGGCAGCTGTCCGAGCTCGGGTATTCGACACTATTGATCTCTATAGATCCCGCCCACAACATCGCGGATATCTTCAATACCTCCGTTGGCCACAAGAAGAGCAAGTTTGGGAAGAACCTCTATCTTCAAGAGGCGAACCTCGACAAAGCCGCCTCGGACTATATCGAACAGAACATCGACGTTCTGTCGGAAGTGTATAGCTACACCAGGGCCTTCAATTTTGATATGTACTTCAAGGTGCTCCGTTACTCTCCGGGCGTTGAGGAATACGCATCTCTTACTATCCTGGAGGAAGTTCTTCGAACAGAGAAGGGATTCGACTACGTGGTCTTCGACACACCGCCAACGGGGCTGACCTTGAGGATTCTCGCCCTTCCGAACATTAGCATTACCTGGGTGGACCGCTTGCGACGCATCCGCAAGCAAATTCTGGAAAAACGGCACACCATCCATAACATTACCGGCAAGTACAACGAAGAAGGTTTCCGTCTTGCCTACGACGAGAAAGACGACACTGTTATGCGGAAGCTCAACGACATTTGGCAGCGCTACGTAAACGTCTATAAGGAACTAAAGGGAAAGGATAACAGCATCGCCGTGGTTTTTAATCCGGACTACCTTTCCTTAAAGGAGTCTCAGCGAATACTCGTCGGGTTGAACGACCTCCAGTTGCCGCTTCGCGCAGGTTTCAACAATAAGTTCGAGGATCGCCTCGTCGAGACCGCCGACAGCGTGGAGAAAGAGCTCTTCGGTGAAAATCCAAACGGCGTTCATATCGCCCGGGTTCCTCTTAACCCGGATGTCGATCGGAACAACTCGTATCGCATCGAATTTGACGTAACGGAAGCCTTTCGGTAGGCAGGCCCGAGGAGGGTTCGTGTTCAGCGGCACCGAAGTAGCGGATCAACCGGTCTTTTATCTCTTTATAGCGGTATCAATCCTCCTGAGCCTCGGTTACGCCTGGGGACGACGGCGGATCCGTCGAATAACTACCACCGTTTTTGATGAGATAGCGGCGGTTTTGCGTCCGAAAGACCAGACCTTCACGAACATCGGGGGACTTACCGGGTACCACGCCAACTTCGTTCCCCACCGCAACCGGTCCGTAAAGCGAGTAGACGCCACCATGACGCTTCTTCCGCGGCAGTCCTGGCTTTGGTATCCATTCTCTCGAATGATCCGGCGTTACGACCGTCTCTTTTTGTCCTTTCATCTCTCTCCGAGGGTGACGGGCATTCTCCGGGAGGGACACCTTATCGAGAAGTCCTATTCCTCCTTCGCCGGGGCGAAGATCGAGAACGCCGCCTCCCTGACCAACGAGACCTTCGAGTGGGGGCGGCGAACCTTCTACCTCTACTACTTCGACGAAGAGGTCAAAAACACGATGGAGCACTGCCGAGAGATGATAGGCGCAGAGCCCGGCCCCCTTCGTCATGTGGCTCTGGTTCCGGAACAAGACCGCTTGTTCGTCTTTCTTATTCCCGTACCCGGGGAAGTCGAGGGGGCAATCGGAGCCGTGTACCGATGGTTTTCGGAATTGGTCGAGGCGCATCCGAAGAGCAGTCCCCCGAAGGAGGCGTAATGGACCCCGAGATGGCAAAGAAGATCGACGCCGTTCTCGAGCGGGTCAAGGACCCGGAAAGCGGCTATTCCCTGGGTCGGTTGGGGATTGTCGAGCGTCTCCGTTACAACGAAGAAGAGAAGGAGCTCTACGTCTTTACCGACTTTCTTTCGCACCAGCCGTCGTGCCCCGCCTGCATCGGCATTGCTTCGGTGATTATTTCGGGCTTGCGCCGCCGTCTGGTGGAAGAGCTGAGCGCGGAGTTCCCCGATTTGGATGTCCAGCTCGTATAGCGGAAAAGCGCATGGAACCCTTGCTATTGGTAATCGTTGCCATCGCAGTGGTGCTGGGATTCGGGTGGTACCGCGGTGCGAAGGAGAACACCGCAGTGCTCCTTTTTGCTACTCGGGCTTTGGAGAACGCTTTTAGCCCTCGGGATACGGAGTACACCAACATCGGGGGCACGGTTGGATACAACTTTGTCTATACCCTTGCCGACCCCTTCCGGCGCCTCGAAGGAACCCTGACGACACTCCCTCGACATGCCCTCCTCTACCTGCCGATATCCGAATGGATTCTTAAGCGGGAAGACTTACTCCTCTTTACGGTGTACTACGACCGCCTTCCGCCGGGCATCGGCCACATTGCGGAATCCGGAAGACTTCGCCGAGGGAATATTCCCGTGCAGGACCAGGAGAATCTCGACGCCACCACGGTTACGAGAGAAAGAACGGCACTCTCGGTGTTGTGTTACAACCCGGTTATCCGAAAGCGGCTCGAGGCGTTTATAGACCAGCTCTCCGACTCTACCTTGGAGTGCCTGTATTACGTCGGTTACTTCGGCGGAGAATCGTGCGTCGCCTTTACGTTAAACCCGATTCATCCGGCTCTTGAGAAAGCCCTAACAGAAGTCGTAGCCGTCCTGCATGGATTGGCGGAGGAGCCTCATTGACTCCCGACCACGGCGCTGAAGGCGGCCTGCTCCCGCTGGTGTTTCGCACGAAGCACGCCTTCGAGACCGCTCATAAAGTCCGAGATGCAGTCGCAGGCTAAGTCGTAGTAGACGGTAGTTCCCTCTTTGCGGTCAAAGAGGAGCCCGGCGCTTTTGAGAAGCGACAGATGCCGCGACACGGTCGAAGTATCCGCGCCGACCCGGTCGGTCAGCTCGCATACGCACTGAGGGCCCTCCCGGGAAATTACATCGACCATATAGACCCGGGTGGGATGGGCGAGCGCCTTGAGTACCCCGGCCCGGGCGTCCGCCTTTAGTCTGTCCTGTTCCGTCATCATTGCTTGCATATATTGCCAATTAATCCACGAGATGTCAACGCGCGCGCGGTCTAGCCGGCCCGGCTCCACTCGACACGTATGTCGAGGGCCTCCCGGAGAGTAGAGACCACCGTCGAAGCCTTTGTCGCGATTCTCACGACGCTATCGATCTTCTGATCCGGCGCGCTGGAGCCGACGGAAAGCTGTAGCGTTACCTTGATAAGTTTCGGCGGGTCTTCCTGCCTGGTACCCACGGCGTGAATCCGCAGATTATCAAGCTCGACACCGCTGTTCTTTGCTACAAGCCCTACCGAAGAGGTTATGCAGGCGCCGGCTGCCGAGAGCAGGGTCTCCACCGGGTTAAACCCCATCGACATATCCCGCGCCTTGCTCCCGAGGGTCAGACCGAACTCTCGTACCGAAGCATCTACCGTATTTCCGTCCTCAGCCCGGGTCAAATCCACCGAGTACTCTTGTGTAGCCATTCCTATTCCGCCCTTATCGTTAAAATCGCAATACTGCGGATTGCCCTAAAGAGCGATCTGCTGCATATTTGGCAATGTAATCAATAAATTGGGCGGTTTCAAATGGTTACGATTGTGTTCTACGGGGCCCCCCGTCATGGAAGAGACCCAACCCGCTTGACGATTTGACTGCGTTGTTGTATATATAGCCAAGTAATCACTCAATGGAGGTATCTATGACTATTCAAATACTCGGCTCCGGTTGCCCGAACTGTCAGAATCTCGAGCAGAACGCCCGGGAAGCGGTTTCCCGCCTGGGTATCGACGCCGACTTCGAGAAGGTAACCAATATGGACCAGATTGTGGAGATGGGTGTCATGCGGACGCCGGGCCTCGCCATCGACGGGACGCTCCAAAAGTCTGGCAAGGTTTTCTCCCCGGAAGAGATCGAAGAGACCATCAAAGCGTACACCGCATGACGCTACAGATTCTCGGCACCGGCTGTCCGAAGTGCCGGCTGCTAAAAGCTAACGCGGCGGATGCCGTAACGGCGCTCGGGGATTCCGGCGCCGGCGACATCGACATGGAAGAGGTCACCGACCTCGACGTGATGATGGAGATGGGGATGCTCGTATCTCCGGGGCTCGCAATCGACGGCGAACTGCTCCAGGCGGGGAAGGTTCTCTCCTCCGAGGAGATACGAGACATCATAGAAAAACGGATAGGAAAGAGCTCATGAGCATAGAGAGCACAGCTACGAAAACTGCCCCCTCGGGTAACGGACAGAACACAGAGGCCCCCCCTCGCCGTCCCGGCCTGCTAAAACGCTTCTGGGGCGAGAAGAAAAACCGGCTCCTTACCGTTATGGCCGGAGTCTTTCTCGTGGCCTTTTTTGTTCCTTGGTCCGCCCCCCGGGTGACCGCCGCGGTAACCGAGGCGTTCTTGATGCTCGGCGAGTACGCTAAGGAGCACGTCCTCCTCTGCCTGGTGCCGGCGTTCTTTATCGCCGGGGCCATCACCGTCTTCTTAAACCAACAAGCGGTCATCAAGTACCTGGGCCCCGAGGCGCCGAAGCTCGTGGCCTACAGCGTGGCCTCCGTCTCCGGCACCATCCTCGCCGTCTGCTCCTGCACGGTGCTTCCCCTCTTTAAGGGTATCTACAAGAAGGGTGCGGGTCTCGGACCGGCGGTAAGTTTTCTCTACTCCGGACCGGCGATAAACGTCTTAGCGATTATTCTGACCGCGAAGGTCTTGGGCCTTCAGCTTGGCGTGGCCCGGGCCGTCGGAGCGATCGTCTTTGCCTTTGTCATCGGACTCGCGATGCAGCTGCTCTTCTTCCGGGAGGACAAGGAGCGCACCACCAACGCGGCGATGTTCCAGACCTTCGACGACGACGAATCCCGGGGTATCGGCAAGACCGTCATCTACATGGCGTCGATGATCGGTATTCTGATCTTTCTGAACTGGGCCCCCTCGGGCGGTTCGGTCGGCTGGTGGGACTTTCTCTACCAGTGGAGGTGGGCAATCGTCGGTGCCTTCGGCCTGGTCCTGCTCTACTCCCTGGTGCGTTGGTTCAAAAAAAGCGAAATCTCCGACTGGGTTACGGCTACCCGGGACTTCTCGGTTCAGATTCTTCCGCTTCTCTTCGCGGGGGTGTTGGTCGCAGGCTTCCTCCTCGGTCGTCCGGGCCACATGGCGCTGATTCCCGAAAGCTGGGTCGCGAGCCTCGTGGGCACCAACTCCCTGGGCAGCAATGTGATGGCCTCCGTCGCCGGGGCCCTGATGTACTTTGCCACCCTTACCGAGGTGCCCATCATGCAGGGCCTCATCGGCGCCGGAATGAACCAGGGTCCCGCCCTGGCGCTACTCCTTGCCGGACCGTCGCTGTCACTGCCTTCGCTGCTCGTGATCGGCGGAGAGTTGGGTCCCAAGAAGACCCTCGCCTACGTCGGCCTCGTCGTGGTCCTCTCTACCGCGGCGGGAATGGTGTACGGGAATTTCGTAGCGTAAATGGCGGCGGCGCCCCGGAGGACCCTTCGGCCCGGCTTCCTGTCTTTTCTCTCATTGCTCCTGCTCCTCTACAGCGGAGCGGGCCTCGCGGCGGCCGACACGCCGACCATCGAGGTGACCTATTACGGAGAGATCGGCTGCAGCCACTGCGACACCTTCGTGGAGAAGACGATCCCGAAGGTGGAGCAGGAGCACGAGGTCTCGATCGACGTTACCACCCGGGACATCCTTAGTGCCGAGGGGTACGAGGCCTGCCGGGAGCGCCTTGCCAAGATGGATCGCGACTTCCGCATCTTTCCGGTGCTCTTTATCGGGAACAACGGCTACCAGGGCAATTCGGCCATCGACCGTGGTCTCGAAGAGGAGCTTCGCTATTTATCGACCCACGGTCAGTTCCGGCCCCAGGTACCCCAGACCATGGACGGCTCCCTCGGCGGCAGCGCCGTCGCGACTGCGACCGAGGGGTTCCTACCCTTTTTGCCGATTCTTCTTGCCGGTCTCGCCGACGGCATCAACCCCTGTGCCTTCGCGACCGCGGTCTTTCTCCTCTCGTTTCTGGCCCTCGTAGGACGAAGCAAGAGGCAGATTCTCGCTACGGGGTTGCTCTTCGCCGCGACGATCTTTGCCACCTACTTCGCAATCGGCTTCGGGCTTCTGTCGGTCCTTCGGGAAGCGATGGACGCGCCTCTTCTGCGCTTCTGGCTCCGGGTCGTCGTAAGCGCGGGTACCGCGGTATTCGCGGTGCTGGCCATTCGAGACGGCATCCTCATCCACCAGGGGAAGAGTTCCGAGGCGGTGCTCCAGCTTTCGGCCCGGGCAAAGCGACGAATCCACTCGGTAATCCGCTCCAGGGTTCGCGGAGGGGGCCTTGTTTTTGCCACCATTGGGCTCGCCTTTATGGTGTCGATTCTCGAGCTCGCCTGTACCGGGCAGCTCTACCTGCCGACCATCGCCTATCTCGTCCAGACCGGGTCGACGCGCCCCGCAGAGGTCGCGGCGCTAGGGGCCTACAACCTTGCCTTTATCATCCCCTTGGTAATCGTCGTCTTGGCCGTCTACTACGGGGTAAGCTCCCGGCGTATCGGCACCTGGTTCTCCCGTCGGGCGGGAACGGCCAAGTTTGCGATGGGAGCGGTATTCGCCCTTCTCGGGGC
>CAZTRQ010000005.1:35047-39526 GCA_964616245.1 uncultured Spirochaetaceae bacterium | reverse complement strand
GCCGTTGACCGACACGCGGGGGCGTCTGATAATACTCAGACTGTGGGAACCAGTACCCTGAGCGCGAAATGCGACATCCTCGTTGTTGGTGGCGGCCACGCCGGAATCGAGGCGGCACTTGCCGCCGCCCGGATGGGTGCCTCGACCCTTCTTATCACCCAGAATCTCGATGCCATCGGAAAGATGTCCTGCAATCCCGCGGTCGGAGGGCTGGCCAAGGGCAATATGGTCCGGGAGATTGACGCCCTCGGTGGAGAGATGGCCCGGCTTATCGATGCCACCCAGATACAGTATCGGACCCTGAACCGATCCCGGGGACCCGCCGTTCAGGCTCCGAGGGCTCAGGCGGATAAGCTCGGCTACCAGGTTGCTGCGAAGCAGGCCCTCGAAGCGCAGGAGGGACTGCGGTTGCTCCAGGATATGGTGGTCGACATCGATGTTGATGCTTCGACGGGTGCGGTAGCAGCAGCGATAACCGAACGAGGACGCCGAGTGGTGTGCCGGGGGATTGTCTTGACGACGGGGACCTTCCTCAACGGCCTCCTGCACATCGGCAGCTTCCAGAGCCCCGGGGGCCGCCTCGGGGAGCCTCCGTCCTACGGGGTCGACCGGGCGCTCCGTCGCTTTGGTATCGAGGTCGGCCGCCTTAAGACGGGTACCCCGGCCCGGGTCCTCGGGCGAAGCATCGACTTCGCCGCCATGGAGCCTCAACCCGGCGACACGGAAACGGTGGCCTTTTCCTTCTTCGACGCACCGCCGCCCCGGCCGAGTGTCGACTGCTACGTCACCTACACCACGTCCGAGACCCACGCGATCATCACCCGAAATCTCGAGCGGTCTCCTCTCTTTGCCGGGGCAATCGTCGGCCGGGGGCCCCGGTACTGCCCGTCGATCGAAGACAAGGTGGTAAAGTTCCCCGAGCGCGAACGACACCAGGTCTTCGTCGAGCCCGAGGGGGTCGGAACCGACGAGTACTACCTTAACGGCATCTCCTCCTCCCTTCCGGAGGACGTGCAGGAGGCCTACATTCACTCGATTCCCGGTCTCGAGGAGGCGGTTATTCTGCGGCCGGGCTACGCCGTCGAATACGATTACGTAAATCCCCTGCAGCTCTACCCGAGCCTCGAAACGAAGAGTGTCCCGGGGCTCTACCTCGCGGGGCAGATAAATGGTACCTCGGGCTACGAGGAAGCGGCCGGTCAGGGGCTTCTCGCAGGCATAAACGCCGCGTTGTCGACTCAGGGCCGAGAGCCACTCGTTCTCTCCCGGGCCGAGGCCTACATCGGAGTTCTAATCGACGACCTGGTTACCAAGGGCGCCGAGGAGCCCTACCGAATGTTTACCTCCCGGGCCGAGCACCGACTCTCGCTTCGACACGACAACGCCGACGTGCGGCTTTTCGCGAAAGGCTACGAGGTCGGCCTCCACGACGAGGAGAAGTATCGGCGCTTTGCCGAAAAGACCGCCTGGACCGAATCGGTGGCCGCCGGACTGGAAAAGCGGCGTCCAGATAGGCGGCAGATAGAAGAGCTCTCGGCGGCCCTCGACCGGCCGCCGGGCGAGTTCCACGGGCGCACCTTCCTCCAGATCCTGAAGAATCCCGGAGTCACCCTGCAGGATCTTCTCCGGATCGCTCCGGATCTCGTAGAACGGCTCCGGGAACCGGAAACCGAGCCGGTGCCGGCGGATTGGCTCCGTTCGGTCGAGCTGACCGCAAAGTACCAAGGGTATATCGCCCGGCAAGAGCGCCGGGTGCGACAGTACGAGAAGCTGGACGAGATGCGGATTCCGAAAAACCTCGACTACGACGGGGTCCTCGGACTCTCTAACGAGGCGAAGGAAAAGCTCAAGAACATTCGCCCTGTCTCACTGGGCCAGGCGTCCCGGATCTCCGGAGTTCGAAACGCCGACACCGCCGTGTTGATGGTAGCCCTCTCCAAGCGCCGGGAGTAGCCGATGGCCGAGGATCGCCGGCGCTTCGACGCCCTGGAGCCTAAGCTCCGGGAAGGGCTCTTTAAGCTGGGCCTCGAAGCCCCGGGAGAGACCGTCTCGACGCTGCTGGACTTTCTCGCCGAGTTGACGCTCTGGAATCGCCGTTACAGCCTGATCCGGGCGACGGAGGAGGACCTGATCGTTCGGCACGTCCTCGATAGCCTGGCCCCTATTGCGACTATCCGGAGGGAGCTATCCACCGTGGCTGGTGCGACAATCCTCGATCTCGGGACCGGCGCCGGCTTTCCCGGTGTGCCTCTCTGCGTTGTCGGCGGGCTATCCCTAACGCTTCTCGACCGGTCGGAGCGTGCCACCACCTTCCTCCGGGCCGCGGTCGCCCGACTCCGTCTGGAGCGTTGTACGGTGGTATGCGGGGACGCGTCGGCTCTCGGGGATCGGTTTCCGTTGGTGGTGACCCGGGCTCTCTCCCCCGGCGGCGCGGAGGGACTTCGCCGGGCGGCGGGGCTTCTCGAACCCGAAGGCCGGGTGGTCGTCTACGCGGGAACGAGGGAGTCGGCTGAAGGGTGGGCGACGGCGGCCGAAGGGCTCTTCGGCTCCGTGTCGATCGAGACCCTCGGGGTGCCGTTCCTAAACGCGCCGAGGCACGTCGTCGTGCTCTCCGGTCGGGGCTAGGCCCCGCGATTGAGTACCTTTCCCAGCTCGTTCTTGTCGATCAGGTCGATAAGCCGCGCCTCGACGAATTGGTGAGCTCCCTCGGAGAACTCTCCGGCGCTGATGCAGAAGCCACGACCAGCCTTGAGGTCCTTGACCCGTCCGTGAAAATCGCGGAGGAGCAGCTCTCCGACTTGTCCGGTGGTCCGGATGTACCGGAAGAGAATGGTGTCGACCCATTGGTTGGTTTCGACCTCCGCGAGGACGTCGGCGTACTCGTTCTTCCCGAGAGTGATGTCGGCGATCTTGACCCGAGCGCCCTTGAAGAAGTTCATGGTGACCCGCCGACAGAGGGAGACGAATTCCGACGGCGGCGAGATGAGGTAGATCTGAAGGTTTTTGTTGGCGTTGAGCTCTCGGAAGCGATGGAGCTGTTGGTTGACGTCCTTGTAGTTCGGTCGAGCCTGCTGTATCTGTTCCAGGAGGGGGAGCGCCTTCGCGATCTGTTGCGTCTTCGCGTAAGCGGCAGCCAGCCGATATCTAAGCTCCACCGCGATATCCGGTGGCACCTTCTCGTGTCGCAGGCCCAGCTCCAAGTCGGTTTGCGCCTTTTCGTATTGGTGATTCTTGAGGTGTATCGAGCCCGACATGAGGGTAGATCGGGGACCGAAGACCGGGTCTGCGCGGAGATGTGAGAAGAGCTTGGTTGCCTGGTCGTTTTGTCCCAGCTCGTAGTACGCCTGCGCCATCACGAAAACAGCCTCTTTGTCGTCCGGTTGCACATCGATGTAGCGCCGCAGGAGTGCCAAGGCGTCGCTGAATTTTTTGATCCGGTAGAGAGAGTGGGCGAGGTACTTCATCGTGGGAAGGTGCTCCGGTTCCAACTCCCGCGCCGTGCGGAGGTAGGCCGTCGCCTTTTCGAAGTTCTTTCGCTTGAACTCCAGGAAGCCGAGGTTGTAATTCAGCTCGAAGCCTTCGGTATTCTTCGACCGGGATACCGCTAGGGCCTTGTACGCCTCTTCGAACTGGTTGAGTTGGATCGCCGCGAGTCCGTACCGAAGGTTGACCGTGTACTCGTCTATCTCCGGATTGGTCGCGCAGAGGTTGGCGAGAACACCGTAGGTTCGAAGCGCCTTCTCCCAGGATTTCTCGTCGAAGTAAGCATCCGCGAGGACCCTGAGCGCTCGATGATCCTTCGGGTTCTGCGCGAGGGCTCGGTTGGCCTCTTTCTTAAGCTGATCCCGCGATTTGTTCGACCGGGAGCTCTTCTTCTTCTCTTTGTCTTTTCCCCGGGACAAGAGAAGAACAAAGCCGGTAAGAACGGCGACGCCGAGAACCAACAGCGCGATGGCGGGTATCGGACCGAGGGACATGAGCCATTATCACGCCGCATCGCAGCAAAGTCAATAATGCCTAATTTGTGAACTGCCTCCGCGTTGACACAATGGGGGGAAGGCACTACGCTACCTCTGCGAGGAACGTGCAAGTGGAAGATGCCACTATTGGAATAAAAATAGCCGACGGCAGTTTCGTGCCGGTATTTGACCGCGCCTTTAGGGGAAAGCGGCGGCTCGTGCTGACGACAGTCCGAGACAATCAAGAGAGCGTGCAGATCGACCTCTACCAGGGTGCCGGAGACGCCCTCGAAGGGCCCGAATACATCGGAAGCTTGGTGGTCGAGAATATTTCGCCGGCTCCTAAGGGTTCTCCCGAGGTAAATCTGCTCGTGGGCATCGACGACGCCGGGAATCTAAACGCGACGGCCACCGACTCCTCGAGCGGCGAGTATCAAAGCCTCTCGGTGAGTCTTTCGTCCCTCGACGCCGGAGGGAGTGATCTGCCGGACTTCGCCCTCGAAGAGCCGGTTGTCGACGA
>CAZTRQ010000005.1:29146-34947 GCA_964616245.1 uncultured Spirochaetaceae bacterium | reverse complement strand
GACACGACCGACACGACCGACACGACCGAGGAGTCCGGAACACCCGAAGAGTCTGAAACGTTCGAAACAGAAGAGCTCGGCGGGGAAGAGATCTCCTTCGACGAGGAGAGTCCCTTTGATGAAGAGTCCTTCGGAAGCAGTTTCGATTCGAATATTGCCGAGTCCCTCGATGATTCTTTCGCCGAGTCCGAAGCTTCCGGGGTAGAGGCACCGGGGCGCCGAAAGATGCACGGATTCCTTTTTGCGGGGTTTATTCTGCTCTCCCTCGCGGCCCTCGCCCTGCTGACCTACTTTGTCTTTCGAGCCTTGCGGGGACCGGAGCTTCCCACCCTCGAGGCGCAGCTTCTCCGGCCGGATGGGTTGCTCAGAGGCTATCTTCTCTTTGGGGTCCCTCTTTGGTTGAGGCGATCAAGCCTACGATAGCCCTGAAGGTAAGCCTCCTTCTCCTTATTGCCACTACCGGTTGCGCTCGGGGGCAGGTCTGGGGGCTGGAGACGGAGCTTCTCGCCGAACGCCTTCGCAACGGCAACTACGAGCTACTTCAGCACCTAGATTTCGACGATCTCGAAGTCTCCCACGCGAAGCGTCTCGGTGACGGCGCGCTGTTCTATCTATCGGAGGTCTATTCGGTTCTCGAATTGCCCGAAAGCCGGCGGCGCTTCCTGGAAGCGTCGGTCCGTCTCGAGAACGACCCTTGGCGCCGGGAGGCCGCAGTCCGTCTTTTGGCCTACTATCGAGGTCGGGGAATGTACCGCAGGCAGGGGGAGCTCTCCGAGTCGCTGCTTCGCGACTATCCCGGATGGGACGAGCTCTCCTTGTATTACCTCGAAGCTCTCTACGAGCAGGAGCGCTACGAAGAGCTCCGGGAGGCCCTTTCGGGGCTCTCGCTCGACGCCCTCGAGGCGGGAACGTCCTTTCCGAACCCCCGGCAAGACCTGCTCCTCTGGGAAGGAGTCTCCCGGCATCACCTCGACGACCGTACCTTCGGTGAGCCCGTTCTCCGACTCTTCCGAGAGCACCGCGCCTCCTCTCACCACATCCGGGTCTATCGATACCTGGAGTACCGAGGTCTTCTGGAAACCGCTTTCGGACCCGAGGAGAGATTCTGGATCGAGTTCCGGATGGCCGCCGCCGTTGAAGATTGGGCCCTGATGGAAGCTCTCGTACTCGCCCTCGACGGAGAGGATCGCTTCGGCTTCTTCGGCGAAGTCACCGCGGTGGAGGACTACCTTGCGCGTGGTCTTTCAGACCGGGGCGATGTTGAATCTCTGTCGGAGTTTCTCTCCGAAGGCATCGCGGCTCTCTCGGAGGTGGGCGGAGCGGGCAACCTCTCGGCGCTTCGACGGGGCCTCATCGAGACAGCCGATCGGTCCGGAGACGACCGAGGGGCGATGGAGCAGTTCTCGCTGTTGTTGTCCGAGGCGCCTCTCTGGCAGAGGAACAGCCTTCTCGGAACCCGGGTCGCGAGGCTGACCGAGAGAAACCCTCAGGACGCGCTGAAGCTCTTGGAAACCTATGCCGGGCCGGAGCCGGATTCGTGGTTTCTTCGACGCGCCATCGAAGAGCTTACTACCGAGCTGCTTCGCCGGCAGAGTTGGTCGGATCTCGATCGTCTCTACGCGGTTGCCGAGGCCAACCAGTACGCCGCCGCCGCTGCTCGAATAGCGGTTATCCTCTCCCAGGGTCCCGACGGCCGGAGCCCCGAAGCCCGGCGTCGCCTCGACGCGGCGCGGAGCCAAACAGACGACTCTTACTATCGGTTGATGGCCGCGCTCCTACGCGGAGGTGACGGTCGGGACGAGATATCGACGCACTCGACGGTTCACAGGGTCGCCTCCGAAGACACGCGTTCCTCCGCGGCTCGGATCTACGTCGCCGGTTATCTCGACTACGGTCTCCTAAAGGGCGCCTTCGACGCCCTTCAGGCGCAGTGGGACTCGGTCGCCGGGGAAGATGCTGCGATGATAGCCCGGCACCTTGCACGAGAGGGCCACTACTACGAGTCGATGAGGATTGCGGAGCGGCTCCGGAGAGAGGGGGTGCCCCTGGACCCCGAGGAGCTCCAGGAATTGCGGTACCCTCGGGCCTTCGCACCCCTTCTCGAGGGCGTGTCCCGGGACTATGGGCTGCCGATCTGGCTCTGGTACGCCCTCGTACGAGAGGAGAGCTACTTTTCGCCCGCGATAGAATCGTACGCCGGTGCGGTAGGGTTGGCGCAGTTGATGCCCGCCACCGCCGCCGAAGTAGCCGGGTGGGAGGGCATAACGGCTCCCGACCTTACCAATCCCGAAACCAATCTTCGTCTCGGCGCTTCTTACCTCTCGCGGCTCTTCGACCGCTTCGACGAGCCGGCCTACGCGATTATGGCGTACAACGGTGGTCAAGGCAGGCTCCGGCGGTGGCTTGCCGCCACGAACCAGCCCTCGGTCCTCCTCTTTCACGAGGCGATCCCGGTCTACGAAACGAGACACTACCTCCGAAAAATTGCATTGACGGCGGCGGGGTACGCGCTTCTCTACGACGGACGTAGCCCTCGAGACACCCTCAGTACCGTTTTCCCGGAGATCGAAGCCCTCCGGAGAGACTCGTGACGATCTTCCAGGCAGCGGTCCTCGGACTGGTACAGGGGCTGACGGAGTTTCTCCCGGTATCGAGCTCGGGCCACCTTGCAGTGGGGAAGCTACTCTTCGGCCTGGAAGGGGTTCCGGTCCTCTTCGACGTCCTTCTGCACATCGCGACCTTGATCGTGGTGGTCTATGTATTTAGACGCCGTATCGGCGCGATCCTGGTCGCCCTTGGGCGCTTTGTCGCCCGGCGCCCTCGTCAGGAGGCGGATGCCGGGCAGCTCCGGTTGGTGGTCTGGATTCTGTTGGCGACGTTGATAACGGTGATCGTCGCTTTGCCTGTGGCGGAAACAGACGCCGGAACCCGGCCGCAACTAGTCGGGGCCTTTTTTATCTTTACCGCGGTCGTTCTCGTCAGTGCCGTAATGGCACCCCAGGGAGGGCGCATTTCCGACATGGGGCCACACCAGGCCGTTATCGTCGGCCTTGCCCAGGGCCTCGGGGTGTTTCCCGGGATCTCCCGGTCGGGCATTACCATTGCCGCCGCACGACACGTCGGGCTCTCCCGGGGTGATGCCGGAGAGTTCGCCTTCTTGATATCGATTCCGGCCATTCTCGGCGCCTTGGTCTTGACGCTCCGAGACCTCGGAGACCTCGGCCGGTCGGTCGGCCTCCTTCCACTTTCGGTCGGGTTTCTCGTCGCCCTTTTCTCCGGCTTTTTGGCGCTGAAGCTCCTCTTGCGAATAGTCCGCTCCGGACGGCTCTACCTCTTCGCCATCTACCTTGTGCCCCTCGGGGTCGCCGTCATTCTGTTTTTCGGCTAGGTTTCAGAGGCGCTGTCCTTCCGCCGATAGAGGTAGTAACGATGACTACTACCTCGGAAAAGACTTCACCCCTGCCGGTCGTTCTCCTTGTTTTCGGGACAATCATTCTGCTCTCCGTTGGAGTTGCAGCGTTGCGACCCGCGACTTCCTCCTTCGTGCTTGCGGTTCTTTCGATCCCGGGTCGCTTTCTGGCGAAGACCTTTCACCTGGCGTCCCTCTTTGTTCCGGCCTACTTCCTCGTCGTCGCCTACCTCTCGACCCGAAAACCGTTTCCCTGGCGGCGGTTCGGATACCTTCAGCTGTTGATTCCGGCGTTTCTCTGTACCGCGGTGGCGCTTCGACTCTTCGCAGCGGGCCCGAACAGCGCCGACCTCGTGGCGTCGCCCCTCCTCGACTGGGTCGCCGGTCACTTTTCGAGAATCGGCGGAGCTCTTCTATCGGCCACCCTCGCTCTTGTGGTAACCCTTGTCCCTCTTCTTGTTACCCGCCGTTCCGGGACCACGGCCCTTGCGCTTCCGGCGCCAACGCCAAAGCCAAGCCCAAAGCCAACCCCAGAGCCAACCCCGGCCAGAGACCAAGACGACGAGCTTCCGGATTTCGAAGGTGATGGGGAGGCAGGGACCCTCGACGATCTCGAGGATCAGCTGGAGGAACAGCTCGAAGAAGAGCTCGAAGAAGAGCTCGAAGAGCCCGATTCAGCAGCCCCCATTGAGCTCGATTTTTCTTCCGATGAGCATGGCTATGAGACGGAGAAGCCCCTGGTCGTCCAGTTTCGCAGCGGGCGCTTCTCCAGCGACGTGGATTACGATCTAC
Organism: uncultured Spirochaetaceae bacterium; assembly: GCA_964616245.1. Classification (GTDB taxonomy): domain Bacteria; phylum Spirochaetota; class Spirochaetia; order DSM-27196; family PWMO01; genus CAYPUT01. The sequence goes on along the minus strand of CAZTRQ010000005.1, from coordinate 30,746 downwards.
CGGAGCCGATCGAGGACTCGGAGCCCCGAACCCGGAGGAGCTCTTCTCGGCGCCGGGGCTACAAGGTCCCGGTGGACGGAATTCTAAGCGACTACGGTGCCGCGCCGTACTGGGAGATAGACGACGAGACGCGCCACGCCGCCGAGGTGCTTCGGGTAACCCTCGAGGAGTTCCAGATACAAGCGGAGGTTACCGGAATACGCAAAGGGCCCGTCATCACGATGTTCGAAATTCTGCCGGCTCCGGGGGTCAAGCTCGCAAAGATCACGAACCTGGCGGACAACATCGCCCTGCGGCTCGCCGCCTCGTCGGTGCGGATCGTGGCTCCGATCCCCGGAAAGCACGCGGTCGGCATCGAAATACCGAACAAGACCAGACACATCGTGGCCTTCGGGGAGCTGGTCCGGGAGAAGAGCTTTACCGCTTCGACCGCCGGCATTCCCCTCGCCCTGGGGAAAGAGATTCCTGGAGACAGTCGGATGGTCGACCTGACGAAGATGCCGCATCTTCTGATCGCCGGGGCGACCGGATCCGGGAAGTCGGTCTGCGTCAACTCGATTATCTGCTCGATCCTCTACCGCTGCACCCCGGAGCAGGTAAAGATGATTCTGATCGACCCGAAGATCGTAGAGCTCAAGTTCTATAACGACATACCCCACCTGCTGACCCCGGTAATAACCGATCCGAAGCGAGCCTTCCAAGCCATCCAGTACTGCATCTACGAGATGGAGCGGCGCTACAACCTCCTCGATGCCCTCGGCGTCCGGGATATTCGTTCCTACAACGCCAAGATAGAGCGGGACCGAATAGCCACCGAGCCCCTGCCCTACCTTGTTGTCGTGGTCGACGAGTTTGCGGACCTGATGGCAACCTCGGGCAAGGAGCTCGAGACGACCCTCGCGCGCCTCGCGGCGATGTCCCGGGCCGTCGGGATCCATCTGGTTCTCGCTACCCAGCGCCCCTCGACGGACGTCATTACCGGGCTTATCAAGGCCAATATTCCCTCTCGAATCGCCTTTATGGTGTCGAGCAAGGTCGACTCCCGCATCATCATCGACACCGTCGGAGCGGAGAAGCTTTTAGGGCAGGGTGATATGCTCTTCGTCTCGGCAACGGACCCTTTTCCTCTGCGCCTTCAAGGGGCCTTCTTGTCGGAAGAAGAGGTCGAGCGGATCGTCGCCCACGTGCGGACCCTGGGAGAGCCGGAGTACATCGACGAAGAAATATTCGACGCCGACGAAGACGACCCGGAGCTTCAGGGAGAGCTGGAGGATCCTTTGATGGAGGAAGCGATCGAGGTGGTCGTCGCGAGCCGAAAGGCTTCCGCGTCCTACCTGCAACGCCGACTAAAGGTGGGGTACAACCGGGCCGCTCGGATGGTCGAAGAGATGGAGCGCCTCGGAATCGTCGGTCCACAGAATGGAAGCAAGCCCCGGGAAGTCATCGGCCACGCCGAAGGGCTCTGACCGCCTCTACCAACTCCGAAATAGTCCCGACGGTCCCGGAAACCTCGGTATCCTTGTTCGCCGGCGGAGAAGGCCGGCCCTGGGTCTCGCGGTGCACCTTGTAGTGCCAGAGGTAGTCGCCTCCGGCGGCCGCG
>CAZTRQ010000005.1:2291-29046 GCA_964616245.1 uncultured Spirochaetaceae bacterium | reverse complement strand
CCCCCCGGGAGTAGAACCAGTGGGCCCGGGAAACCGCTGCCACGGCGTCGAGGGAGCCGAGGGCCTCGAAGGCCGGTGCATAGCTACTCGATAGGATAACGACCCGGCGGAGGGGTGGCGAAATGTCTCGGCCGAGGAGGTAGCGATCCTCCGGAACACCCAGACCGGTGTTTCCGACGACTATCACCCGGCCCTCCGGCGTGTTCTCGATGCGGAAAAAGAGGGCCCACTCCGGCGACTCGGTGTCGGTCTCCGCAGGAAGCCCGGCGATGACGAAAACCAGAAAAACGGCGGCGAAGAGCGCGGCGGATCTTAGGCGAGGGCGAGACTTGGGGTAACTGCGTTCTTTTTTAGGGCGGTAAAGATGGCTTCGAATGATGGCTCGTTTCCTTGGTACAGAGTGTAGCGGTTTCCGATGTCGGGAAGGTAGTGGGCGTCGGAATCGGCAATAACGGGGAGCTTGCCCGGGGAGGGGGTCGCCGGAAGTCGAGTCGACTCCACCGCGTTGAAGGGAAGGTCCGGCACGAACCCGAGTTGGGAGCCGAGGCTAAAGGCGGTTCGGTCGATGTGGGCCGGTATCGAGAGACCACCGAGGGCAATGGTCTTGTCGACGACCTCGTCGATGCTTAGAAACGAGGCGCTCAAAAGAAAGAACTCCACCTCTTCCACAACATAGTCGTCTTGGTCGACGACCACCTGGTCCCCAAAGCGCTTCGGGTCGTTTTGTATCCGAGGAAAGCTCTCGGTGACGAAACGACCCATCGCCAGGGCTTCGGCAACGGTCCCGAAGAGGGCCAACACGTGGACCTCCTCCCGGGTGGTTATCTCCAGGCCGTAACAGGAGGCGATCCCCTCCCGGCGGCACGCCGCCTCGAAGGCCGGACAGTTTAGCGCGGTGTTGTGGTCGGTCAGGGCGAGCATGTCCAGTCCGAGCTCTCGTCCGCGACGAGCAATTGCCGACGGGGAGTTGTCCCAGTCGCCGCAGGGGCTCAAACAGGAGTGGATATGCAGATCGGCGCGGAAGCCGTCCATCACCTAATGCGGTACCTAACCGGAGGACGCAAGGGCAGTGAAGATCTCCCCGGACACCTGGAACTGATTCTTCTCGGTCGTAAAGACCGCGATCCGCTCCTTCCTCGCCGCCTCGATCATTTCTTCCGGAAGAGGCCGGCTATTGCAGATGACGAGGGCCCCGAGGTTGGTCATCGACGCGACGGCGACGGTATTTTTGTGGGCCTGGATGGTAATCAGGGCCGCGCCGTCGGGGGCGTTCGCCATGACGTCGCTCAAGAGGTCGGAGGTGTATCCCCCGGCTATCTCGGAATCGTCGAAATCATCCTGAACAAGCTCGTAGCCGAGGAGGTCGGTAAGCTCGCTAATCTTCACGTCTCTTCTCCTTCATCGTGGCAGTGAAGGTACACGGCGACACGAACCACCGTTCCTTCGGGGCTGCTCTCTATCGAGAATTCGTCCGATACCCTTCGCGCGTTCGGGAGGCCCATTCCGGCCCCGAAACCGAGGGAGCGCACCCAGTCGGTAGCCGTGGAGAAGCCTTCGACCATCGCTTCCTCCACGTCGGGAATCCCGGGGCCCGTGTCTTTGGCCGTAACCCGGGCGGTTTTTCCTTCGAGGGAAAAAACGATGCGGCCGCCCTCGGAGTGGACGACCTGGTTCATCTCGAGCTCGTAGGTTGCTACGGCAATCCTTCGGATCGTTTTGGCGTTGCACCCCCGTTCCTTCAGGATGCGCTTTATCTCCGCCGACGGTTTCCCGGCGTTTTCGAAATCGAACTTCCACGTCGCAAACTCGAGGTGGACATCCCCCGGAGCCGTGTCTACTCTCTCCGTCTTCGACTGCTCTTCGAGGCGCTCGACCTGTTTGTTGATCTCCACTAAGAGGGCGGTAATGACATCCCTACTCGTTAGAATGCCGACGAGCTCCTTGTGCTTGTTGAGAATGGGAAACCGCCCGAAACGGTACTTCTCGAGGTAGGAAATCGCGAAGCTAATCGGCATGTCGTCTTCTAAGACGATGAGGTTTCGGGTCATGTGTTTTTCGGCAGGGTCGTCCATGTAATCGCCTTCCATAGCCCGAATAATGTCGTCCATGCTTATGATCCCGAAGAGTCGTTTGCCTTCGGCGATGGGAATACCGGTAATCGATTTGTCTTTCATCGTTTTCTGCAAGTCCCGAAGTGGGGCGCGACGCTCCGCCGTTTCGACGGAACTTGTCATGACATCGCGGACCCGTAGGCGGTAGATCAGCTCGACGACGTACGACGGAGAATCATCGGCGTTGATGGGAATAGTCGAGCCCGACATTAGGTCAGGGTACCTTCTTTCGCCGCACGGACCAGATAAAAGAGGATCTCGAGCTCCAAGCCGATGTTTACGTGATGTACCACGCAGCCCTCTTCGAGCTTGGGGTCCGGGCACTTGAGGGGCACGGAGGTAAAGTTCAAGAAACCGCGGACCCCTGCTTCTACCAGGCGGTCGAAGACCTCCTGGGCGTTCTCGTCGGGGACGGTTAGAATCGCCACTTCCACCTTCTGGGCACGGACGATCTTTTTTAGTTCCGACACGTGGTAGATCGGTACGGCAGCCGTGTGATCGACTTTCTCTTTCGCGACGTCGAAGCCGGCGACGACCCGGATATCCTCTTTTTCTAAAGCCTTGTTTTGCAGAATGGCGGTTCCCATCCTGCCGCAGCCGACGAGGACCGCCTCCTGGGGATCCGTCTTACCGAGAATCGTTGTAATCTCGTTGATCAGGTAGTCGATATCGTACCCGCCGCGCTTGTTGCCGCCGATACTTATCGCGGAAAAGTCCTTGCGAACCACCGCGGCACTTACGCCGACGGCATCCCCCAGGTTGTTGGAGAAAACCTTCGCGAATCCGAGGGACCGCAATTGCCGGAGCACCCTTAGGTAACGAGTCAAACGAGAGATAAGCGGCTTAGACCAATTCATATGCACCCTGTTTCACAAAACTAGTCAAACAATGCGTATTATTGTGAAGTTAGTCAACCCAAACATCACCCCTTGCTAAAATAAGAGTGATCGATCCATTAGATGTGCTTACCGCTTGTTAATGCCGGGGTATCATGGTACATTGGCGTTAATCGCTCATTACTAGTCTTGGGGGTTATTATGGCTGGCGTTACTGCGCAAGAAGTAGGCCTGCCGGAGGAGATTGTCTCCTTCGTCGAAGAATGGCGTGACAAGCCTGGAAATCTCATCATGATCCTTCACCGGGTCCAGGAGTACTACGGTTTCGTCCCCAGAGAGGCCGCTCTCGAGCTTTCGAAGCTCATCGGGACACCCTTGGCAAAGATCTACGGTGTCCTTACGTTCTATCACTATTTCAAACTCACGAAGCCGGGAAGAAACAAGGTATCGGTTTGCATGGGGACCGCCTGCTACTTGAAAGGTGGCAACGATCTCGTTCAAGAGATCGAGAACCTTATCGGTATCGGCGTCGGAGGCACCACCGAGGACGACGAGTTCTCGATGGAGTCCGTCCGGTGTGTCGGTTGTTGCGGCCTCGCGCCGGTAGTTACCGTCAACGGAGACGTCTACGGGAAGCTCAAAAAAGAGAAGCTGCCGGAAATCCTCGCGAAGTACCGGGGCAAGTAGCGGTGCACGCGACGCTCTGCAATATCGTCCAGGACATCGCCCTGAACTCCCTCGAAGCCGCCTCGCCGGTAACCGAGGTGCGCATCCAGGAGAGCGACGCCGAGTTTGGTGTCGCGATCGAGGATACGGGGCGGGGAATGGACGAGGCGGAGCTCGAGGCCGCCCGGGACCCCTTTGTAACCGCGCCGGGAAAGCATCCGAGTCGGTCGGTCGGCCTGGGCCTCTCGTTTCTGCACCAATTGATCGACCAGACCCAGGGGCGTCTCGATATTACGTCGAAGCCCGGAAAGGGAACTTCGGTGCGGTTTGTCGTCCCGGTGGGGCATATCGACTGCCCGCCGATCGGCGACGTACCGGGGCTGGCCTTCTCACTGATGTGCTACCCCGGCGACTACGAACTCGTCTTTTCCCGAACGCTGGTTCGAGAAGAGACCCGCGACTATACGGTCCGCCGATCGGAGCTCAAAGAGGCTCTCGGTGACCTGGATAGCGTGGCCTCCCTCGGGCTCCTAAAGGAGTTTCTCCGGGGAGAGGAATCATCACTTTTTGCACTGGAGGTGTGACGTGGGACGAATGACTCTTGCCGAGCTTAAAAAGATGCGCGCAGAGAAGCGCCAAGAACTCGATATGAGGGACACGGACAACAAGACCGTCCAAGTCGTCTTGGGCATGGGTACCAGCGGGATCGCCGCCGGCGCCAAGGACACCCTTGCGGCCTTTCTTGACGAGTTGGAGACCCATGGCCTTACGAACGTCTCGGTACGCCAGACCGGAAGCCTGGGACTCGACCACGCGGAGCCAACGGTGGAAGTCCAGATGCAGGATATGCCGAACGTTATCTACGGAAGGGTAAGCCCCGAGATCGCCCGGAAGATCGTCCGGAAGCACATCCTCTCGAAAGAGCTGCTGAGTGATCACATCTTTGACCGACCCGCGGCGGACATCGTCGAAGGCACCGGCGAAAAGTAGGAGTAATACATGGCATTTAAGCAGTACATTCTGGTCTGCGGCGGGACCGGCTGCGTTTCCAGTTCCGCAGACGACATTTTTAAGAATCTTATTCGGGAAGCAGAGACCCAAGGAGTCGACCGCGACGTCCAGATCGTAAAGACCGGCTGTTTCGGGTTTTGCGAGAAGGGCCCAATCGTAAAGGTGCTCCCGGAGGAGTCCTTCTACGTCGAGGTAAAGCCCGAGGATGCGAAGGAGATTATCTCCGAGCAGATCGTCAAGGGCCGCCCGGTCGGGCGACTTCTCTACCGCGAAGCCGACAGCAAAGAGTTCGCTCGGATCGACGAGATGAGCTTCTACCAGAAACAGTTCCGGGTCGTGTTGCGAAACTGCGGGTTCATCAACCCGGAAAACATGGAAGAGTATATCGCCCGGGACGGCTACGTCGCCCTCGAGCGGGTACTCTTCGAGTTTAGCCCCGAAGAGACAATCGAGGAGCTCAAGACCTCCGGGCTCCGGGGTCGAGGAGGCGCCGGGTTCCCGACCTGGATGAAGTGGAAGTTTACCCGGCAAGTCGAGAGCGAACAGAAATACGTCGTGTGTAACGCCGACGAAGGGGACCCCGGGGCCTACATGGACCGCAGCGTCCTCGAAGGAGATCCCCACTCGGTTCTCGAGGCGATGACCATAGCCGGCAAGACCATCGGGGCGAACCGAGGCTACATCTACGTACGGGCCGAGTACCCCTTGGCGATTCACCGCCTCGAGGTTGCCATACAGCAGGCAACCGAAGCAGGGCTCCTGGGAGACAACATCCTGGGCACCGACTTTTCCTTCCATATCGAGATCCGGCTTGGAGCCGGCGCCTTCGTCTGCGGCGAGGAGACGGCGCTTCTCGCTTCTATCGAAGGGGAACGGGGCATGCCGAAACCGAGGCCTCCCTTTCCGTCGGTCAAGGGTCTCTGGGGGCAACCGACAGTCATAAACAACGTCGAAACCCTGGCCAATATTCCGGTAATCCTTTCTCGGGGCGGCGAATGGTTCGCCAAGATCGGGACCGAGAAGTCAAAGGGAACCAAGGTCTTTGCCCTGACGGGAAAGATCAATAACTCCGGGCTTATCGAGGTACCGATGGGGACCCCCTTGCGGGACATTATTTACTCGATCGGCGGCGGTATTCCCGACGGCAAAGCGTTTAAGGCGGTGCAGACCGGCGGTCCCTCCGGGGGCGTCATTACCACCGACTACATCGACACGCCGATCGACTACGAGCATCTGCAAGAGCTCGGATCGATAATGGGTTCCGGCGGAATGATCGTCATGGACGAGGACGACTGTATCGTCGACGTCGCCAAGTTCTATCTGGACTTTACCGTCGAGGAGTCCTGCGGCAAGTGCGCCCCCTGCCGGGTCGGCGGGCGGAAGCTCTACAACATCCTCGACCGCATAACCAAGGGCAAGGGGACGATGGAGGACATCGACCGCATCGAGGCCATCGGCTACAGCATGCAGCGAGCCTCCCTCTGCGGGCTCGGACAGACGGCGCCGAACCCGATCCTCTCCTCCCTGAAGTACTTCCGGGACGAGTACCTCGCACACATCCAAGAACAGAGTTGCCCCGCCGGTGTCTGTAAGGACCTGGTCAAGTACACCATCCTTCCGGACAACTGTATCGGATGCACCCTCTGTGCCCGGCGCTGCCCGGTCAATTGCATAAGTGGGGAGCGCAAGCAGACCCACGTTATCGACCAGTCGATCTGCATAAAGTGTGGCGAGTGCTACAACGCGTGCAAGTTCGACGCGGTCGTAAAGCAGTAAGGTAGGAGACACACATGAGCACGATTAACTGCAAAATCAACGGCATGCAGATGGATGTGGAAAAAGGCACCTCCATCTATCAAGCCGCGAACGAGGCGCAGATAAACATTCCCACTCTCTGTTATCACCCGGATCTTCCGGCCTGGGCGGCCTGCGGGATCTGTGTGACCAAAATTGCCGGCTCCCGGAAAATGATGCGGGCCTGCGCCACAGCCGTGGAAGAGGGGATGGAGGTGATTACCCACGATCCGGAGCTCCAACAGGTTCGCCGGACGGTTATCGAGATGATACTCTCGACGCATCCGAACAGCTGCCTGACCTGTGGCCGAAACGGCACCTGCGAGCTCCAGAGCCTCGCCGCCGAGTTCGGCATTCGGGAGATGCCCTTCGAGATGAACGTCCAGGAGATTCCCCAGGACACATCGACCCCTTCCATCGTCTTGAACCCGGAGAAGTGCATCAAGTGCGGACGCTGCGTAAACGTCTGCCAGAACGTTCAGAACGTCTTCGCCCTGGAGTTCCTCGACCGCGGCGACCAGGTCCGGATGGCTCCCGCCGGGGATGTGCTCCTCGACGACAGCCCCTGCATCAAGTGCGGCCAATGCTCGGCCCATTGCCCCGTCGGCGCGATTTTCGAGAAGGACGAGACGCGGAAGGTCTGGGACGGTATCCGGGACCCGAAGCTCCACTCGGTGGTTCAAGTGGCTCCGGCGGTCCGGGTCGCCATCGGCGAAGCCTTCGGCCTAGAGCCTGGAACCATTACCACCGGGAAGCTCTACGCGGCCTTGCGGCGACTCGGATTCGACACCGTCTTCGACACCAACTTCGGCGCCGACCTTACCATTATGGAAGAGGCCTCGGAGTTCGTGGAGCGCTTCGTCAACAAGAAGGGCGAGATCCCCTTGATTACGACCTGTTGCCCTTCCTGGGTAGACTACATGGAGAAGTTCTACCCGGAAATGATTCCCTACTTCTCGACGGCGAAGTCGCCGCAGATGATGTTGGCGGCCATGTCCAAGACCTACTACGCCAAGCAGATCGGGAAGGATGCGTCGGAAATCTTCCACGTTTCGGTGATGCCCTGTACGTCGAAGAAGTACGAGATTTCCCGGGGAACCGACATGTACTCCTCCGGCTCCCAGGACATCGACGTCTCGATTACCACTCGGGAGCTCGCCCGGATGATTAAGTCCTCCGGTATCGACTACCTGAGCCTTCCCGACGAAGAGGCCGACGAGGCCCTCGGCATCTACACCGGTGCCGGGACCATCTTCGGTGCCACCGGCGGAGTCATGGAGGCGGCGCTTCGGACCGCGCATCACCTGGTGACAAAGCGGGATCTGACCAAGGTCGAGTTCGAAGCGGTCCGAGGCCTCGAGGGGGTCAAGCAGGCGGAGATTGACATCGAAGGCACAAAGGTTCGGGTCGCGGTAGCTCACTCGATCTCCAACGTTGCCAAGGTCCTCGACGAGGTCAAGGCGGCGAAGGAAGCCGGGAAGGAGCCTCCGTATCACTTTATCGAGGTTATGGCCTGTCGCGGCGGCTGTATCGCCGGGGGCGGTCAGCCCTACGGTGGCGACGACTCGGTGCGGGCGCGGCGATCGGCGGGGCTCTACCAGGACGACGAAAACCAGACCCTGCGAGCCTCGCACCACAACCCCGCGGTGCAGAAGCTCTATCAGGACTTCCTCGAGAAGCCGCTGTCGGAAAAGTCGCACCAATACCTTCACACCCACTACACGGCCCGACCGTTGTATACTCGGTAGGTGATTCAAAGACTCACCGATCGACAGTGGACACACTCAGCAGGGCTATCCGTTTGGATAGCCCTTTTTTTGCTCCTGTCTCTTGCGGCGGGGCTCGCCGGGTGCGGGGTGCGTGGAGAAGACCCGGGGCAGGGGGCCGAGGAAACCGTATCGCCCGAGCCACCGACGCTCTACCCTGGGGTCCTCGATCTACCGGCGGCGACGGCCGCGGGACTCTTGCGGTGCGCTCCCGGTGGCCCGGGCCCGTTAGAGGCCCCGGGCCAGGCGGGGACCCCTGCCGTCGCCGTCAATCTCGGCCCAGCTCCCCTGAGCCGGGAGTTTGTCGAAGCCTACCGTCTCCGGCCGCCCTGGGAGCCCGAGACGCCTTCCTTTCTGCCGGTGGACCCGAAAGAGAACGCGCGGTGGACAGAGCTAATGGAATTGCGCTCCCGGTTCCTCTTTCGTCGGGACCCGGCAACCGGGGGCTGGCGACCCGACGCTGCGGCATCGGCGGAGCTGAACGTCGCCGAAGGGAGGTTGACGGTACGCCTCCAGGAAGGGCTGATCTGGTCCGACGGGACCCCGGCCTCCGCCACCGACTGGGTCGTCGCGGTGGAGCAGATCTACCAACTCCCCGGTGTACAGTCGCCCCTCAAGGCGCAGACCGAAGCTGGGGGCGCCGTCTGGCGGGTTCTCGACGGCGCGACCATCGAAGTACTCTTCGAGACGATACCCCCGGATCCCCTGGCCATTCTGGCGGTTCCGCCCCTGCCCCTCGGCGAGCCTCGAATCGCCTCCCTTGCCCAAGGAAACCTGGACGTGCTCTTCGATCTCGAGATTGCTAAGGACGAGCTTCCGACCCTCCGGAGGGCGGGAGAAACCGAGAGCGCTACGGAGCAGAATGTGGTTTTCGTCGGGTCGGAGCGGCCCGAAAGCCTTTTGGCGGCGACCGGAGCCGGGGACCGAGGGCTTCTGCTTCTCTTGCCGTCGAGACTCGACACCTCCGGCGCGGTCGAAGATCTCCTCGACACGTTGCGAGACCGGACCTCCGGCTCTGGCCTTCTGGTCCTGCCCTGGGAGCCGGTGTCCTCGAGGGATGGAGAGCGAAACCCCGAAGGGCCCGGGGCCCCGATGCGGCCGGAGCTTCGCATCGCCTACTCCTTTGGCCCTCCGGGGGCCCGGAGGGCCGCGGACTTACTCGCGGTTCACCTCGAAGACGCCGGTGTCGAAGCGATCTCCGTTGTGCCGGAGAACGCCGATGCGATGGAGACTTCTCTGCCTCTCTATCTTTCCGGGGAGCGCCCGCTGCCGGGAGATCTGGCTATTCTTGAGGTTGCCGTCGACGCCGTATCCGCCGTTCCCGTATCTCTCCGGGCCGCGGATCCGACCGGGTGGCGCGATTCGTGCGCCGCGGCAGGTGTCGACGGCGTCGACGGGTGGTATGATTGTATCGAGTCGATAGCGGTCGACGGTATGGCGACAGCGATCTCCGGATCGGTGGGTCCGGTTCGGCTGGTTCCCCTGGGGCGTCTGCCCCGGCTGGTCCTCTTGTCGGCCGAGGCCTGTTTTTCCGAGCCGGTTCCCCACCGCGGCCGGGCCGTCGATCTCGTCAATAGCGCCGGTGTTCCGGAGAAGGAGGAGTCTTGAGCGGAGTACGACCCTTTGATCTCGATCGCGATCTCGAAGCCGTGCGGCGAATCTGGCACGAAGCAGGGTGGCTTATGGAGGATCAGAGCGAGGGCAGAGCGCTCAAAGCCTTTCTAACCTCGGCAGACGTTTGGGTGGAGGACACTGCCGGAGACGTCGAGTGCGCCGTCTCTACAGTCCCTGGGGAGATGCGGTATCTCGAGGAAGACATTCCCTTTTGCGCGGTGACCAGCGTCACGACGGGATACGTCGGGCGGCGTCAGGGCTTGGCTCGATCGGTGCTGACCTACGCTCTCGAGCGGGCGGCGGCCGCCGGCGCGGTGGCCGCGGCTCTCGGCGCCTTCGAGCAGGGTTTCTACGATGCCCTCGGCTTCGGCACCGGCTCCTACGAGCGCCAAGTGCGGTTTGATCCTAGCGATCTACTCTCGAAGCGACTCGGCCTGGTGTCCGGAAGGCCCCGGAGACCGGTACGTTTTTCGGCGGAGGACGCCGAGGCTCTCCATCAGGCCCGGCTCCGGCGGATGCGACGCCACGGCGGCTGCAACATCCTTCGGAGTGGAATTACCGAGCACGAAATGCTCTACCTAAAGAACTCCTTTGGGCTCGGTTACCGGGATGGACCCGGAGGCTCTCCGTCGCACTACATGTGGTGCGTCTTTCAGGGGGAGACGGGTCCACTGGTCGTCTATTGGATGGTCTTTCGGACCATCGAGGAGCTCCGGGAGCTTCTCGGGTTGCTCGCGACCCTCGGCGACCAGTATCACAGCGTGGAAGTGTGGGAGCCGATGTGGCTCCAGCTCCAAGTCGGTCTCAATCGGCCCTTTCGTCGTTTCGGCCAGACAGCCGGGAGTAGCCGAGCCCAGGGGGTAACTGCCGAGGCTTACTGGCAGGCTCGAATCCTCAACGTCGAGAAGGCCGTCGAACGGATGCGGCTCCCGGAGGGAGGTGAAATCGAGTTTGTTCTGCGGCTGACCGATCCTCTAGAGAAGTACCTGGATGACGATCCACGGTGGTCGGGGTGCGGCGGGGACTACACCATTCGACTCGGCCCCCGGTCCCGGGCCGTTCCCGAGGGCCAGGCCGGACTCCCGGAGCTGCGGTGCAGCGTCAATGCCTTTACGAGGCTGTGGCTGGGAGTCGCGACGGCAGAATCGCTGACGGTGACAAACGGCCTCTCGGGGGACCCGGAGCTTATCGCCTCCTTGTCGAACCGGCTCCGTCTGCCCGCTCCCGGCCTTGACTGGCAGTTTTAACTGCAATAGCCTGAGCGGCACCGTGTCCAATGTCCACCGTTAACGAAGACCTAGAAGAACAGGCGACGATAGCCGAGACCGACCTTCAGGCGAAGTTGAAGGCGGCCGAAGAACGCTGTCGCGACCTCGAGCATCTTGTCGAACACGATCCCCAGACCGGGCTGCCCATTCGCAAGCTGTTTGAGCGACGTCTTGAAGAGTTACTCCGGGAGACGGAAGGGAAGCATCGCCGGGTCGCGATCGCGGTGCTTCGCCTCGATAAAGATTATGACCGCATTCGGAACACCCGCGATCGTAGCCGGGCGCTGCTCTTCAAGACGGGACTCCGGATTCAGAACGTTATCGGCCGGAGCATTTACCAGTCCGACCGTTTCGACGAGTTTCTCTTGGTGATGCCGGCAACCGGCGACGGAGACGCCCTCCGGATCGTGGCCTCTCGCCTCGTCGAAGAAATCGGCCGACCCCACGAACCGCCGGCGCAGGACGTAACATTCGGCTGTCACCTCGGGCTCTCGACTCAATTACGCCGCAACATGTCTCGTTACGACCTCGTTGGCAACGCCTTCGTCGCCCTCGAGGAGGCGGAGGCGAGGCGTGAGTCCTTCGTGCTCTACGACGACGAGCTTGGATCACGTTTCCGGGAGCGGGAACTCATCACGCAGCACCTCCGAACCTCTATTCAAGAAGGCTTCCCGGGATTCCGGATGGTCTACCAACCCTTCGTCGACGCGGCCTCCCGCATTACCGGTGCCGAGGCTCTTGTTCGCTGGCATCACGAGCAGATGGGGCACGTCGCGCCGGGGCGCTTCATTCCCCTGGCCGAGCAGAGCGGCGACATCCGATTCGTCGGGCAGTGGACCCTCTACAACGCCTGCAGGGACCTAAAGAAGTGGCGGCAGAAGTATCACGACGATATCTATGTCTCGGTAAACCTTTCCCCGGCGCAGTTCAAGCAGCCGGATATCGTCGACCGCATCTTCTCGATGGTCGAGGCGACGGGTGTCGAGCCCGGAGGGCTTCGATTGGAGATTACCGAGGGGGCGGCGATGCAGAATCCGGAGGATTCGATTCAAAAGCTCCACAGACTCCGGGACGGAGGCATTCGTATCTCCATCGACGACTTCGGAACGGGATACTCGTCGTTGAGCTACCTCAAACAGTTTCCGATCGATACCTTGAAGATAGACCGGTCTTTCGTTACCGACGTCGTAGAAAACAGCGGGAACCAGGCCATCGTCAGGGCAATCGTCTCGATGGCTCGCAACTTGGGAATCGAGACCCTGGCCGAGGGGGCGGAGAAGAAAGAGGAAGCAGACTTTCTCTTCGACGCCGGATGCGACAGGATCCAGGGGTACTATTATTCCCCTCCGGTCGACGCCGTCCAGTTCGAGCGCTACCTGAGAGGAGAAGACGCCCTCGGGGACTCGGGATCCCAGAACCGATGATCTGCCTAAGCACGACGCATTCGACCCTCGACTCGGCGGTCGACGCCCTCCGGCGGAACGAGAAATGGGTCGACGCGGTGGAGCTCCGGGCGGACTTTCTCGACGATTCGGAGAAAGGTCGCGTTGCCGGGTTCCCCTCTCTGGTGGAGGAGGCCCTCGGGCGCCGGGTGCCGGCCATACTCACGCTTCGGCGGGGGCGGGACGGCGGCCGGTACGACGGCAGCGACGCCGAGCGTCTATCTCTTCTGCGCGGGTGGCTTTCCCCGGGTGGGGTGGGGAGAGGGGCCGAAGCCGGGTTCGACTTTGTCGATCTCGAAGAGGATCTCCTCGAAAACGCCGAGGCGCAGCGACTAGTATCTGGGTTTTCCGGACGTGTCATCCGTTCCTTCCACGACACCCGAGGGACACCGGGAGACCTGGAGGCTCTCTTCGAGCGGCTCTCGACGAATCGGGATGAGATACCGAAGCTCGCCGTCCGGGTTGCCGGATCCCAGGACGTTTACCGGGTTATCGAGCTTATGGTCCGAACCGTGGGGCTACCCCGGATCGTCTTGGGCATGGGAGCCTTCGGTTTCCCCACACGGATACTGGGAAAGCGGTTCGGCTGTATGCTGAGCTACACCTCGGACCTCGAAGCACCGGGAACCGTCGAAGCGGCGCCGGGTCACCTCTCCCCCCGGGCTCTCGCGGAAGAGTTCTCCTATCGGGACGTTGACGAGGATACGGCTCTCTTCGCTATTATCGGAAACCCGGTGCTCCACTCCCGCTCGCCGGCCTACCATACGGCTGCCTTCCGGGAAGCCGGGTTGAACGGCCTCTACCTCCCCTTTCCCGTCGACGACCTGGATGCCTTCTTTGAGACAGCGGCGCTTCTAAAGGTACGAGGGCTCTCGGTGACCATTCCGCACAAGGAACCGGTGCGGCGATTCTTGGCCGCCGAGGAGCCCGCGGTCTCCGGCGCCGGGGCCTGCAACACCGTCCTTCGAGGGCCCGACGGGTGGCGCGGCACCAACACCGACGTTCCGGGGTTCGTCGAGCCGCTTCTGGAAGCCCTCCGGCATGCTCGCCGAAGCACAGCCCTCGCTGGGCTCCGGGCTACGGTGATCGGCGCCGGAGGTGCGGCCCGGGGTGCGGTCTACGCCCTCGTCGGGGGTGGTGCCGAAGTGCTTGTCTTGAATCGGACCCTCGCAAAGGCTCAGGCAATCGCCCGGGATCTCGGGGACTCGGTCTCCGTCGCGGGAATGGACGCTGCCGGTATTTCCCTTTCTAAGGACTATCGGGACATCGTCGTCCAGACGACCAGCGTCGGGATGACGCCGAAGGTCGATGAGGATCCCTTGCCGAGCTTTCGCTTCTTAGGCTCCGAGATTGTCTACGACCTGGTGTACACCCCCGCAGAGACCCGATTCCTCACCCGGGCCCGGGAAGCGGGATGCTCGATTCTATCGGGCATGGCGATGTTCCGCCGACAGGCGGAGCTGCAGCAGGAGCTTTTTCGCTCCCGGTTCTGAGCGCTCGGCCCGCGGCCTACCGTGAGATCAAAAAGCCCCGAAGACGCCTCACCAGCGAGATTTTCTCCACCGGGAGGGACACCTCCTGCCCGTCGAAATCCATGCCTTTTAGAAGAAGCCGATTTCCCCGTTTTTCGAGCTCCTCCGGCCGCAACCGCATCTGCACCGGCTCGGCGCTGCTGCGCTTGACGACGACCTCGAGGGTCTCGTCGCCCTCCCGGAGGGCCTGCTCGATAACCCGAACCTTGCCGACGTAGTCGAGTCCTCGGGCCTCCTGCCGATCGCGACTTCCTATATCGAAGGAGAGCTGCTTGGAGAAGAGGATAAGCTTCTTTTCGATGCGAAGCGCCATCTCCTTTTCCACATCCGGCGGCAGCTTTCGCGCGTTTAGCTCCTTCATCAAGGCCCCGGTCGCGCCCCGTTCGTCGCGCTTCTTTCGCTTGGTTCCCTCGGTGCTCTCTAACAGAGGACGGAGCCGGGAGGAGCCCGCCGACGGCTGGGGCTTCGCCCACCGGACGTACCGATTGCTCCCTGATCGATTCCGCGGCAGATGGGGAAAGCCGAGGTCTGCGAGGAGGAGCCGCCATTCCTGCTCCCGCCGCGGATCGAGGAGGTAGACCCCCGGGGCCGGAGCGCTCAGCACGTAGTCGTTGAAGGCGTCGTTGCCGTCGAGAAAGGCGCGACGATCGTGGTCGACCGTCAAGACGGCCGCGAACGTTAGACTGAGCTTCGATCGCTCGGAAAGCCAGGAATCGAGGTTGAAGGCGAGACTCTGGGGCAGCTCACGGGTAGCGAGCTCTGCCAGGATTCCCGGAAGCTCGTGGATCGGAAAGCCCCGCTGGTCGGCCATGGCTATCGACTCCCGTGTAACCTCGTAGGTTCCCACTACGTCGTGTCGCCGGAGGACCGCGCAGAGGGCAATTGGGAGTCCTTCGCCGAAGCGTATACCCGCTGCGAGGGTAACCTCGTTTCCCGCCTGGATCGTCAGGGGGCTTTCACCTCCCTCCGGCGCCCTGCCGGCCGACGGTCGGAACCACCCCTCCGCCGGTTTCCCTCGGGAAGGCGTCAGGAGTCCGAGGGTTACCAGATGCTCTGATAGGCTCTCCCAACTTACCCGGCGCCGGCTTCGCAGGTGGTGAATCACCCGAAGGGCGCTTTCCTTGTACTCACGATCCGGGGAGAGCTCGTCGATTACGGCGACCACGGCGTCGGCCACCGCCTCGTCGGCTTCACCGGGCTCCCCTGCCAAGGCCGCGACGAGAAGAGCCAGACGCTCTACATAGTCGAGATCGCCGAAGCGCCGAAGGACCGGAAGATTCGGAACCAGGGTACCGTCTTCCTCCTCGAGGAGGCTCAAGGTAATGAGCCCACGGATAAGGGCGGCGATGTCACCGGCTTCGGCCTCTGCGAGCGCAGGAATGGCTCCGGTTATGTCGGCGAGCTCGCGCTTGGTCAGACTCCGTTTGACAACCGCCGGCCCCACCGAGGCCCCGGCGATCGCGACGAGGGCCAGAATGATACCATCGGTTACCCAGGGCAGAGGCGGCGCTCCGGAGGCGGCCCGAATCTCGACCAGAAGGGTGGGGTCGAGGACCTCCTCCGCGAGACGAGGCTCGAGAATCGGGTTGAGGTAGAGAACCTCGGTGTCGAGGTCCCGGAAGAGGAGAAGACGATCTTCGAGATTACGCAGCTGCTCGTGGAGCCTAAGGAAGGAGACGGATTCGGGAAAAAGGTCGCTCAAGTCGGCGAGGGTCGGTCGCGAGAGCAGCGCGACTGCGGTAATCGCCCGGGCGTCCTCTTCGTCGATCGCCCGAATAATCGCCTCTTGCACCTCCTCTCCCTTCAGGTAGCGAGCAAGGCGGTTTATGAGGTCGTGTTTGTTGTACGGCGTCTCGACTTTCCCGAGGTAGTTTCGCATCAGGTCGAGAAAGGCGCTGTCGGAGAGGCGTAAGAGCCGACTTCGCCAGGCCTCTAAGTGTGGTTCGATTCCCATAACGAAATGCTGTAGCGATAGCCCTGTTCGGTCAGGAACTTTTGGCGGTTCGCTGCAAACTCCTCTTCGACGGTGTATCGGGTAACCAGAGTGTAGAAGAACGCCGGGCCATTCTTGGGGCGCAGAATACGACCGAGGCGTTGCGCTTCCTCCTGCCGGGAGCCGAAGGTCCCGGAAAGCTGAATCGCGACCGACGCGTCCGGCAGGTCGATGGCGAAATTGGCCACCTTGGAGACGACGAGGACCCGAATCTCGCCTTCTCTGAATCGTTGGTACATTTCGTCCCGGGTCTTATTGGGGGTCTGCCCGGTAATAATCGGCATCCCGAGGTTCTCGGAAACAGTCTTTAGTTGCGACAGGTACTGCCCGATGACGAGAATCGATCTTTCGGCATGCTTTTCCACCAACTGGCGGGTAATCCGAATCTTGTCCGGATTCTCGCTCGCCATTCGAAACTTCTCTCGACGGTTGGCGACGGAATAGCGGCCCCGAATATCCTCCGGCAGGTCGAGACGAATCTCTTGGCAGACCGCCTCGGCGATCCATCCCTGCTCCTCGAGCTCCTTCCATGGGGCATCGTACCGCTTCGGGCCGACCAAGGCGAAGACATCCCCCTCCCGGCCGTCCTCTCTAACCAGGGTGGCGGTAAGACCGAGGCGCCGCCGGGCCTGAATCTCGGCGGTTATCCGGAAGACGGGCGCCGGAAGCAGGTGAACCTCGTCGTAGACGATGAGCCCCCAGTTGCGCTTCCGGAACAGGTCGAAATGTGGAAACGGGCCGTCGGTATCCCGGCGCCAGACCAGGATCTGGTAGGTCGCGATGGTAATCGGACGAACCTCTTTTACGTCCCCGGAGTACTCCCCGATATCTTCCTCGGTAAGATCGGTTTTTTCCAACAATTCCCGAATCCACTGGTGCGTCGCCGAGACGTTCGACGTTAGGATGAGAGTGTTCGTCGCCAGGGCAGACATTACCGAGAGCCCGACGATGGTTTTTCCGGCGCCACAGGGCAGCACCACGCTTCCGTACCCGCTTCCCGGGCGCCCGTCTCCGAGAAAGCTCGCCGTCGCCTGGGCCTGGTAGTCGCGAATCGCGAAGCGCTTACCGTTCGGGAGAATATCCTTGAGGGGGATTGCGAGTGGGTCTCCCTTTACCAAGGGGGCTTCGTCCTTGACGGGGTAGCCGTGCTCCATCATCCGCTGTTTTACGGTTCCCCGATCCTCCAAAGCGATGCGAAACCCCCGCTCCCATTCGCCCCGGAAGAGCTTCGCGAGGTCCTTCTGGTTGACGAGCTCCCGTCGGACTTCCGGGTCGTCCACCTCGAGAGAAAGAAGACCGTCCTCCTCTTCGGGACGCAGTCGAACGGTTCCAAAGCGATCGATGGTTTCGCGAATGTCGTATTCGATGCTCCCGGGAACCGGATACCGGGATAGCCCTCGCAAGGTTTCTATGACGTAGTCGGCGGTAAAACCGACCGCCGCGGCGTTCCAGAGGGAAAGCGGCGTAATGCGATAGGTGTGGAGGTGTTCCGGACTCTTTACCAGCTCGGCAAAGGGAGCTAGCCCGTCGCGACCGGCCTCGTAACCTTCGTCGTGGACGTCAAGGAGAACTGTCTTGTCACTCTGTACTATCAGGGGGCCCGTTTGTCGATCCACAAACACCTAGAGGGTACCCATGGAGGCGAGCAAGATCAACTGTCAGGCTCCGTTTCGGAGAGCTGTTCCAAGAAAGAAAGAGCCAGAGCCGCCATGGTTGCCGCTCCGATGGGGATCGCGCGGTCCGATGCCCGAAGCCGAGGGGAGTGAAGCGGCTCCGGTGCGTCGCCGAGAGAAGGCTCCCAGACCCCCAGTTGGTAGAAGCAGCCGGGAACGACGCCGGCGTAATACGCGAAGTCTTCTCCCCCGAGGGTTGTCGGCGGCTCCGGTGTTCCGTCGACCCAGGGCAAACCGTCGCAGATCCGCCGGGCCCAGTCCGTAAGAGCCCGGTCGTTCGAAAGGGAGGGGTAACCGCGCTGGATCTCCACATCGGCTGTACACCCGTAGGCGGCTGCCGTCTCTCTCGCGACACGAACGATCTCCCTGGCCGCTGTCTCGCGCCACTCCTCCGAGAGGGTCCGAAAGGTGCCTAAGAGAGAGACGCTGTCCGGCACTATGTTCGTTCCGCCGTCGGCGACGACTTTTCCGATGGAAAGGATCGATGGGACCGACGGTGGGGACATTCTCCCGGCCACGTGCTGCAGTGCCACCAGAAGGGCTCCGGTTGCGACGACCGGGTCCGCGAGTCGGTCCGGGTGGGCCGCATGGCCCCCTCTGCCCTGGACCACAATCGACAGGTCGTCGACGGAAGCCATAAAAGGCCCGGCGCGAAATCCGAAGCCCCCCACGGGAAGGCTCGTGTCGATGTGCTGCCCCAAAATGGCCTTCGGGCGGGGACTCTCGAGAACGCCTTGTTCGATGAGCGTTGCCGCGCCGCCGGGGATTTGCTCCTCTCCGGGCTGGAAGATTAGCCGAATCCCGCCGCCGCGTTCCGTCGGTGGGGCGTCCCCGGAAGTCAATAGGAGAGCGGCGCCTAAGAGGCAGCTGGTGTGGATGTCGTGGCCGCAGGCGTGCATTACGCCGGGGTTCTGACTCTCGAAGGGAAGCCCGGTGAGCTCCCGGATAGGGAGGGCGTCGATGTCCGCCCGGAGGGCGACGCAGGGCTCCATGCCGGCGGATCCGGGTAGGTCCGCGACGACCCCGGTGCTTCCTATACGCCGGGAGCTAATTCCGACTCCTGCGAGGAACTCCTCGATCTTTCCCGCCGTCCGTTCTTCCTCGAAAGAGAGCTCGGGAAACCGGTGCAAATCGTGCCGGAAGGCGGTTAGCCGGTCGGAGAGTGCTTCCGCCCGGTGGAAGAGTGATCGAGGGTCCACCGGCACACCATACTTTACTCGGGCAACTGCTACAATCCACCGCCGATCGCTTGGAAGTAGTCGCTTAGCGAGGTATAGTGGGAGAGGCCGTGCCCAACACCGACAAAATTTTCGTGATAGACACCAACGTTCTCATACACCGACCCGACGCCATCTTGAGCTTTCGGGACAACGAGGTCGTCGTGCCGCTCTGGGTTCTCGAGGAGCTCGATCGCCTCAAGACCTATAGCGACGAACGCGGTCGCAACGCCCGGCACGCAATCCGCTTTCTCGATCAAGCCGGGCGGCAGGGCAACCTGAGCCAAGGCGTCAAGATAGAGAACAACATTACCCTCCGGGTTAGCCTTACCCGACCGGAGCCGGCGGATCAGGCGCTCTTGGAAGACAAGGCGGATAACAAGATAATCTTGACCGCCTACAACATGATGTCCGAGGGACGCCAAGTCTTCTTTGTCTCGAAGGACATAAACGCCCGGGTCAAGGCCACCGCTCTGGGTATCAAAGCCGTCGACTACGAAAAGCAGAAGATAAACATCGACAAGCTCTACTCCGGGTTTACGGAGCTCGACGGTGGTGATGATAACCTGCGGACCCTTCGGCATGAGCATGTCCTGCCGTGGTCCGACCAACTGCCTCCGAATCATTTCGTGCTCTTTCGGGACCGTCATAGCGAAGACACCGTCTTGACTCGGTACCACCACGAGACCGGCGATCTCCACTACGTCGACTATAAGATGCCCTCGGTCGCCGGGGTACGGTCGCTCAACGATGAGCAGCGGATGGCGATGGAGCTGCTCCTCGACGAGTCGGTCAACCTGGTAAGTCTGGTTGGTAAGGCCGGCACCGGTAAGACCCTCCTGGCGATAGCCGCAGGTCTCAAGATGACCATGGAAGACCGGAAGTACAGCCGTGTTCTGGTGAGTAGGCCCGTTATTCCCATGGGAAAGGATATCGGCTACCTTCCGGGGGCGAAGAACGAGAAGCTCTCCCACTGGATGCAACCCCTCTTCGACAACCTGGAGTACCTGCTGTCGGTCTACAAACGGCAGAACATCAAGAACGTCGAGCAACTACTCAACACGAGGGTTATCGAGCTCGAAGCCCTCACCTATATCCGAGGGCGCTCTCTCCCGGGGCAGTTCATCATTATCGATGAGGCCCAGAATCTATCTCCTCACGAAATAAAGACCATCGTCTCCCGGGCAGGGGAGGAGTCCAAGGTAGTTCTTACGGGAGACCCGTACCAGATCGACAGTCCGTATCTCGACGCGAGCTCGAATGGCCTGTCGTTTCTGATAGAAACGTTCAAAGGGCAGGAGATTTTTGGGCATGTTACGCTTTCGAAAAGCGAACGCAGTAGGCTCGCCGAGTTGGCAGCCGAGCTTCTCTAACGCTCATCAAAGATCAACATATATCGCTTAAGGGTTCTTGGATAATGCCGATGGTAAGAAAGAAGGAGCACGAATCGTGTTAAGACGCGCCTCTTTGCTGCTGGTTGTCTTTCTTGCGGCGGCACACGGTTTTGCCGAAGTAGAGTTCTCCGACCTCGACCTTGCCTCGGAGAACCATCTGCTGTTTCGGGCAACCCTCGAGGTACCAGGAGAGTCGGGGTACAGCGCCCTCTTCCGTGCCGACGTGGAAGAAAGGCGTCTCGAGCAGCTAACCCACTATCCGGAATCCCTTACCTACCTGAATCAGACGGGCCAACTGCAGCTCCAGAACCATTTCGGCGTGTTTCGGTCCGACGAAACCCTTCGGCGATTCGAGCCGATTCCTCAGTTTCCCGGTTTCGTTACCGGTCGCCAGGTAGAAGCCGGAAAGATTACCCCGGTACGTTCCTCTCCCGACGGTCGGTACATCGTCTATATCCGGAGCACCTCTCCGGGCTACGGGCGCCTCATACTCGGAGACCTTCGGGAAGATACCGAGTATGCGGTGAGCACCTCGGTGGAGTTCTCCTTAAGCGATCCGCCGGTTCGGTGGTCACCGGACTCCCAGTTCTTCGTCTATTCGAAGGGCGGTAGCATCTACTACTACTCGATTCAGCAGCTCGAAGAGGGGCGCCTTCTCGACGAAGGGTTCCGACGTCTGGCCGAGGGGCGCATCGATAGCGCTCGGTGGAGTCGGGCGGGAGAGCTTTTCTACATATCCGGTTTCTCGGTCTACCGGGTGCTGGGGGTGGAGTTCTTCGCCCGGTCGCTCTATCAAGAGCTTTTAAGCTTTGGATCCATAGCGGGGAAGCTGCCCTTTGCCTTCGACCCCAATTTCGACCGCTTCTGGATATCTCCCGACGGGAACCAGATCCTTCTGAGCAAGGGCGGCCGTAACCTCTTTCTCTACCTCCTGCAGAACGAAGACTATCTTTCGACCGGGGGATCGATCGAGCTACCCTACCTGCTACTGCCCCGGAACACCCGGGTCCGGCAGGTAGTGTGGAACAACGCCGGGGACCTCACGCTCTTAACCGGGAGCATCCGTCGGGGAGCTCAGGAGACTCGGGTCTACCGCCTCGACACCTCGGACCCTACCGACCTCGCATTCCGGGAAGAGGAGGACTCCAACATCCGGGAGATTGCTCTGTCTCCCGACGGACGAGCCTTGGCCCTCGTGGGAGCCGACGAAGTCACGGTCCGGGACTACCGGTCCTGGCGGACAATGCGTCGTTTTCCCCTCCGGGAGGCCCGGACCGCGGTCTGGATTGGAAGCGATCAGTTGGTCATTGCCGGGGGCTACCGGGGACAGCGTGTCTCTCTGACGGGCAATCGTCAACCGGAGACGCTGTTTCTGAGCCAGGCCGAGAGCTTTGGTTTTCTTCCGGAGCCTTCCGGCGGCAGCTCGACGGCGAACCAGGCCCCTCAGATTGTGGCATCGGAGAACGATGAATACTTTCGCTACCGGGATGGCGTCTGGCAGGAGCGGGACCGCTTCGTGATTCCGGAGCCCCGGGTTGCATCTAACCGCTATCGGGTCTACCTGGAAACCCTCAATTCCGGCATCTACAGAAACATCGTGATGCTTCGGAATATCCAGGGTGTCGACACCACACGCCTCTTTCTCCCACCGGCGCGGCAGTACGAGCCCTTTCCGGAGGATGACGAGTCGATCAACCTAGCCAACTTTAACCATGGAAGCCGCATTCGACGCCGGGAGGTCGCCTTCGCCTTCAACGCAATTTCTTCGGTAGAGGGCCTCACGGAAATCTTGAACGTCCTGGCCGAGTACGGCGTGGAAACGACGTTTTTCGTCAACGGTGATTTTATTCGGCAGCATCCGGATGCGGTTCGTGAGATCGCCGAATCGGGGCACGAGGTCGGGTCCCTCTTTTACACCCATTTTAACATGACCGACTCCCGGTATCAGATTACCAAGGAGTTTATCCAGCAGGGTCTCGCCCGTAACGAAGACGAGTACTTCGAGGCAACGGGACGGGAACTCTCGCTAATATGGCATGCACCGTACTATTTCGTAAGCCCACTGATTCTCGATGCCTCACAGGAGCTCGACTACGTCTATATCGGTCGCGACGTCGACAGTTTGGACTGGGTGCCGCGACTCGACGAGAGAGGGATCTCCCGGCTGTACGAGCCGGCGTCTCAGATCGTCGAACGGGTTCTCGAAGAGAAGCAGCCGGGATCTATTGTATCGATGACTATAGGCCGCCCTTCGGCGGACAGGCCGTACGGCGGCCGAGACGACTATCTCTTTCAGCGCCTCGACGTGCTGATAAACCGATTGATCGAACGGGGCTACTCGGTGGTTCCGGTGTCGACGTTGCTCGAAAGAGTTCAGTAACATCAGGGAGGGAACAAGACTATGAACGGGAACCCAGTAAACGCCTACAAGCAGACGACGGTAAAGACCGCCAATCAAGGCCAGATAATCGTTATGCTCTACGACGAAGCCATCAAGCAGCTCGATTTTGCGAGACGGCGGCTGGAAGAGGGAACGAAAGAGCTGGACAAGGTCAACGACGCGATTGGGAAGGCGCAAGACATTCTCACCGAGCTTACCGTCTCGCTCGATTTCGACCAGGGCGGGGAGATGGCGCAGAATCTCTTTAGCCTCTATATGTTCTTCAATAACCAGCTGACTCAAGCCAACATCGAGAAGGATACCGAACGCTTAGGTCAGGTTCGGACCTTTCTCGGCGATCTCCGGGAAGCCTGGTCGCAGATTTCGTCGAAAGTCGGAAACACCAGCGGGACCGCCGCCCGGGGCGTCAACATCTCCTTCTAGGATCCTCAGGAGGCACAGCGATGGACAAGCTGAGTTACGACGAACGGGTCAAAACGCTTAAGAAACTCCGCGGCGCTCTCGAGGAGCAACGCGATTCCTTTTACTCCTACCTCGTAGTGCTCGAAGAACAGGAGCACGCGATTATGGAGGCCGACGCCGAGCAACTCGAGCGCTCGGTGGAGCTCGAGAGGAGCGTCCTCCGCGATATCCTCCGTGTTCAGAGGGTCATCGATCCGCTTGCCTCGCTGTACGAGAAGGTTGGCGCCAAGGAAGCTAAAGAGATCGAGGGGCTTCAGGGCTCCCTGACGCGTCTGAAAGGTCAGGTGCTCAAACGCAACTTCGAGAACCGCCGCCTCTTGACCCAACATGTCCAGGAGCTGAGAGCCGAGGTCCACCGCCTCCGGATGCCCGACGTCCGGGCCGTTTTCGCCGCTGAGAGCCAGGATTCCACCGCTCCGCTTATTGATCTAACCGCCTGACATCACCATGCTGTAGGTGCATGGACCTCTACCTACTCGACGGCTATAGCCTTGTCTATCGTTCCTACTTCGCCTTTATCCGGAATCCCCTGAGAAACCCCGCGGGGGAGAACTCCTCGGCGGTCTTCGGGTTTCTCAGGAGCCTCTTTAGCCTCTTTCGGGACTATCGCCCCGAGCACTTCGCTGTGGTCCTCGACTCCATCGGCCCGACCTTTCGCCACGAGGAGTACCCGGAGTACAAGGCTACCCGGGAAGAGACCCCTCGGGACTTAACCGCCCAAATACCGAAGATCGAGGCGATACTCGGGGCCTTAAGAATACCGATGATCCGAGCCGAGGGGTTCGAGGCCGACGATGTCATGGCGACCTTGGCGCGTCGCTGCGCCTCCGCGGGAGGCACCGCGTATCTTATAACAGGCGACAAGGATCTTCTCCAACTCGTCGGGGATGGCGTTCGAATAATGCGGCCCGATTCCGGGAGCTTCCAGCTTCTCGGACCCGAAGAGGTGCAGGAAAAATGGGGCGTCCGACCGGATCAGATTCGGGACTACCTCGCCCTTACCGGCGATTCTTCGGACAACATCCCCGGGGTCAAAGGGATCGGGCCGAAGACCGCCGTGGGGCTTCTCTCCCAGTTCGACAGTCTCGACGGCATATACGAGGGCCTCGAGGAGATCTCCTCCAAGAGCCAGCGGGGGAAGCTGGCAGAGGATAGGGAAAACGCCTACCTCAGCCTGGACCTCGTTACCCTGCGCTTCGACGCGCCGGTAGCCCTCGAGGGGGATGGGCTGGCCCTGGGGACTCTTCCGGCGGAGGCCGCGGTGCCCCTTCTCGAAAACGAGGGGATGAAGGCGCTTATCGATGAGCTCGAGGCGCTTCCCCAGGCGGCTGCGGCTACCCCGGGCGCCAACGCCACACCGCCCACCGACGGTGTTTCCGACGGCGACCCCGGGGATCCGCCCGGGGAGCCGGCCCCAGCCCACCCACCGACGGCTCCATCACCGGCCTCGGCCCCGGCCTTGGCCCCGGCCCCGGGGAGCTACAAACTCCTCGATACTTCGGATGCCCTCGCCGCCGCTATTACCGAGGCCCGGCAGACAGGGCTCGTCGCCTTCGACGTGGAGACCGATTCTCTCGACCCGATAACCGCCACACTGGTCGGCTTTTCCTTTTCCTTCAAAGAGGGCGAAGGGTACTACGCCCCTCTCCGGGGACCTGCGGGAGCCGTCCTACCCGAAGAGTCGGTTCGAGACGCTTTGGGCGAGCTTCTCGGCGACCCCAAGGTCTCCATCGTCGGGCAGAACCTAAAGTACGACTACAAGGTGGTCCACCGGATGGGCATCCCCTTTACGAACCTCCGGTTCGACACCATGCTCGAAGCCTGGCTCTTGGACGCCGGAGGGGGGAGTTACGGCCTCGACGCCCTCGCCGAGCGTCTGCTCGGCTACACGACCATCCACTTCGACGACCTCTTCGAGAAGGGGGGCGGGGCGAAGCCGCCGTCGTTTACCGACGTTCCCTTGGACAAGGCCGTGATGTACGCCGCGGAGGACGCGGATATTGCCCTCCGGCTTCACAACTATTTGATGCCTCGGCTTGTCGAAAAGGGCTTGGATTCTCTTCTCGTCGATCTCGAGGTGCCGCTCATTCCGGTGCTCGCGGCGATGGAGCTTGTCGGCATCTCCCTCGACGAAGGGAGCCTTTTCGAGTATGGGACCGAGCTTGCCGAAGAGCTCGGAGAGCTGGAGCGACAGGTCTACGAGTTGGTGGGCCACGAGTTCAACCTCGCTTCTACCCAACAACTCCAAGAGGTACTCTTTACCGAGCGAAAGCTCAAACCGATTCGAAAGACCAAGACCGGTTTCTCCACCGATGTCGCGGTTCTCCAGGAGCTCGCCCGGG
The DNA here is from genome assembly GCA_964616245.1 of uncultured Spirochaetaceae bacterium. Lineage (GTDB taxonomy): Bacteria > Spirochaetota > Spirochaetia > DSM-27196 > PWMO01 > CAYPUT01. Next base: position 3,524 of record CAZTRQ010000005.1, on the reverse strand, counting down.
AGGACCCGGTTCCGGAGCTGATCCTCCGGCACCGGACCCTCGCTAAGCTTAAATCCACCTACGTCGACGCCCTGCCGAAGCTCGTTCACCCGGAGACCGGACGCCTCCACACCAACTTCAACCAGACCGGCACCGCAACCGGTCGGCTTTCGAGCCGGGACCCGAACCTCCAGAACATTCCGATTCGCGACGAGGCCGGGCGCAAGATTCGCCAAGCTTTTGTTCCCCGGGAAGGATGGAACTTCGTGAGCGCCGACTATTCCCAGATCGAGCTGGTGGTCCTCGCGGCCCTCTCGGGCGACGAGGCACTTTCCAATGCCTTCGCCGCCGGGGAGGACGTCCATCGGGCGACCGGGGCCCTCATCTTTGGGGTCGACGCCGGGGAGATCAGCTCCGAGCAGCGGCGGATGGCAAAGACCATCAACTTCGGGGTTATGTACGGGATGTCGGCCTTTCGGCTCTCCCGGGACCTCGGTCTTCCCCGGGGGGAAGCCGACGCCTTTATTGAGCGTTACTTCGAGACCTACTCCGGCGTCCGCCGCTTTCTCGACGAGACCGTCGCAGCCGCGGAGAAGGATGGATACGTCACCACCCTCTTGGGGCGGCGCCGGGCACTTCCGGACATCAACAACCGGAACCGGACGGTGCGGATGCAGGCCCAGAGAATCGCCGTCAACACGCCGATCCAGGGCACCGCCGCCGACATAGTAAAACGCGCGATGCTCAAGGTGTCCCGCCGCTTGGCAGACGAGGGGCTCGCGGCACAGCTCCTTCTCCAGGTCCACGATGAGTTGATCATCGAAGCGCCACCGGAGGAGCTTACGGCCGTCGAGGCGCTTCTCCGGGAGGAGATGGTGAGCGCCGTGGAGCTTTCGGTACCGTTGAAGGTAAACGTAGAGACCGGGGAGAATTGGGGAAGTCTCCACGAATGATCGTCGGGGTCGGGGGCAAGTGCTGCGCCGGGAAAGACACGCTTGCGGATGTTCTAAAAAGGGCCGGCTACGAGGAGATCTCGGTCGACGCGTTAGGCCACCGCGCCCTGGAGAGCCGGAGAGACGAGGTGGTGCGGGAGTTCGGCCCGGGTATTCTTGCCTCGGACTCCCGGATCGACCGGAAGGCCCTCGGTCGGATCGTCTTTTCCAATACGAAGGCCCGTAAAGCTCTCGAAGCCATCGTTCACCCCGAAATGAAGCGCCTTCTGGCCGCGGAAATCGCGGCCCGGACCTCCGACCC
>CAZTRQ010000005.1:0-2191 GCA_964616245.1 uncultured Spirochaetaceae bacterium | reverse complement strand
GCCCGGACCTCCGACCCCGCCCGGGGCGAGGTAGACATCATCATCAACGCCGCCCTCATCTTCTACATGGGACTCCACACCCTCTGCGATCTCGTCGTCTGGGTCGAGGCATCGTGGTTCCGGCGCTTGCTCCGGGCCCGGAAGAGGGATGGGCTTACGACGCTGGATATCCTCCGGCGATTTTGGACGCAACGGCACCTGGGGCCTCATTCTTACTCCGAAAGTGTCGATATTCATATTGTAAAGAACGAAGGGGCACGGGAACGTCTCGAGGGGCGGCTCCAATCAATCGGCCTTCTCGATAGATAGGTGGGAGACGGTGGAACGGTACCGAAGTCTGATAGTTATCGCCAGCATTGCTTTTTTCGTAGCCCTCGTCTTGGGCGTCGGCCTCTTTTTGTTGTATCCCCGGACAGATGAAGGTGGGGTGCTCGCAGCGGCCCGGGGAGACGACGAAGAATTCGACCCGATCGAGTATCTGCGGGCCCCGGACGCGGCGCCGCCGGAGTTTCGTCCTCCGGATCCCGACGAGGACGAACCGATTATTATCATCTACGGCGACGAAGATGAGGCGGTATCCGAGGAGCTGCCGGCGCAGGGTCCTGCTCCAGAGGAGGACGCCGATGCGGCTCGGGATCGGGACCTCCCGCCGGTAACCACCGCGGCACCCGAGACGCCCGAAGCGAGGCCCGCACCGGTAGAAGCGCCGGCCCGGCCCCAGCCGGTTCGCGCCGCGCCGACGGTAACCGAGCCCCGGCGCGTCAGGGTTACCGAGTACTGGATTCAGGTGATCTCTTCGCCGAGTCGTGATACCGTAGAGCAGGCGAAGCTTCGTCTCGAGGAGGAGCGCCTCAGTGGCCGGATAACGTCCAAGAGTGTCGAAGGGCGAGATTTCTATCGGCTGCGCGTCGGCCCTTATAGCGATAAATCGGAAGCGTCCAAATTTCTCGATTGGATTCGGGAGATAAACGACTTCTCCGGAAGCTACATTTCGGAAGAGTACCCGCTTCGGACCGCCAATTAGCCGGATTCTATGTCGCAAGAACACGAACACCTCCGTTGGAAAGAGCACGGCGTAGAACACATCTACGACGCCCACATTTTTCAGGTGATGAAGGCCGACCGGGAAGCCTCCGACGGCCGGCGTCATAGTTTCGTCTACCTCGACAGCCCGAACTGGGCCAACGTTATCGCCCCGGTAACTCGGGCCGACGGCGTCGAATGCCTGGTGATGGTGCGACAGTACCGGCAGGGGGGCGGTTTCGTCACCCTGGAGTTTCCCGGTGGCGTCGTCGACCCCGGGGAGGACCCGAAGCTCGCGGCGTTGCGGGAGCTCGAAGAGGAGACCGGCTACACGGCCGCCGACGCCCTCTTTCTCGGCGCGGTAAACCCGAATCCTGCCTTTATGAACAACGAAGCCCTTACCTTCCTCGCCCGGGACGTAAAACCACGATCGTCTCAGTCTCTCGATCAGAACGAGATTGTCGACGCCGAACTGGTCCCCGTGGCAGAAGTTCTCTCCGGGGAACGGAAGGAGTTCCTTAACCACGCTGTGATGGTGAGCGCGCTGTACTGGTACCGGGAGTACCTCGAAGGGCGGTATTCCGGCCGCGAGGCTCCTTCCACCCACTAGCCTTTCTCTCGAAACAACTTGGTCTCCCGGCGGACCTGGATTACCTTAGATATAGCTTACTCTAATAGTGAGGTTTGAGGCCATGTCCAGAGCACGTTCGAAGAAGAGCACCCTCAAAGGATCTCCCGCCAATCGGGAGAAGCAGCGAGAGGAGAAGGCGCAGCGGGCGAAGCGCCGGAAACGAATCCGGGCTCTACGGGGGGCTCTCATCGCCGCGGCGGTTTTGGCCGTCGGGGGTGGTGCTCTTTTTGCCTTGAATATGCGGGAAGAAAAGGTTCTTGACCTTTCCGTCGTCGGTACGGGAACGCCTGCGGTCGTGCAGGTTCACGACATAACCTGTCCAGTCTGCACGGAGCTCAGGCGAAATGTCGAACGAATAAGCGGAGACTATTCGGATCGGGAGCTTCTTATTCGGGTAGCCGACGTAGCCACCGAAGAAGGCCTGGCCTTCGCCGCGGGGTACACGGCCGCCCGGCGCGCCACGCTTCTGTTTATCGATGGTGATGGGGAGCTCATAGACGAGCACAGCGGAGCCCTTACGCCCGCCGATCTGCGAAT
>CAZTRQ010000004.1:27807-46005 GCA_964616245.1 uncultured Spirochaetaceae bacterium | reverse complement strand
GGCGCCGGGGCTTGGGGAGCCGGCGCCGGAAGCTCGGACTGGGGAACCGGGGGCGGCTCCGGGGGCGCCTCGGGAGCCGGTGCTTCCGGCTCGGGAACCGGAGCGGGCTCCGGCTCGAGTGGCTCCGGGACGTTCAGCTCTACCCGCAGCGGCGGAAGGTAGTCCGGGAGCGCGGGAGGGGAGGCAAAGAAGCCGGAGAAAACTGCTACAACTACGTGGACGACCACCGAGAAGCCGACGGCTATCGATAGTCTGCCCCGTTCTTGGTGTATCATTCTGCGGGTAGCGTCCTTAGGTTGACCGCTCGGTACCCCCGGGAACGAAGCTCATCGAGAACCGAGACCAGAACCTCGTAGGAAACGTTTCGGGCCCCCTCGAGAACCACGCTCCGAACCGCCGCGGCCTCTTCCTCGGTGGGCGTAAGCTCGTCGAGAACGCCTCCGAGGCTTTCGAGGTCCGTCCGGTCCCGGTTAACGTATACCTCCTCTGGGGACACCACCGTGACGACCAGACGGTCCATCACCACGGGCTCCGAAGAGGTCGATGTCGGAAGATCGAGAGCGATTCCCGGTGTCATGATGAAGGTACTCGACACCATAAAAAAGATGACGAGCTGGAACACGACGTCGATCATCGGCACCAAGTCGACGACAACCGTCGGCTTGAGGCGTCTATTGAACCGCACGGCGGTCACCCTTTATCAGCAACACCAACTCGGTAACGCGATTCTCGAATCGGATAATCATGTGGTTTACCCGGCTGACGAGATAGTTGTAGAAAATGATGCTCGGGATCGCGACAACGAGCCCGGCGGCGGTTGTCAGCAGCGCTTCCGAGATACCCTGGGCGAGAAGCGCCGGGTTCCCGCCGGCGGCCTCGAAGTCTCCGAGGACGCCGAAGGCACGGATGTTTCCCGTAACGGTTCCGAGGAGACCCAAGAGAGGCGCAATGTGGGCGATTGTGCCGAGAAACGACAGGTATCGCTCGAGTCGCGGTATCTCCATGTTGGCGGCATCGGTAATCGCGTCCTTTATTGACTCTTCGGAGTAATGACGGTGCTCGATGGCCACCTTCATCAGGTTCGAAAAAGGACTCGGGTTCGCCTCGCAAATCGCGAGGGCCTCGTCGAAATGGCTCTTCTCGAGGGTGCTCTTCAGTCGGCCAATTAACGGCCCCTCGTCTCCTTTTATCTTTTTAAGATAGAGAAGTCGCTCGATGACGATAGCCACGGCGATAATCGAAAGACCGAGAATAGCATACATAAGCAATCCGCCACGGTTCAGCAGATCAAGCATAGACAACTCCTTACAGATTAATGCGGGTCAGAACGGCGAAGAGGAATCCGGGCTCGATAAAGGGAAGATCCGTGGTTACCTCTTTGCCGATAGCCGGACGTCCGTCGTCGAGAAAGAAGGAAAGGATATCTCGAACCTCGACGGAAATCTCGATGGAATCCGTCGCAGAGAGACGACCCGCGAGGGTCAATTCCGGGGCGACGACCGTATTGTAGACGTCGGCTGAAACATTTGCGTCTCCCCGTAGCGTTTCGTCACGATTCGCCACGCTAAAGTCGACGCCGAGGGTCTGAGGAGCTTCGAGATTGCTCCGCTCCCCGAGAATGGCGTTCCAGGAAAAGCGGCTTCGCCACCAACTGCCTTCCAGGAGCAACGAAGCCCGGGGAATAAGGCGTCGGCGGGTCAGCGTATCGTACTCGTAGAAGCCCGTAGTCGGGTCGTAACGGTCGATGTCGATGACGTCGTAGCGCTCCTCGACGTCGGCGCCCATCTCCAGGGTAGCGCTTTGATCGACGATGTTCATGCTGACCGAGCCGCCGACGAGCCACGCATCCTGCCGGAGGAGCAGATTGCCCCCGCGGTCCGAGACGGAGAGGAACGGTAACCGCCCCCACTCTTCGCCGTAGGAACGCTCTCGCGATTCGTAACCACCGCCAACCTCGAGGGTCAGACTGTCGGCAAGAATCGCCGTAGCACCAAGGGAGAAGGGCATAACCGGGACATCTCCTATTCGCCAAGCGACACCGACGTCCGCCGACAGAAGAAGGTTTTCCCAGAAGGATGTCTCGGTACCAATCGAGCCCCGGAGGGTTTGGATGAGATCTTCGGTTTCGTCGCTCCCGTCGACGGAACGGAATCGATAGCTCGCCGCAAGAGTGGTATCCGTAGTTTCCGTCGAAATAATCAAACTCGCCTCGGGAGAGAAGATGAGCTCCGAATCCCGGGGCGACGCAGAGGCGCCGTCGCTATTGTAAATCCGCTGAGACGTCGAAATGCTCCCACCGGCGGTCACCGTCGCTATAGGCGACGCGGCATAGTCCATCACCGCTGCCCCGTCGACACCCCGGGAGGTCGCCGAATAGTAGCCCGAGAGCCCTTGAAAACCGTTCTCGACCTCGGCGAATCGGCCCTGAACTTCGCCGCCGAGACTCTCTCCCCGTCCGGATACCGCGATCCCGATGCGGTCATCGCGGTCGAAGAAGCCGTTACCCGGCTCTTCGAAATTGTAGCCATCCCGGGCCTCGTGGCTAAAGTCGAACTGGAAACCCGGAGTGGCCCCGATGCGATAGAGGGAGATTGCCCCGACGATGTAGCTCATCGAGCCGGCTCCGAAGAGGCCGTTGCTGTAGAGGCTTCCGGCGGTTCGAGCACCGGGGGAGAGGGCCGCACCGGAGGGTGGCGGTACGCGAAAAAGCTCCCCGGGGATATCCAGCTCCCCGGGCTCGGGAAGGGGCAGATCGAGGGCCGCCATGCGCGTGTCTTCGAGCTCCGGCAGGTCCGCGTCGAGCTCCTCCGGCGACGCCTCCTCGATCCGCAGAAGCTCCTCCGGAAGAACGATGTTGCCTTGCTCCAATACGCTCTCTTCTCCGGGAAACGCCGTCTGCCCGAAGGAAGGTACGGCGACCAAAACAACACCACAGAGAAGAACACCGAAAAGAACACCGAGACGCTGATTCCTCAAGAGTCTGCCCCCCTGAGTATCCGACGGGCCTCGGCGGTCCAATCAGAGCCCGGAATGGCATTCTCCATCCGTTGGAGAATCTCTCGAGCCTCGTCGAAGCGCCGAGATCGGGTCTTCATCTCCACGGCCTTATAGAGGGACCGGGCCGAGAGGTCTCCGGAGCCGGCCCCGGCGGCGTTCAAGAAGAATCGAGCCGCCTCCTCGAGCTCTCCGCTTCGGGCGGAAAACTCTCCGAGATAAAACAGGGCTTGGGCCGCGTCTCTCGGCGTCTCGGTCTCCCGTTCAGCTGTCTCTTCGAGGAGATCCACCACCAAGGCGCTGCTAACCCGGTCGGCACTTCCTTCGTAGAGGATGTAGGCGGCGAGCTGCAGAATCGCATCTCGTCCGGCGGGGCTCTGGGATCTATCCCCGTCGTCGATAGCGACCCAGAGACGAGCCTCCTCTTCCGAAAGACCTCCGATTCGGAGAATCAACTCGTCGGTCCGTTTCCGCGCATCCACCGCCTCGGCCTGCTCGGGGTACCGGGAGGAGAGCTCGGAAAGGCTGTCGAGAGCTTTTCGGAGATCGCCCCGGTCTTCGTAGAGATCCGCCGCCCTCGCCAGCGCTTCTCCGCGAAAGGGGCTCGAGGGATAGTCTTCGCTGAGTCGCTCCCAGAGGAGGAGAGCCCCGGTTTCCTCCCCCGTCTCGAAAGAGGCGACACCGCCCCAGTAAAGCGAGGCGTCGACGAATCGGCCGGCGGGATAGTTACGGCGGTACTCAAAAAACGCATCCCGGGCCGCCGAATAGCGGCCGTCGTTGTGGAGAAGTTCTCCTCGGCGGTAGAGAGCCTCCTCCCCGAGGGGGCTCCGGGGGTAGCGTTGGTACACCTCGAGGAGAAGCCCGACGGCTCGATCGATGCGCCCCGCCTCGTTATGGATCTGCGCTGCTTCGAAGAGGGCGTCGTCGGCAAGGGGGGAGGTATCGCCCCATCTGGTAACGACGGTGCTAAACTCCCGAAGAGCCGCGTCGTCGTCCCCCTGGAGGCGATAGAGCTGCCCTAAGACGAAGGTCGCCTCCGCCACAAGGGCGTCTCCTGCCCCTTCGGAGGAGATCGCCCTGCGAAAAGCCGCTTCCGCGGCCTGAAGGTCCCCTTCGGCATAGGAAACCTGACCGAGGAGGTAGAGCGCCCGGGGACGCAGGGAGTGACTCTCTATCCTGCGCATAAAACGCGAAAGAGCGTTTCGGGCGGCGGCGTAGTTACCGATTCGGTACTCCGACCAGGCGTAGTAGTACAAGGTGGAGGCTTCGAGGCCTCGAAGCTCCGACGGCGGTTCGGGCGCCTCGAAAAGCGGCAGCACGCCCTGAAATCGCTCGGCGGCCTCTTGGTAGCGTTTCTCGGCGACGAGAGACAAGGAGGCGAGATAGTCCAAAATTCCGGTGGCAAGACCTCGTTCCTTCAGCCCATCCGCCTCTCGCACGACCTCTGTGTGCCGCCCGTTCCGATAGAGAAGAGTTAGATATGCTACTCCTCCCTCCGTGTCGTTCGGACGCAGCCGCAAGTATGCCCGGAGATGTCCGAGGGCTTCGTCGATACGGTCGGACTCCCGGGCGAGGAGGTAACGGAACCAATGGTACTGAGCCTCCGGTATCGTCTCGGGATCGACGGTTTCCAGGGTCTCTTGGGCATCCTGTAGGCGACCGAGGTAGAAGTAAGAGTAGGCCAAGTGGTACCGGGCAACGGACTCCCGACCGAAGTCGGGAAAGCGCTCCAGGAGGGATTCGAGAGCGCCGGCGGCGGCGGACCACTGCTCTCGATCGACGTCCAGGACGGCGCGCCGAAGAAGCAGGGCCGGAGACTCCCGGTTACTCCAGCGAAGGGCCTCGTCCAAATGGGCGTCCGCCGCGTCCTGCCTCCCTTGGTCCGAGAGGGTACGCCCCAGATAGACCGCCGCGGTCACCGCATCTTCTCGGCTTTCAGTTCTCTCGTAGCTCTCCCGGGCGGACCAGGCCCGCCGAAGATAGAGCTCGGCGATTTCGAGGCGTCCCTCGGAGTAATTCTCCGAACCGAGGCGGAGCCAGAGGTCCTGCAGCACTCTCGGTTGGCTTGCAAAGGAAAGCTCGGCCATTTCTACCAGAGATTGGCGTTCCTCCGGCGAGACGAGGGTGAAGAGTCGCCGGTACGCCACCGCCGCAACCTCCGGCGGCCCTTCCAGAAGGGAGCGGAAGCGGTCCGACGCCTCTTGCGTGTCCCCGAGGCCAAGAAACGCCTCGGCGACGTACAGAGAAAAGCGAGGCCTCCAGGTCGCGTCGAACCGGTCGAGGGAAACGGGTTCGGCAAGGGCCAAGACCTCCTCGAGCTCGCCGTTCTGCACCAAGAGAGACGCCAAGAGCGTCGCGGCGTAGGGCTCTTCCTCCGGCGTACGAGAGTCAAAGATTATGCGAAGGTCCTCCGCTGCCCCCTCTTCCTGCCCCAAGGCGATTCGGCTGAGAGCGCGGTAGAGGTAGGCACGGGTAAGCTCCGGCGCACCGACGTCGAGTCCAAGGAAGCGAGTTAACTCCTCGATAGACTGTTCAAATTGATCGAGAGCGTAGAGGTTTACCCCTTTCCAAAAGGGAACGAACGGAAGGTAGCGCGTGGACCGAAACCGGGTCTCGACGCGACGAAGAAGCGCCAAGGACGAGCTGTAGCGCCCGACGCGATAGAGACTCACCGCCTTTCGATACTGGGCGTCGGGGACGAATTCCGATTGGGGATACTCGTCGATGAGATTGTCATAACGCTGTATGGCTAGCAGGTAGTCTCCGGCGCTGTAGCGGTTTTCCGCCTCGAGGAACAACTCACGGTCTTGGGCGCTTACGCTTGCCAGACCGAGGAGACAACCAAGCGCCGCTACCGCGAGGGCGCGCCTCATATTGGCTTAAAATAGCTCAGTTAGCGAGAATATTCAATCTGAGGAAGCCGGAATGCACCGGAAGCCTGTATTCGCACCAGGTGCACGTTGTTCCCGGGATAGCGTCGATTGAGGCTCTCGACACCGGTTTCGACGTTTCGCTCCATAACGACGGAATGAAACCGCCCTTCTTCGTCGAAGTAGGGAAAGAAGACTGCAACGTGGACGTGCTGGTGGAGCACGGGGTTCGAGCCGAAGGGTCTGTTGACTGAGCCAAGGTAGACGTTTCCCGGCTCCTGGATGGCCAGGAAATAGAGAATTCGGCTGAGGTCTTCGAGGGGATAGCCGACGTCCTCGATGTAGCGAGAAAAAGGGACCTGCCGGACGTCGGCGAACTCCGGATGGGGAAGCCCCGCATCGAGGCTGCGGGCGATGTTGCGGGTCCAGTCGAGGCCGAAGTAGGGATCCCTCTCCCCTTCGAGGCGATTCGACCACTGGTGGCCCCGGAGGCCGAGATGCTTTTCTTTAAGCGGATCGATCGGAAGGTAACGCCGGTGCCGGGGATAGTAGAGGCCGTCGGCTATCCATTTGGCAAATCCTGAACAGTTGAACCCCGGCTGCCCCTCCTGGAGCACCAGGTCTTCGATAAAGACCAGGCGACCGTGCTCGTCCATGGCGCCGTCCTCAGCGTCCGGGAGGTAAGGAAGCATTCGTCGAGTCTCCTCGACCATCGAGCGAACATCCTCGTAAGCCTCGGGCGAGACGGAGGGGTAGACCAGGTCCCAACGCACCAGTCCCCGGCTCTGCGAGACAATCTGAGAGAAGGGAGCTATGAGCAGCTCCTCGAAGGAGCTGGGAAGCAGGATTCCGCTGTAGACCCGGGAGCCGGCAAGGTAGATGTCCATGACGGCGCGCTCTCCGTCGGGGAAAACCCGGGCAAAAAACCCGGGGTCACTTTGGAGGAATACCTTGAATTGCACGAAGGAGCCGTCGGCCATGTTTCTCTTGATGACGTAGCTGCCCCGGCTGTAGATAGGAAAGGCGTCCCCGAGTTGGTTGGCAAAGACAAGGTAGAAGCTGTCGTTCTGTTGCTCTACCGAAACGCGAACCCGGGTCGGTACCGACTGCTGTCGGACGATACGGTCTCTAAAGCCGAGGACCTCGTCCCGAGCCCCGAAGACTGTATCCTGCAGAAAGAGCCTGGCGTCCTGGGTGTCGTGGAGCTGCGATTGGGGTGCCGTATAAAGCTCGACGGCGGCGAGTCGAAGGCCCGGAGAGAGGATGATCAACAGATAGGCGACAATTCGTACCATTCTCCTCCTACTATCGACCAGTTCTGCCCCTCGGTTCAACGTCTCGTGTCCTGACATCGAGTCGAATGGGAACGTCGGTAAAGCCAATCTCTTTTCGGATGTGGTTCTTTAGGTAGCTTATGTACTCCTGCGTCAGGCCCTTGCGGTTCGTAAACACGACGAAGGTTACCGGATTGGCGGAGACTTGGGTTATGTAGCGAAGCTTTATCCGACCGCCGCGGACCACCGGAGGGGGATACCTGTCGACCCAGCGTTGGAAAGACCGGTTGAGGGGACCCGTATCGACTCGGTGGTTCAGATGGGTGTAGACGCCGAAGACGGTCTGGATCAGCTTATCGAGATTCTCGCCGGTGTGGGCCGAGATCGGCACAACGGGGGCAAAATGAAGAACCGGAAAGAGGTATTCGATACGGTCCTTGATCGCCCGGAAGGCGTTGGGAAGCGGGGGCACGAGATCCCACTTGTTCAAGACCAAGACGACTCCCCGCCCTTTCTCTACCGCCAGGGAGGCGATTTTCTTGTCCTGGGAAGCGAGGCCTTTTTCCGCGTCGACCATCAAGAGGACGATGTCCGCCTCGTCGATCGAGTGGATGGAGCGGTTTACCGAGTAGTATTCGAGGTCGTCGGAGACACGCGACTTTCTGCGGATCCCCGCGGTGTCGACCATCACCAGCTCCTTCCCCTTCCAGTTTACGAGGCTCGAAACCTTGTCCCGAGTCGTGCCCGGAATCTCGGAGACCAGAGCCCGCTCTTCCCCCAAAAGCGCGTTGAGAAGCGTCGACTTCCCGGTGTTCGGTTGGCCAAGGATCGCGACCCGGGGAACGACCGGAGGCGGCACGCTGTCGTCACCCTCCCCTTCGAACTCTTTGGGTTCCGGTAGAGCCGTCAAAACGGCGTCGTGCAACTCGTCCATCCCGCGACCGTGCTCCGCGGACACAGGGAGAACCGCCGCGAAGCCCAGGGAATAGCACTCTCCGAGGAGCTCTTCTCGTTTTTCCGAGTCGACCTTGTTCGCGACCACCAACACTCTGTCCCGATAGGGGATGAGCTCCTGGGCGAACTCCTCGTCTTCGGGAGTCAGGTCGGTGACGTCGACGACGAAGAGAATAAGGTCGGCCCGGGCGAGGATACCGATACTCCGCTGGGCGACGAGGTGCATCAAGGCATCTCCCTCCCGGGAGAGACCTCCGGTATCCGCAAAGAGAACCCTCCGAGACCCGAGGCTTACCACTTCCTCGACGATATCCCGGGTGACCCCCGGTGTAGGATGGGTAATGGCGGTGCGCCTTCGAACAAGACGATTGAATAAGGTGGACTTCCCAACATTCGGGCGTCCGACTATGGCAACCAGCGGCGCCGGATGGGCTACCCGGGTATTATCGTGTAATAACATCAAACTGTCGCTCCATTAGATCTGCGATAAAGCTATCCACCTCGCGAAAGGAGCGCATCCCCATGATCGTCTCGACGACCTCTTCCGCCTCCCGGCGGGAAACCATTCGCAGAATCCGCTTTACCTCGGGAATGAGCGCCGAGCTCATGCTGAACTCGTCCACGCCGAGGCCAAGGAGGACTAGCGTGGCCACCGGGTCCCCCGCCATCTCACCACAGAGGGAAACCGGAATATCGGCCTCCGCGGCGGCGAGGACAACCTTTTTGAGAAGCCGAAGGACCCCGGGGTGAAAGGGTTCGTAGAGGTAGGCGATTTTTTCGTTTCCCCGATCGACTGCGACGGTGTACTGGATGAGGTCGTTCGTGCCAATGGAAAAGAAGGCGACCTCCCTGGCCAGAATGTCCGCCGTCATCGCCGCCGAGGGGACCTCTATCATTATTCCGAGAGGAACGTCGTTGTCGAAGGGAGTACCCTCCCGGGTAAGCTCCGATTTTACCGAGTCGACGATTTCGTAAACCTGCCAGACCTCTTCGATTCCGGAGATCATAGGAAACATTATGCGAAGCTTTCCCCGAACGGAGGCTCGATAGAGGGCTCGGAGCTGTTGCCGAAAAATGTCCTTCCGGTCCAGGGAAAAGCGGATCGCCCGCCACCCGAGGATCGGATTCCGTTCCACGACCTCGGCCAGCTCCGGCACGACCTTGTCACCGCCGATATCCAGCGTGCGGATGGTAACCGGCTTGTCACCCAACGCGGTAAGGACCGAGGCGTAGGCCTCGCACTGTTCGTCTTCCGAAGGAATTCGCCCCGGAGAGAGAAAGAGGAACTCCGACCGGTAGAGCCCGATCCCGTCGGCGCCGTGGGAGAGTACTGAGTCCACCTCGTCGGGAACCTCGATATTGGCCATCATCCGGATGTGCGACCCGTCGGTCGTAATCGCCGGCTTATCCGTTTGTCCGAGAAGATCCGCTTCCCGGCTCTTCCATTCCGCCTGGACCTCGAGGTAGTGCTGGATCGTCCCCTCCCCGGGCCCTAGGACCACCATCCCTCGATTTGCGTCGACGACGACATCGTCTCCCCAGCGAACCCGGGAGCTGACCTCTTTGCAGCCGACGATAGTCGGTATTTCGAAGGCCCGGGCCAGAATCGCCGTGTGAGACGTCCGGCCCCCGGCATCCATGGCGATTCCGAGCACTTTATCCCGGGGAATCGTGAGGGCAACCGAGGGGAGAAGGTCGTGGGCTATCAAGACCACCGGCTCTTCGAGGTCAACCAGGGAGATATGCTCCCGGTAAAGCAGGTGGTTCATGATTCTCCGGCAGACGTCCTGGAGGTCCGCGGAGCGCTCCCGGAGGTACCGGCTTCCCCTGGCATCCAGACTGGCAACATACTCGTTGGTTACCGTGGAAAGCGCCTTCTCGACGTTACACTGTTCTGTACGAATCCGATTCTCCACACTACCGAGAAAGTCGGGGTCCTCGAGCATCAAGACGTGGGAATCGAGAAGCTGCTCGTGAACACGCTGGGAGCGGTACCCCGGCATATCGCGGAGGGAATCGAGCTCCTCCCGAGCGGCCGCCACCGCCGCGTGGAGCCGCGAAACCTCGTCCTCCAGGGCGGCGGCGTCGATCTCGTATTCCGGGACCTTTGGAAAGTCGTCGACGTAGATAAACGCCTTGCCGATGGCGATACCCGGTGATACCGAGATACCTCGAATTTCTCTCATAGGGGCTGCACCCCGAGGTTGTAAGACTGACGATTCAAAGAGATTCTCCTTTGGCCCACGGTACGACCTCTCAATGGGAACTGAGATGTCGTCGATAGTTATGATAGCATGGCGCAACGACAGACAAAAAGTAGGAAGAAAGCCTCCTTCGGCGTCCTCTTCTGGCTCGCATTCCTACTCCTCGTACTCGTAGTCTTTCTTTACAACCGCACCACCATCGAAAACGTCCTCGAGACTACGGGGCTCGTCGACGTGCTCCGGGACCGCTTCGACGGCGAAGAGGAGCCGGAGATTGTCCAAGTCGACCCGGACGGCGGCTCCGAGGGAGTCGATGAACCCGAAGAGCCCGGCGAGACGCCGAGAATAGTCGATTTACCGCCGGAAACTGCCCCGGAGCCGGTTCCGCCGGCCGATCCGGAGGGTCGGGACGAGGCGGAAGAACTTCCCGACGTGGAGGAGGGACCCGCCGGGGTGCCCCAACGGCCGGATACCGATCCCGGAGGCTCCACAGAGGATCCGGAGCTCCGGCGCCGAGACTCCAACATCTACTTTATTCGGGTTACCGACCAGGGCACGATCTATCCCGAAGGTGTAATCCGGGAAGTTGCATACACGAACAACCCGATGACGGAGACCTTGAACACCCTTCTCGAAGGCCCCACCAGCGACGAGCTGAACCTCGGCCTCCTGAATCTGATTCCCGACGGTACCCGCCTCCTCTCGGCGGCGGTCCGGGACCGGGTCGCGTACCTGAACTTCAGCGAGGAGTTTCGCTTTAACCCGATGGGGTTCGAAGGGCTGATGGCCCAGTTGCAGCAGATCGTCTATTCGACGACGGAGTTCTCGACCGTCGAGGGGGTACAGATTCTTATCGAGGGGCAGCTGGTCGAATACCTGGGTGTCGAGGGACTGTTTATCGGCAAGCCGCTGACCCGGGACTCCTTCGGCTAGAGTTCTTCGACCTCGATATCCTCGGGTCCAAGAACGGACCCCCCGCCCCTTTCCCAGTCTTTCTCCCGGCCCCTTTCCCGGGGCCGAAAAAGAAAAAATGCTTCCCGGTTGCCCCGGCGACCCCGAATCGGGGAGAGCATCCACGCCGTCGCTACGATGCCGTCGCTTTGGAGCTCGGAGACGACGGTCCGCAGCAGCTCCCCGAGGAGGGCGCTGTCACGAACGACGCCGTCGAACTCCTGCGTCTGCTGCTGCCCCCGGCGCCCGGCGAGCTCGAACTGCGGTTTAACAAGGGTGATCGCCTCCCCCCCGTCGGTCAACTCGAGGAGCTTCGCGACAACCTTCCGTACCGTCCGAAAGGAGATATCGCACACCGCGATCGACGGCCGGGGATCGAGGCCCTCGAGGTCCATGATGTTGGTCCCCTCGTGGGGGATAACCCGGGGATCCTGCCTGAGCGAGGGGGAGAGCTCGTTCCGACCGACGTCGACTGCGTGGACGAGAGCGGCGCCGTGTTTAAGCAAACAGTCGGTAAAACCGCCGGTCGATGCTCCGGCGTCTAAGAATACACCGGTGGCGGGGATAACCCGGAACTCCCGGAGGGCGGCTTCGAGTTTTTCTCCCCCCCTCGAGACGTAGCGCCGCCGAAGGAAGGTTACCTCTAGTTCTCCGTGGGCGGCCCCCTTGGGGAGCTGGGTTTTGGGGTCCGTCAGCCGGACGCCGTCGATCAGCACCTCGCCGCAGAGGATCTTTGCCAAGAGAAACTCTTTGTCGCTGTAGGGGTATCGCCTCCGAAGCGCTTCGAGAAGGGTCACGTCCCGCCGAAACCTCAGACGAGGGAGTGCCGAAGGAGCCGCTCGACGGCTACTGCCCGGCCATTTGCGATCTCGACGTCGACGATAAAGCCGTTTATGTCCGCCGGTTGGTTTGGAACCTCGTTCCGGATCGGAATATGGGTTAGGACCCGTTGAACAGAAATATCACCGTCGAAGCCGATAACGCTGTTTCTGGGGGCGCAGGCGCCGAGATCCGTCAGATACGCGGTTCCCTTCGGGAGGATCCGTTCGTCGGCGGTCTGGACGTGGGTATGGGTGCCGACAAGGGCCGCCACCTCGCCGTCGAGGTAGTACGCTAAGGCCTCTTTCTCCTCCGTCGCCTCGGCGTGGAAATCGACTAAGGAGAAGGCGACCTCCTGTTTTACCTTCCGCAGAAGCTCCTTGGCCTTCCGGAAGGGGCAGTCGGTAATCGGCATCCGAAGCCGCCCCTGAAGGTTCATAACGGCGACTTTTACGCCCTTGGCCTCGACGACGCAGACCCCGTGTCCCGGAACCCCCGGGGGATAGTTGGCGGGCCGGAGAATACGCTCCTGTCGCTCCAGGGCGTCGGTAAAGGAGGATTGTTGCCAGACGTGGTTGCCCGTGGTGATGACGTCGCAGCCGACGCCGAAGACTTGGGTCGCCTGCTCTTCGGTAAGACCGAAACCGTCGGCAGCGTTCTCGCCGTTGATAACGACGAGGTCACTGCCGACATCTCGGATAATCCCCGGGAGCATCGTGACGACCGCCCGGAGTCCCGGGGAGCCGACGATGTCGCCGAGGAAGAGAACCCTTATCGAATCACCGTGCGTACTCAACGATACGCGTCTCTCGGATCATCGTGACCTTGATGCGTCCGGGGTACCGAAGCTGGGCCTCGATTCTCCGGGCGATCTCCTTCGCGATCTCCTTGGCCTCGGCGTCTGTGACCTGCTCGTGGTCGACCATGATGCGAAGCTCCCGCCCCGCCTGGATCGCGTACGCCTTGTCCACGCCGTCGAAGTCCTCGGCGATCCGCTCGAGGTTTTCCAGTCGCTTGATGTAGTTGTCCAGCGTCTCCCGCCGGGCACCCGGCCGAGAGGCGGACAGCGCATCCGCGACCTGGACGACGACCGACTCGATGCAGCTGTGGGGAACGTCGCCATGATGCGCCGCGATGGCGTTAATCAGTTTGCCGTCCTCACCGATGCGCTTCGCCAGCTCGACGCCAAGCTCCACGTGGTTGCTGTCCCCGTCGCTTTCGATGCCCTTCCCCACGTCGTGGAGAAGACCCGCTCGACGGCATAGATCCGTATCGGCCCTAACCTCTGCGGCAATCATCCCCGACAGAATAGCAACTTCTTTGCTATGCGCGAGGACGTTTTGCCCGTAACTGGTGCGAAACTGCAGGCGTCCGATGCCACGAATGCCTTCCGGCTTCATGTTGTGGATACCGAGCTCGTAGAGGACCCGCTCGCCCTCGTCGTAGATCGACTGGCTTATCTCCCCGGTTACCTTCTGGACCACTTCTTCGATCCGGGTGGGGTGGATGCGGCCGTCGGCGATGAGGCGTTCGAGTGAGCGTCGAGCGATTTCCTTCCGGACCGGGTCGAAACAGGAGACGACGACCGCCTCGGGCGTATCGTCGATGATGATGTCGACACCGGTGAGCGTTTCGAGGGTTCGAATGTTTCGACCTTCCCGGCCGATTATCCGCCCTTTCATCTCGTCGTTCGGAAGACTGACGGAGGTTACCGTAACCTCGGCGTTTACTTCCGAGGCCATGCGCTGGATCGTCGAAACGAGAATTTCTCTCGCTTCCCGGTCTGCCGTAACGGCGGCTTCCTGCTCTATCCTGTTGATGACTCCCTGCGCCTCGTGACGTGCTTCGTCGGCGAGAGAATCTACAATGAGTTTTTTAGCCTGCTCCGGAGTTAGTCCGGATACCGTTTCCAGCTCCCTGCGCCAGTGCTCCTCCTGGTCTTGAATGCCGGCTTCCCGTTCAGCAAGTTCGGTCTCTATCTTTCCGAAGGACGCTTGCTGCTCCTCCACGGACGCCGTCTTCCGCTCTAAGTTCTCTTCTCGCTGCAGCAGCCGTTTTTCGAATCGCTGCAACTCGTTTCTTCGTTCTCGAAGCTCCCTCTCTTGCTCGTTACGCTCCCTTAGGAGCTCATCCTTGGTTTCAAGCAGTATCTCTCGCTTTTTGGCCTCCGCTTCCTTCTGGGCATCTCGCTTTAATCTTTCAGCCTTTTGCTCCGAGGAAGAAAGTTGAAATTTGGCGTACAGCCATCGGATTGACCAACCTAGAATCACACCAGCAAGAGGTAGGGCAACCCAGGTCAAAAGTCCCATGTTGACCCTCCGCTTGTGTTGATAATAGGCCAACTTAGCGCTAGTTGCCGGTAATGTCAATATGCAGGGTTGTGCACAAATCTATACAGACCGAACAGTCAAGGCCCGGGTCGGAACCGGTTCTTGAGTCTAGGATAGCGGGGTACTACAATGCCCCGGGATGAAAGAAAAGGAAAACGAGCGTATTCTGGAGTTCCGCAACGAAATCGAAGCGCGGTTGGTGACCTCGCACCTCGACGACGAAGGAATCCCCTATCAGTTGATTAGCAACCACGACTCCGCCTACGACGGTATTTTTCAGCTCCAGATGGGATGGGGGCACCTCTTGGCGCCACCTGAATACGCCGATCAGATTCGCCGGATCTACGACGATCTCGTTACCCGGAGCTAGGACATGTCGCCTCCCCCTCTTCGGCGGTTCCTCCTGTCGACTCGCTCGTCCCGGCGCCGAAGCCGAAGCGCGCGCCGCAGTCCCCGCTGCAGTAGGGTCAGAATATCGGCAATGAGGATGTCGACATCCGGCTCCTCGAGACGGTCGACGATGGTGTCGAATACGGCGAGAATCATCTTAGCCGGGTCCTGATAGAGCCCAGTCCGGAAGACACCTTTGGAGGTTCCTTCGAGAATGATCTCCCGGACCAGTCCCTCGATGTGGGATCGAAGGCGGTCGCTCCGCCCTGCAATTCCCGGAAAGAGAAATTTCTCGTCCCGGAGCATGACTCCCCGGAGGATTACGTTGTTCTTTAGCCCCAGGGTCGAGAAGCGGTAGACGGCTTTGAGCTTGTTCATCGGAGAGTGGAGCCGTCGAACAACGATGTTCGCGTTCTTGATTCCCTCTTCCTCGATGGAATCGAGGATCGCTCCGTAGAACTTCTCCTTGCTCTCAAAATAGTTGTAGAAGCTCCCCACGCTCATCCCGACTTCCCGGGCTATGTCGGCGATCGACACGTCGCGATAGCCGTAACGCGCGAAAAGAGCCTTCCCAACCTGCACCAGCGTCTTGGTATCCATGGCTATACAAAATGAATCCGATATTCAAATATTCATCAACCCCCGGACCCCAAAAAGAGGCAAAAGGGGCGTAATGTGTCAGATTCCGATGAATATTCGGAATTATTGTCCGCCTTTATTGACAATTTCGCCGACCAGTCATAATTGACTGATTAATGGCAGATCAATCCGTCATTACCGACCAGTATCAGCTTCAGTGCCTGGTTACCGGCGAGCGTTTTGCCGACGGTGGCGTTCTAGGGGAAATGCCCTTGGAGAATCCAAGGGCCGCGCAGAGTGGATTCCTCCGGTCCGAGTACGCAAAGCGGCACCTGGATCCGGGAGACGAAAGCGAGGGCCTCTACCGTTTTTCCGACTGGCTTCCACTTCGCCGTAGACTCGCGGGTTCCTCGGCTCCGGTAAGCTACCGAAGCAAAGGTCTGGCGGGGCAACTGGGGCTGTCAGACCTCATCATCACCTTTAGCGGATACTGGCCCGAGCGAAACGCGGGGATGCTTTCGGGGACTTTCAAAGAATGCGAAGCGTACTCGGTCTGCGGCCGCATGCCGCCGGAGTATGGCAAGACCCTAGTCGTCGCTTCCGCCGGAAATACGGCTCGGGCGTTCATGCGCGTCTGCTCCGACAACGGGATTCCCCTGGTGGTTGTCGTACCCGAGCAGAACCTTAATGCCATCTGGACGGTGAGCCCCCTGGGTCCGTCGGTTGCCCTCATCGCCGCCGCCGGCAACTCGGACTATCTAGACGCGATACGCCTTGCGGATCGTATAGCCGAGCGCCCCGGCTTTGTCGCCGAAGGGGGTGCGAAGAATGTGGCCCGTCGTGACGGCATGGGGACCACGGTTCTTTCGGCGGCGACCTTTGCGGGGAAGATACCAGATTACTACTTTCAGGCCGTCGGGAGCGGAACCGGCGCGATAGCAGCCTGGGAGGCTACCAGGCGCCTCACCTCCGACGGCCGCTTCGGCGACAATAAGATGCGGCTTATGCTTGTGCAAAACGAGCCTTTCGTACCGATGCTCTCGGCGTGGAGCGCACGGAGCCGGGAGTTGCCTCCGATAGATGTAAAGGAGGCGAAGGACCAGATCGCCGAAATGTACGCGAAGGTCCTTTCGAATCGACGGCCGCCTTACTCCCTTGTCGGGGGTCTTTTCGACGCACTTACCGCGGAAGAAGGCGAGATCCTCGGAGTGGACAACGACGCGGCGCGGGACGCCGGGCGCCTCTTCTACGAGGTAGAGGGAATCGACATTGCCCCGGCGGCCTCGGTCGCCGTTGCCGGGCTGATCCGGAGCGTCGAGGAGAAACGCATTGAGAAGGATGCCGCAATAATGCTAAACGTAACGGGTGGCGGAATTAACCGAGTGTTCCGAGACTTCGACGTCGTGCCTGGAAAGCCGGAGGTGGTCGTCAATCCCGACGCTTCCGAGGGAGAACTCGACGCGATTCTCTCTCAAAGGAGAAAATGAATGAGTGACAATCAGACGACCGATCTATTCGCCAAGTGCAACACCGATCAAGGATACTTCGGAATTCTTCGGGCGATGGACGACCACTACTTTACCCGGCCGATCGTGGAGCCGAAAGCCGGCACCGAAATGGTCTTCGAAGGCGAGAGCCGGATTATGTGGTCGGTCAACAGCTACCTCGGCCTCGCCGATGCCGAAGAAGTCAACGCCGCGGCCATCGAAGCCATCAAGGAGTACGGCGTCTCGAATCCCATGGGATCGAGGATGATGACCGGAAACACCGAGCACCATCTTGCCCTCGAGAGAAAGCTTGCCGCCGCCTCGGAGAAAGAAGCCGCCTTCCTGTTCAACTACGGCTACCTCGGTGTGCTCGGAACGATACAGGCCCTCGTGTCGCCGGAAGACACGATCGTAATGGACAAGCTGGCTCA
This sequence comes from uncultured Spirochaetaceae bacterium, assembly GCA_964616245.1. Classification (GTDB taxonomy): domain Bacteria; phylum Spirochaetota; class Spirochaetia; order DSM-27196; family PWMO01; genus CAYPUT01. The sequence continues at coordinate 28,722 of CAZTRQ010000004.1, read as the reverse complement.
CGCCTGTATCGTCGACGGAGCCTTTCTTTCCCGGGGTAACCTGCGGGTCTTCCGCCACAACGATATGGACAGCCTCGAAACCATTCTCAAGAAGACGAACCGCGACCGAAAGGGGGGCGTGCTTATTCTGACCGAGGGTGTCTACGGGATGACCGGCGACCTGGCGAAACTGGACGAGATAGTCCCCTTGAAGGAGAAGTACGGCGCCCGGCTCTTCGTGGACGATGCCCACGGCTGGGGGGTGATGGGGGAGCAAGGTCGCGGCACCGCGGATCACTTCGGGGTCCAGGACGGAGTCGACGTCTATTTCGGAACCTTCGCCAAGGCCTTCGCCTCCATCGGTGGCTTTTCGGCGTCGACAAAGGCGGTGGTCGACTGGATTGCCTACAACGCCCGGACGCAGGTCTTCGCAAAGAGCCTGCCCATGGTCTACGTCAAAGCCCTGGAGAAGACCTTGGAGTTGGTAATTGCCGGCGACGACCGACGACGGCGAGTGTGGGAGATTTCGGACAAGCTGAAGGCGGACCTAAAAGAGCTCGGGTACATCGTCGGGCCGGGCGAGTCACCAATCTGCTCGGTCTTTATGCCTATCGCCGACGAGGCGGTCGAACAAGTCGGCATGCGGACGGTCAAGTTTCTCCGGGAGAAGGGAATTTTCGTAACCGCGGTTATGTACCCGGTTATTCCCGTCGGGCTCTTGATGTTTCGGATTATCCCCACCGCCGCCCACAACGAGGAACAGATCGCACGGACGGTTGACGCCTTTCGGGAGATGCGGGACGTCACGGGCGTGTCGCTCAATCCCACGACCGAGGATTTCGACAAGATTGCCAAGGTCTACGGAGGAGTCCCGGTAACGGTCTGAGTCCGAACGCTCGCCGAGGAACCAAGGCGGCCGCAAACGGAGCCGGCCGC
>CAZTRQ010000004.1:0-27707 GCA_964616245.1 uncultured Spirochaetaceae bacterium | reverse complement strand
AGCCGGCCGCCTATTTTTTCCGCTTGAACCTCATCAATTTGAGAAGCGTCTTCGAAAGCGGCTTACCCCGGGGGCGTTTCTTGAGGTCGATGGTCAAACCCACCTTCGGTATCAGGGGCATCCTATGCGTCTCTACGAGCTCGACGAGGGTTCCGTCGGGATCCTCGATGTAGCCGAATCGGCCGCCGGCCTCCCCCATGTCGAAAGTAGCTCCGCTATCGATTGTCAAGCTAAAGCCATGGTTGGAGCAGGACTCTTTGAGCTCCTCGAAGCCCTGGACGTCGAAGCAGACGTGTATAAATCCGAGATCGCCCCAGAAACGTCCGTCGAATATCCGGCGCCCGGGCTCTCCCCCAACGCGCTCGAGGAGCTCGATCTGTGTCGAACCCAACAGCTCTCCGAAGGGACCCTTTCGGGGCTCCGAGTGGCCGAGGACGACGCGACGGAAGCGACCGATACCGCCGGGAAGGTCCGCGAAGTCGGCAAACTCCTTCGTCTCGTCGAATACGATCCGGTCGTACTTGAGTACCCCTTGGTAGAGGGGAAGCGCGTCGTCGATACTCGAGACGCCGATGGTAACCCCGGCGACTCCCCCCACCAGGCTCTTCCGGAGAGGGCCAAACCAGTCGATACCCTCGACTACTTCGAAGAGATTGTGCAGTGGATCCCGGACGTAGAAGTGGCTGCCGCCACCGGGAGCATCGACCACGTTCCCAACCAGGGCGTCTCCGGCGCGCTTGAGTCGCTCGTAGGCTCCAGCGACATCCTTTGCCTTGAGCTTTACCGCGAGAATCCCGAGGTCGCCGAGGGCCGGTTGAAACGGCGGCTGGGTAGGCGTCCGGGACGTAAACTGCCAGATCTCGAATCCCCCGCCCCCGGAAAGGTTCATCGCAAGGGCAGCCCTACGACTCTGAGGAGCGCCCCCGGTGTAGCGGGTCATTAAACCGGCGACCTCCGTATCGTCGAAGACGCCTATGTCGGCGCCGAACTGACTCCGATACCAGCTCCATGCCGGATCGACGTCCGGAACACCGATTCCGACCTGTTGAATTCCACCGATGATGTAGTCTGTCATTGCCTGTCTACCCCGCTCTGTTTTCGAAAACTCTACCGTATCGGAATAAAGAGGAGAAGCCAATTAAACGAAACCAGAATGCCCGAAAAGAGCCGGCCCCGAAGGTCTGTTGCAGTAAGGCGCTCGATCTCCGGCTCGTCGCCGGCTTCTCCGTAGATCGACTCGAGGATCTCATCGAGAGAGGCGATGAGACGCCGAGGCTCGATCCGTTTGCGCCCTTCGAGTATCTTTTCGAAGTAGTAAAAGACTCTCCCGATGAGGCCCCCGAGGCGTCCCGGGAGGGCCAGATCCGAGCGGATCGAGAAGAGCGAGATAAACACCAAGCCCACGACCGTCATGCCTTTCATTACTCCGCCCCGGAGAGCCCCGGAGGTAACTTCGAAGGGGCCGACGGAGAAAAGAACCCGGCCGAAGGGCGTCAGCAGGTTAAAGACGGTGATCGAGCTGACCATGATGACGAAGTAGAGCCATTTTATCTTCTTCCCGGCTCGATCGGCCAGAAAGGCAAAGAGCAAGACCTGCAACACCCGAATCAGGAGGCCGGGCTGTAGCAGATAGGCGGGGATAATCAAAAGTCCGGTCAGAAAGAGGTTGCGAGTGCTCAGGTGGGAGGCAAGGAGCCGGTTGGCCTTCGGCATGCTTACCCGCCGGAGTAGCGGGCCGCGATATCCCGGTACCACCGGGAACGATCGGCGAACCGGTTGGCGAACAGCCCCACCGCCAGACCGCTGGCGGCGCCGATTCCGAGGAACAGCGGGGCGATGATCCAGGCCGAGAGCCCGAAGATAAATCGAATCGACAAGTATATCTGGACCGTATTACTCGCGAGGGCACCGAAGAGACTTATACCCACAAGGCTGATCCGACGTCGAAAGAGCCGGTGGGCACCGATCATAATCAAGGCACTCGCGAAGGAACCGCCAAAAGAAAACAGAAAGACATAGGAAGCGAGGGTGCCGTTTACCAGGCCCTGGCCGAGTACTTTTAGGAGCACCAGGAGCAAAACGAGGCCGACGGGGAATATGTCGAGGGCAAGGAGTACCGGGAGATTCGCCAAACCGAGGCGGAAAAAGGGGAAAGGCTTCGGAAAGAGGTACTCGATGGTCGCAAAGAAGAGACAGAGGGCCCCGAAGAAGGAGACGAGCTCGAGACGATCCCGGGGCTCAGAATCAAGACTCATCCGATGCTACCTTCGCAAGCACAAGGGTAATGTTGTCCCTTCCACCGGCGCCCTTCGCGGCAGATAGAAGCCCTTCGGCGATCTCCGGAAGCTGCTCTTTTTTCATCAAGATCCCCTCCATTTCATCTTGATCTAGAAGATCAGACAACCCGTCGCTGCAGATCAAGTAGAGGTCGTCAAAGTCGTCCACTCGGCCGAGGGAAACGACGTCGGAAAAGAAGTCGGATGAGATGCCGAAACAGTTTGCCAGGATGTTTCCCGGTACACTCGGGTTATTGGTCATCGCGCGGATAGTATGATCCCTACTTATCTGCTGCAAGCCGCCGTTTCTCAGGCGGTAAATCCGACTGTCTCCGGCATGAAGCATAGTCACCTCCCTGCGGTAGACGACAAGAGCGCTCAAGGTCGTTGCCATTCCGTTGTGAACACGACGCCCAGAACCGGAATGGACGATGTCGTCGTGCACCTCCTCGGCGAGGGCAGCGAGATGTCTCGATAGCTCTCCCGCGACGGGGTCGGCTCCCAGCTCTTCGAGGCCGCGAATAACGCCGACCGCCGCCTTTCGGCTCGCAACTTCCCCGGCGTTGGCGCCCCCGACCCCGTCGGCGACCCCGAATAATCGTGGTCCGCCGCTGTCCGCCGAGAGGCGTCGGGAGGCGACGCCGTTCCGGACCAGGGTATCTCCGAGGAAGGCGATATCTTCGTTGTTCGATCGAACAAGACCGACGTCACTGACGGCATGCAAAACTATATCCATGGTGCCTATCTACCAGTATCGGCCGGTCTCGGCAGAAGTCCTAGAACGGCTTGGCTCCCCGGTCCTTGATAAAGGCGTGGGCCTTGTCGAGAAGAATCCTCGTATTCTCGAAGGTGATAAGCTCCCTCGCGTCGGGATACGTGAGCCAGCGATAGTTGCGGATTTCGTCGGGCTGTATTCTGACCTTCCGAGTGTGCACCCGAGCCAGAAAACAGACGACTTCCTTTTTCCGAGACCTTGGCGTTAAGTAATGGCTTCGCTCGTAGAAGCCGGGTCGAAAATGAACGCTTAGTCCCGTCTCTTCGAAGATTTCTCGGGTCGCGGTCTCCTCCTCGGTCTCGTCTCCGGTACCGTGCCCCTTCGGGAATCCCCAGTGGTCGCCGCTAGTGTGCTCGAGAAGAAGGTACCGTGGTCCTGAAATGGTCCGCCGGTAGACGATGGCACCGCAGGACTTTCGCGTCGACGACTTCTTGGCAGTTTCCAGCTCCAAACGGATCGAACGAGCCCTAAACCCCATCTCCTCCCAGAAGCCTATTTCCGCCCGATCCGAGGTAACGACGTCGGTCTGAATCGAGGCGACGTTCTGCCAGAGCTCCCGCCGGAGTCGGTGTATCGCCTGCTCTCCGTACCCCTTTCCCCGAGCCCCGTCGCGGATGTGGAAAGCTCTCAGATGGACGTACTGTGGTTGAACTGAGTAAAGGGCGTACCCCACCGTTTTCTCTTGCTTGTTCACGAACAAGACGGCGGTGCAATCACTCTGCAAAAGAGAGCTCAGGTGAAAGGTTACGTCCGTCTCGGATCCGGGAAGCTCTTCAGCCGTCTCTCGGAGGTAGGAGTGGTGCATCGCCAACAGGTCCGCCGGCAAGGGCGCGCCAGAATCGACTATTTGAAGGGTAACGGAAGCTCGAGCCAGAGAATTCCCTCTTGGAGTGAAAGCTTACTGAACGCGGCGGGATTCGAACCCACGACCTCTGCCTCCGGAGGGCAGCGCTCTATCCAGCTGAGCTACGCGTCCGCGATCGTGCTAAATTACACTATCGAGGCGCGTGCCTTCCGTCAAGATACGCATTTCCATCGCATTTCCGTCGCCGAGCCCGCTCTTGAAGGGGGGCCTATCCCGGGCTACAATCCCGGCGGTGAAACTGACCACTCGAAGCCGCCCCGTTTTTTTTCAGCTGATCCTTCTCGGCGTCCTTGTCGGAACCCTCTTTTGGGAGCTCGTGATGCGCCTCTTCGGACTGGAGTCTCCGTTGACCCTCGGCCCCATCGGATTCGACATAGCGGTTCTCGCGGTCTGGCTGTCGGTGAATCCGGGGTCGATCCTCGGAGCGGCCCTCGGCTACCTCCTCTTTCGCGCCGCATGAGCGCTTTGCAGGTGCCGCCTCGGGTCATCCTCGCCTCCGGTTCTCCTCGACGCCGGGAGCTACTCCGGTACCTGGTCTCCGATTTTGAGGTCGTCGTTCCCGACATCGACGAGGAGCGTACCGACCGCTCCCACCCGGTGGAGCACGCGGCAAACCTCGCCCTCCGGAAGGCGAATGCCGCGTCTGCCAAAGCCGGCTTCGGCCTATCGATTGCCGAAGCTGCCGCCGACCGCGAGAACCCGGGCGCCCTCCTCGTTGCCGCCGATACCGTCGTTTTTCTCGGGGACCGGCTTCTCGAGAAGCCCGCAGACCGGTCCGAGGCCTGGGCCTTTCTCCGAGAGCTCTCAGGGCGGCCCCACACCGTATGCACTGCGCTGTCGGTACTACGCGGGAATCCGCCCTCCGAAGCCGGCCGCGTCGAAGTGGCCACCCTCACCGAGGTTCGCTTCCACCGCCTATCCGAGGCGGACATCGAATGGTATCTTTGGACCGAGGAATGGAAGGACGTGGCCGGGGGGTATCGACTCCAGGGGGCCGGGGCGGCGCTTATTTCCTCCATCCGGGGGTCCTACACGAATGTCGTAGGCTTGCCCCTCGAGACATTATTCTCTATTCTAAGGCCTTAAAGCATGTCCCTGCCGGGACATAGATTCCGTCAACATGACGAGAAAGAGTGAAGGGAGACACGCAAGAGGCGTGTCTATCTGAGGAGGATACCGTGGCAGTAGTCACAATGAAGAACCTGCTCGAGTCGGGTGTCCATTTCGGGCATCAGACCAAGCGCTGGGATCCCAGGATGAAGAAGTACATCTTCGCCGAACGGAACGGGATCCACATTATCGATCTGCAGAAAACCATTACGTGCATCAGAGAAGCCTACGACGCCGTCCGAAAGACTGTCCTGCAGAACCAGTCGGTAATGTTCGTCGGCACCAAGAAGCAGGCACAGCAGGCCATCGAGCGGGAAGCCGAGAAATGCGGCATGTTCTACGTGAACAACCGATGGCCCGGCGGAATGCTCACCAACTTTACCACCATCAAGAGGTCCCTTCTTCGACTCAAGAAGATCGAGAAGATGGAAGTGGACGGCACCTTCGAGAGCCTTACCAAAAAGGAAATTGCCCGGGTCAACAAGGAACGGGCGCGTCTGGAGAATAGTCTCGGAGGGATCAAGGAGATGAAGGAGCTTCCGGGGGTTGTCTTTATTATCGATACCCGGAAAGAGGCCATCGCCGTCGCCGAGGCCAAGAGGATGAACATCCCCATCGTCGCCGTCGTGGACACGAATTGTAATCCGGAGGGAATCGACTACCCGATTCCCGGAAACGACGACGCCATTCGAGCGATCAACCTCTTTACCCAGATTATCGCGAACGCCGTCATCGAGGCGGACAACGAGATAGGACTCGAAGTTATCGAGAGCCTCCAGGACGAGGAAGAGCCCCCTGAGGACGAAGCAAAGGCTCCGGCGCCTGCGGAGGGAGAAGTCGAGACCGCTCCGGTTGCGGCAGTTGCAGGAGACGCCCCGGCAGAGGCGCCGGCAGAGGAGCCGGCGGCTAGCTTTACGAGCGAGGACTATTCCGAGTACGTCCCAGACGAAGTGAAAGAAGAGCGCGAGGTGACCACTCCCGAGGAGAAGGTCGCCGAAGAGGCGGGATTCCACCGCGACGAGCTTTACGAAGACTAAGGAGAGAACGGTGGCAATTAGTGCTGCAGATGTAAAGTCGCTCCGGGACAAGACCGGAGCAGGGATGATGGATTGCAAGAAGGCACTCCTGGAGGCCGACGGCGACTTCGCCAAGGCGGAGCGCATTCTCAAGGAACTCGGGCTCGCGGCGGCTTCCAAGCGCATCGGGCGGGCGACCAACGAGGGACGGATCTTTACCGAGATCGGTGTCGACAAAGCCGGGGCCCTCGAGCTTTCCTGCGAGACGGATTTTGTCGCGCGAAACGCCGACTTCGTCGCCCTGGGCGAGGAGTTGGTCGCGGATTTTCTGGATAAGGGAACCCCTATCGACGACGCTTCGGTGGGGCAGCGAGTCGCAGACGCGGTTAGCAAGATTAAAGAAAACATGGCGGTTCGCCGGTTTGAGAAGATCGAGATCGGTCCCAACGAAACCGTCGTAGACTACATCCACGGCGATACGGGGAACATCGGCGTCGTCGTCAAGCTATCGGTGGGAGACCCGGCGCTCCGGGAGAACCCGATCCTGAAGAACTTTGCTTTCGACGTCGCCCTCCACGTGGCCGCCTTTAACCCGACCTACCTCTCGGGGGAAACGGTCGATCCCGGCTATCTGAAGGAACAGGAAGAGATCTTTACCAAGCAGGCCGAAAGCATGGGGAAGCCGGAAAAGGTCGTCGAAGGAATCGTCAAAGGTAAGCTAAAGAAGCACCTCTCGGAGATCTGCCTTCTCGAGCAGCCTTTCGTAAAGGACGATAAGCGGACGGTAGGGGCCGTCGCGAAAGATATTGGGAAAGAGATCGGTACCGACGTAAACGTCGCCGAGTTCCTCTACCTTCGGGTCGGCGAGGAGCTATCCTAAAAGGAGCACAAGATGGATGCGGTCTTAAAAGACACGCGAGATCGGATGCAGAAGTCGATCCAGGCCCTCGAAGAGGAGTTGAATACGATTCGCACGGGCCGCGCATCGGCTGCACTCTTCGAGCGGGTAAAGGTCGAGTACTACGGAAACCCTACCCCCCTCAACCAGGTGGCAACTATCAGCGTCCCGGAGGCCCGGCTCGTGGTAATCCAGCCCTGGGACAAGGGCATTATCAACGAGATCGAGAAGGCCATCCAGAAGTCGGAGCTTTCGGTTAACCCGTCCAACGACGGTAAGGTTATCCGGATCAACATTCCTCCTCTGACCGAAGAACGACGGAAGGAATATGTAAAAGTCGCGAAGAACATGGCCGAGCAAGCTCGGGTCGCGATACGGAACATTCGCCGGGACGCCAACGACGAGCTCAAGAAGGCGCAGAAGGCAGGCGATATCTCCGAAGACGACGAAAAACGAGCGGCAGACGAGGTGCAGAAGGTGACCGACGAATACGTCGAAAAAGTTAACGAGGCCGTCGAGGCAAAAGAGACCGAAATTCTCGAAATCTGAACTGTAGAGACCATGAAGCTGACCACCGAGCCGGGCACAATCGGCACTTCTCAGGAAATAGCGACGCCTCAGCACATCGGGTTCATTATGGACGGCAACGGGCGGTGGGCTCTCAAGCGAGGGTTGCCCCGAGCCCGGGGCCACGAGGAAGGCCTGAAGGCCGCTAAGCGGGTCGTCCGGGGTGCCGCCGAGGCGGGAGTTCCCCACCTCTCACTCTACACATTCTCGACGGAAAACTGGAAACGGACGCCGGAAGAGGTTAAGTTCCTGATGGGGTTGGTAAGCAAGAATCTCCGAAAGGAGTTTCCCTTCTACGAGGAACACGGTGTCCACGTTCTCTGCAGCGGAGACGTGGCGCATCTTCCCAAGGCTGTCCAGCGAGAGCTCGAGGCCGTCGAAGAGGACACCCGGAGCTTCTCGAAGATACGCGTAAACCTCGCCATCAACTACGGCGGCCGGGACGAGATCGTCCGGGCGGTAAACCGATGGAAAGAGAAGTCCGACGAAGAGGCCCTGACGGCGGATACCTTGAGAGACTTTATGGACCTACCCGAGTTCCCGGATCCGGACCTCATCGTTCGGACCGGGGGAGAGTACCGCTTGAGCAACTTCCTACTCTGGGGGAGCGCCTACTCGGAGCTAATGTTCAGCGAAAAGCTCTGGCCGGACTGGACCGAAGAGGATGTCTTCGAGGCGCTCCGGTTTTTCGAATCGAGAAAGCGAAACTTCGGCGGAAGTAGATGAGGAACCTCTTCTTCCGTATCCTCGTCTTCGTAGTCGGGATTCCCGGCCTTGTGGCACTGGTGCTTTCAGGGCGGGACAACCGGAACCTTGCTTTTCACCTGCTCGTGGTTGCAGCCTCGGCCCTCGGGGCCTGGGAGTTGGGCCGCCTCTTCGAGAAACGCGTATCCGCATACCACGGGAGTAGAGTACTGCTTCCGATAATCGGCGCGTCTGTTCCGGCTGCGGCGATGTTAATTGTCCACGGCGGGGCCTCGCCGGGCATTTTTCCCGCCCTTATTCTCGCGATCTTCGGGGTCGTTCTCGCCGCCCAGGCCTTTCGGACAAACGAGGATGAGTTCGATGCAATCCTCCCGACGGTGTCGGCCCACGCGGCTATCATCGTCTACCCTGGTCTTTTTCTTGCCTACCTCATTCGTCTTTCGGTCTTTCCCGGTGCATCGGAGTTACTCCTGGTATTGATAGGATCGGTGTACTTGAACGACGCCGGAGCCTATGTCGCCGGTATGCTCTTCGGAAAGAAAAGCCGGAAGGTCCTGCCGATAAGCCCGAAGAAAAGTCTCGTGGGCTTCGTCTTCGGCTTCTTGGTTTCCCCCGGAGTCATTATCGCGGCGAGAGCCATCCGGCCGGGTCTCTTTCCCGGCCCCATTTGGGCGTCTGTCGTTTTTGGTTGTGCCCTCGGCGTCGCAACCATTCTCGGGGACCTTGCCGAATCCGCCCTTAAACGGTCGGCAACGGTCAAGGATTCCGGGCAGATAATCCCGGGCCGGGGGGGTATTCTCGATTCGATCGACTCTCCCCTCTTCGCCGCCCCGGTGTTTTTCCATCTTTACGCACTCTTTTTCGTACAGTGAGTTAGAGAAAAAAGTATGATTCTAAATATTGCCATTGGTCTCATGGGTCTCGGTATCGTGGTCTTCGTACACGAGTTCGGACACCTTATCGCCGCGAAACTGGTCGGTATCGACGTAGAAGTTTTCTCCCTGGGGTGGGGGCGGCGCCTCGCGGGTTTCAGCTACAAGGGAACGGAGTACCAAATAAGCGTTTTCCCCGTCGGTGGGTTCTGCAAGATGCGCGGGGAAGAGTCGCTCCGTACCGCCTGGCAGGAGCAAGCGGAGGAGATCCCCCGAGAGCCGGGGAGCTTTTTCGGCGCGTCGCCGCTCGGGCGCATCTTCGTTGCAATCGCAGGCCCGACCGTCAACCTGCTCTTCGCGGTTGTCGCCTTCTCCATTATGTGGGGTATCGGGTTCTCCATCGAGACATTCCCGAATCGCATAGTCCTTGCGAGCGAGTACTCCGAGGGTACGTTCCCGGCGAACCAGGCAGGGCTTGAGTCCGGCGATGTAATTCTATCGATCGACGGAGAGCAGATGAGAAGCTTCCGGGATATTCAGCAGACGGTCGCCCGGGCCCCTGAGGAAACGCTCGAAGTGACTCTTCGGCGAGACGGCCGAGAACAGACGGTAACCCTCGAGCCCCGGCTGAACTCCCAGACGGGAGCCGGACAGATCGGCGTTTATCCCTGGGTCGACCCCGTTGTCGGGAGGGTCGAAGAGGGATCCTCCGCCGATGCAGCGGGTCTTCAGGCCGGGGATCGAATCGTCTCGGTCGACGGACAGCAGGTCGAGCACACCCTCGCTTTCCAGGAGGCGATCGGCGATAACGCCCGCCCCGCGGAGGTAACCGTCCTTAGAAACGGCAGCCGGGTGGAGACGACAATCGTCCCCGGGACGGACCCGGAGTCCGGCCGGCCGGATATCGGCATCGCCTTCGAGCCGGTAGTAATCGAATCCCCTGAGTACGGTCCCTTCGAGGCCATAGGACGCGGAGTAACGGAGACCGTCGACACCCTGGTTCTTTCGGTTCGAAGCATTGGTTTGCTTTTTCGCGGCGTCGACGTTACCCAGGCGGTTGCCGGCCCCTTAAGGATAACCTACATAGTCGGCGAAGTCGCGACGAGTGGCCTGGCGATGGGGCTCGGAGAGGCGGTGCGGTCTTTCTTTAGCTTTTTGAGTGTCCTGAGCATCGCTCTCTTTATTATGAATCTCCTGCCGATTCCCGTCCTGGACGGGGGCCAAATTCTTCTTTACGCCATCGAAGGAATAAGTGGGCGCCCCTTAAAGCCAAAGGTAGTGTATCGTTATCAGATGGTCGGAACCGTTATAATACTAGCGTTAATCGCTCTCGCCCTCTTGGGCGATGTGATGTTTCTTGCTCAAAGGTGAGGCCCTTGATGAGAATGCGCCTTCTGCTTGGACTCTTGATCACCTCGCTTCCGTTGACGACGGCTTTTGGTCAGGTACTCGTCCAAACCGGTCATACCGCAGCAGTCCGGGGCATAGCTGTCGACAGAGAGGCACAGGTTTTGGCCACGGCGGGAGCCGACGGCACGGTAAAAGTGTGGAACGAGTCGGGCCGGCTCCTCAGCCGGGTGAACGTAGGCCCCTACCCGGTCCTTCGAGTTGCGATAAGAAACGACAGCGACGTCCTAGCGGTGGTCCAGGCTCAGGGTCCGAGGGAGTATAGGATAAGCGCCTGGAACTGGCGCCAAGGGAGGGAGCTCTACGGGGTTACCGAATCCAATCCCGTTACCCACATCGCGTTTTCCCCTCTCGGAAGCTATTTGGTCTATTCGGTCTCCGACATCAGGAGCCTGCGGTTCCTCGATGCCGATACCGGTCAAAGTCGGTCGTTGGTCAACTTGGAGTTTGGCGTGGTCACCTACTTCGTCGTCGCCCGAAGCGAAAACAACATCATGACCTACACTCCGGCGACAGGAGAGATATTCTACTTTGATCTTCGCACCGGCAGGCGTATCGAGTCGTTGCGGGTCGGATCCCAATTGGAGCACCTTTCTCTCCTGCCTTCGCGACGCCATGTTGCTGCGATCTCCCGGGAAGAGCTCGCAATAATCGATATCGTGGACGGACAGATCGAAGCCCGGACCTCCGTTGGCTCGGTCGCGTCGGTTACCGTCCATCCGGATAGCGGAGCAATCGCAGTCCTTGGAAGCGATGGAGAGTTGTCCGGATACCGCTTTTCCAACGACCAAGTCTCTTCCCTCTTCTGGAACACGAGCCTTCCCGGCTGGGAGCCGTCTTCGCTTGCCTTTTCCGGGTCTCGACTCTTCGGCGGCACTCGAATCGGTGAGCTTGAGTTTCTCCCCTTCGGCGGCACTTCTCCTACGGTCTTGGCGGAACGAACGCTGGACACGGTCTCCGCGGTAGCCGGTTATGGGAACACTCTTTACCTCGCAACGGAAGAAACGCTCCTTTCTCTCTCGAGCCCTCTGGTCATGGATGGAGACCTGAACGCTCGAGACGGATCGATTTCTTTCGAACGCGCCGAGAACCCCCTGGGCAATCCATCGCACCTTTCTATCTCCGAAGAGGGCACCCTCCTGCTCTGGCGGCCGGGAAGCCGCGGCCGGGGCCTCCTCGATGCGAGGGACCTCCGTCGGCCGGAGCCGGTGGTCGATGTCACCCAAGGGATGCGAAGCGTGTCCGTCGGACCCGACGGATTCTTGGTCGTTCAGGCGAATGGATCGGTCGTATCCCTGGACTCCGAGACTCTTTCGCCGGATCTCCTCTACTCGGCGGTGGGCATCGAAGCGGCGGTGCGTCTTGCGAGAAACCGAGTGGTCGTCGGAAAGACCCGAGCCGACACCTTCGACTCCTCTCTGGTCCAGATAGACACGGTTACCGGAGAAACCGTCGCCCTTCCCAGCGAGGCGTTCTTGGCATACCGCCTCGCGGTATCGCCGAACTACCGGGTTCTCTACGCCGTCGAGCTTATCCGTCGAGGTGACGAGATCTCGACCGCATTGACGCGGTACAGCGGCTCCTCCTTCAATAGGCGGACGGTCCTCGTGGAGCGCAACGAAGAGATTCTTGACGCCGTGCTTCTTGTGGCCCCGGACAACGGTCGCGTTATTTCGAACCTCCCGACGGGCGAGCTGTCGGAATACGACGGACGAAGATGGATACCCTTCGAGACTTCGGACACCTTCCCGGTTTCGGCTGCGGTCTACGGAGGCCTTGTGGTAGCGGCGGGGAACGACGGGGCCCTCTATGCCTGGGACCGGACCACCCGGAGACTACGTTACACGTTGCAGGTCTTCCGAGACGGAGAATGGGTGGTCTTCTCCGATAGTAGACGCTTCGTTCCCTCGAGCGAGCGAGTTATCCAACGACTAACGACCACCGAGACCCGCGCCGGGCAACAACCAAATGTCGAGCGCTACCGTCTCGACGCAGAGGTACGTCGCCGCTAGGACGATGCCGGAGGGTTCTTGGATATTCGGTCGATTGCCTCCCGGACAGCGGAACGAATTATTCCGCCGTACTCCGCCTGGAGGGCTTCGGTGTAGAGTCTTCCCAGGAGATTGACCCGATACATCGGTTTGACGATGTTCAGAGCGTAGGCCGCCATGTCGAGGACCGCCTCGGCGTTGCGTGGAACACGCGGGTCGATGCTTCCTTCCAACTGTCGCTCCAACTCGTCGATGACGAGCTCTTCCGCGGCATTCTCAAGAGATTCAAATTCAACGTATTCCCGCAGGCTCATAGGAACCTCCTCTCAGTACGGCTGCTCCGCGAGGGACTCGAACTTCGTGTACTTCGGAACAAAGGCAATCCGCACCGTCCCAACGGGGCCGTTTCGTTGCTTCGCAACGACGAGCTCTGTTTCGATTACGTTTGGAATACCTTCCGTGTCCCGGTCACTCCCCCGGTCTCGATGGAGAAAGATTACAACGTCGGCGTCCTGCTCGATGGAGCCGGACTCCCGGATATTGGCGAGGTTTGGTCGCTTTCCCTCCGAATCTCGCGTGAGCTGGGAGAGTGCGATGATCGGAATTTCCAACTCTCGGGCGAGGGCCTTGAGAGAGCGGGAAATCTCAGCTATCTGCTCGTGTCGCGGCAGGTCGGGGTTCTCCGAGCTAATCAGGGTAATATAGTCGATAAAGATAATCTTGACGCCCAACTGCGCCACCATGCGCCGCGCTTGGGAGCGGAGATCGAGAAGCTTCATGTTAGGGACGTCGGTAATCCATAGCGGTGCCTCGTAGATAAGACCCGCCGCGTCGGTAAGGCTCTTGAAGTCCGACGGTCTGAGCATGCCGGTCCGGAGGGTCTGGGATCCGATTCGCGCCTCGCTGGCGATAAGCCGCTGCATCAACGCCATGTTCGACATTTCCAGGGTAAAGAACCCACAGGGCACCTTTTGATGGATGGCGATATTCGCGGTCATAGTGAGCGCCAAGGCGGTCTTTCCGACCGAGGGCCGAGCTCCGACGATGATGAACTCTGAGTCCTGGAAACCGCTGAGCATGTTATCCAGGGCTGGGAACCCGCTCGGAATACCCGTGTAATTGTCTTTGGTGTGATAGAGACGCTCGATGGCTGCGACGGTGCGTTCGACGATCTCTCGGGCCGGGAGAAAGCTGACGTGCTGAGTCCCTTCGGCGACGTCGAAGATGCGCTTCTCGGCCTCCTCGATTACACGACGGCTATCCTGGCTGTCGTCGTAGGCCGAGGCAAGTACCTCGTGGGAGATCCGAATGAGCCGACGACGAACACTCGACTCCTTTACGATACGGGCGTAGTACTCTACGTTGGCGCTCGTGGGAACGTTGGAGCTCAAGGAGGATACGTAGGCCGCCCCCCCGACCTGGTCGAGTTGTCCCTTGGACCGGAGCTCGTGGGTAACCGTGATCAGATCGATCTCCTCCCCCCGCTCGGAGAGGGCAATGATCGCCTCGAAAATACGGCCGTGGGAGGCTTTGTAAAAGTCGTCGCTGCGCAAAAAGGAGAGAAGCTCGTCGAGCGTCCCGGGGTCTAGGAGTATGGCACCTAACGCGGCAACCTCCGCATCGGCGTTATGAGGAGGAATACGGTCCTTTAAAGGTGCCGAGGCCACGTGGTTTTAGTCCGTCTCTTCCTCTTCGGTGGGCGCTTCGGCGGCGGGGCTTGCCGTTTGGACCGCGGCTTCCTCTGCCGGAGCACTCTCGGGTGTAGCTTCCGCGGACGCTTCGGCGGGCGCTTCCGCGGGCGCGTCGGCCTGCCCCTGGGGCTTGACCCGAACCTTTATGTTGGCTTCCTGGTCCTCGTAGAGCTTTATTCGAACCGGGTGCACCCCAACCGACTTGATTGTTCCATCCGGGATGTCGACCCGCTTGCGCTCGATATCCAGGCCTTCCTTGGCGAGGGCTTCGACGATATTGACGGTAGTAACGGAGCCGAAGAGTCGGCCATTCTGTCCGGCAGTCACCTCGATAACCAACTCCTGGCCTTCGAGACGCTCCTTGACGCTCATGGCAGACGTCCTTTTCTCCGTCTTGCGCTGCTCGATTACCTCTCGTCGATTCTCTATTTCCGTAAGGTTCTGTTGGTTGTAGGCGATTACCAGTCCCTTCGGCATGAGGTAGTTACGGGCGTAGCCCGGGGCAACGTCTCTTACATCGCCCTCTTCCCCGAGATTCGGGACGTCCCGGTTCAGAATTACTCGCATTATTGTTCCTCCTGCTCTAAGCCACTTCTGTGCTGAATCCACGTTTCGCTTACTCCGAGACCCGGAAGCCCCAGGAGCACGATGTAGTTGAGCCCCGGCACAAACAAAAGAATGGCCAGGACCGGCGGCGCAAGAAGCCGCACTACCGGCGGTGCGCCGCTTTGCTCCATCAAGTACCAGAGAATACCGACTCCTTGAAGAGCGTACAAGAAGGCAATCACCGAAACAACGTTCCAAGCGATATACCCAATCGTTTCGGTGTCAAAAATTCGTGCCATCAACGCGACAGCGAGGGAGACCACAAGGTACCAGACCATGTCTGCCGGCAAAAAGAACCGTTGTAGCTCCGGATAGCCGTCGAGTCGTCCGCGACTCCGCATCCCTAAGACCGTACCCATGTACCAATTTGACGTGAGCACGGCGCAGTAACCGAGAAGGAACGTGCTCCGCACAACGTCGGTCACACGCTCCAAAACAACGTCCAACTGGGCGCTGGCCAAGGCATCGCCTTGAGAAAGAACGCCGGCCGCACTCAGGTGCAGCTCGACGAGACTTCGCAGAACGTCCCCGGTCCGGGGATGCAAGAAAAACGGTAGCCCTAGTAGCCCGGTGATTCCGACGGCTATAAGAAACCGATGGAGACGCCGTTTCAGGGGCACAAGGTGCGAATCGATGAGGAGCACGCCCCCGATCAAGAGGAGGGGCACAACCAGATCCGCGACCACCAACGACGGATGACTCTCGAAGAGCTCCATCCGAACCGCCTGATACACTTTGAATGCCGAGACCGCCGCGAGGGCGGCGGCTCCCGAGAGCGCCCCAAGGCGTTCTCCGTGCCGTACCCGTACGATCTGTATAGGCACCAAGAAAACGAAGACGAAGAGTGAAGACTGAAAAAACAGGCCGCCGAGGAGGCCGAGGCTTATAGCCTCGACCAGCCGTTGACTGTTGGGGCGCTCACCCATGGTACTCCGTAAGCGTCAGCCCATGGGGAGAAGACCAAGATAGCGTGCTCTCTTGATCTCCCGAACCAGACGCCGCTGGTTCTTTGCCGACGTACCGGTGATGCGTCGGGGAAGAATCTTGCCCTTGTCCGTCACAAATCGTCGAAGAACGTCGGGACGTTTGTAGTCCACGACCAAATTCTGCGTCTTGATCTTGTCGACTTTCCGCCGAAAGTAGGGTC
This sequence comes from uncultured Spirochaetaceae bacterium, assembly GCA_964616245.1. Taxonomy (GTDB): domain Bacteria; phylum Spirochaetota; class Spirochaetia; order DSM-27196; family PWMO01; genus CAYPUT01. The sequence continues at coordinate 11,781 of CAZTRQ010000004.1, read as the reverse complement.
GCCCGCCACCTCCACCGCCTCGACCTCGGTAACCACCACGACCGCCGCCGCCGCCGCCGCGATCGTCGCGGCTGTCGTCTCGTCCGTCGCCGCCGCCACCTCCGCGATAGTCGCTCCGGGGACGGGAACCTTGGTATCGGTCTTCTGAACTCGTGCTTTGATCTGACATGTGCTATTCCTCCTTAGAAGGGGACGTCGTCTTCGAATGAGCTACCCGAATCCCCGGATTGTTGGGAGCCGGAAGAGTTCTGTGGCTCGCTCCGTTGGTCCGAGCGGCCCGAACCTCCGCGATCGCCACCGCCGAGCAATTGAAGCTCTCGCACGTTGACGACCACCTTGCTTCGTGGTTGCCCTTCGTGTTCCCACCGTTGGTGACGAAGCTCCCCGTCGATAGCAACCTGTTTACCCTTGACCAAGTAGCGATTGACTGCCTCGGCGGAGCGGCCGAAGTATTCGCAGTCGAAGAAGTTGGCCTCGTCGACGAATTGGTCCCCGTCTTTCCTGGTCCGGTTGACCGCTACGCTGAAATTGCATATCTGCAAACCGGAGTTAGTAACCTTGTAGTCCGCGTCTCGGGTTAAACGGCCCACCAGGACGACACGATTGATATCTCGCATAACCTGGTCAGCCGCCCTCTGTCGTTGTGGGTTCCGTTGTGGGTTCCGTGCTTTCGGGGGGCGTCTCCGCGGTCTCCGCCGATGCGGTGGGCTCTTCGGGCGCTGCTTCGGCTGTTTCCGCCGGCGCGGGGGCCTCTTCGGGTGCTGCCGGGGGTTGCTCCGGCGGAGCCTCGGCTCTCTCCGGCGACGCAGCAGGCTTATCCGGCGCCGCCTTCTCGTCTACGTCTCGTCGAACCATCAAAAACCGAAGAAGCTGCTCTTGGTGACGAACCTTTTCTTCGACCTGATGCGCCTGTTGAGGGTCCATCTCTACGTAGTAGACGTAGTAGTGGCCCTGCACCTGCTTTTTGATCGGGTAGGCCAGGGCCCGTCGGCCCATGTCCTCTTCTTTGACAAAGGTTGCTCCAAGGTCGGAAAGGCGGGATTTGACCGCCTCTTGCCCCTTGGGAAAATGGTCTTCGTCGGTCCGGAATACACAGACCGCTTCGTAATTGCGCATAGTTCCTCCTTATGGACATACGCGGCCACCAAATCAAAGTCGGTGGCAAAGAGGTTTTCAAAACCTATCACTTGGGCTACTGTGTGTCAAGTTTTAAGCGATATGGCAGTCTCAGTAAACTACGACGACAGCATCTTTTACGTACAGACCATGGTCAAGACCCTTAGCACGGGTATGAATCTCGACGTGGATCCTGTCATTTTCAAGGAGAAGATAGTAGAAGAGATCCTCTTCGTCGACTCCGCGATAAACCAGATTCTTCAACGACTTCGAGATAACTACCGCCTAATCCATCGCACCGAGTACCTCCGGATGCTTCTTCGGGGTATCAACGGATACGTCGAGCTTCTTGACGCCTGTGTAAACGGAAAGCTCGCACAGTCCGAGGAGCTCGCGGATTTCTTCCCAAAACTCAACCGGCTCCTGGAGTCCCACGAGGAGCAAGCTCGGGAGATTCAGGCCGCCCTGCAGCAAGGGGCTGTCGGCGCCGATGCGCCGGAAGACGTTGTCTCCCAGGAGGAGTTCCGATTTCTCCTCCGGGAAGAAGAGGAAGACGAATCGTTCGAAGAATAGGAGAGCCAGGAGATGAGACTCGAGTCGGTCTTGCGTCCGGAGTGCGTCGTTGCCCGGCGTCGCTTCGCTTCGAAAGAGGCTGCGATCAAAGAAGTGGCGCGTCTCGCGGCCCACAGCCCCGTGCTGTACAAGCTCGAAACCGATACGGTCTACACGGCGATTCGGGCTCGGGAAGGCCAGGCTAGCACCGGCTTCGAGGCGGGAATAGCGATTCCCCACTGTAGCCTGGAGAATGTCGAGAGCTTTGTCGTCGGCGCGATTACCGTCGAGGGTGATCTGGACTTTCAGTCTCTGGATAAGAAGCCGGTGCGTCTCATTTTTTTCATCGTCGGCCCGAAGAGTCAGCGTACCCTCCACGTCAAACTGCTCTCCGCGCTGTCGAGGCTCAGTAGGATTCCAAAGCTTGTCGACGAGCTGGTGGCCATCGAGTCTAACGAAGAACTTCGACGGCGAATCCTCGAAGCGGTCGAGTATGACGAGGACGAACCGGATAGGGCGTTGTCCCTCCTCCACGTCTATATTCAAAAGGAAGAGTTCTTCGAGGCCGTTCTGGAGGCTCTGACCTCTTACAGCGACGGAATGCTGCTGGTGCAGGAGCTCAAGGCTCCATCTCACTATCTTCATCGTCTTCCGCTCTTCGCGACGCTCTGGAAAGAAGAAGGAGAACAGGAGGTTCACTACGTCCAGGCTTTGGTCAAGACGGCCCATTGCAACGACTTGCTACGAACAATCTCTCTGATTCCCGGCGAGCCTTTCGGAACCCCGGGAATCATGGTCGCGGTCCAGGATCTGCAGTACGTTACAGGAAGCCTCGAGCTCTAGACACCGGGGCGAGGAGGAGTACCTATGACCCGGAGATCCCTGCGGAAAACCAAGATTGTTTGCACCCTCGGTCCCGCTGTGGACAACGAGAAGAGCGTCGAGGCGCTCTTGAAAGCCGGGATGAACGTAGCCCGTTTCAATTTTTCTCACGGAAACCACGAAGAACACCTCGAGCGCATCCGCCGCCTCCGGGAGGTAAGCGATCGTATCGGCATTCCCTGCGCGACCCTCCTCGATACGAAGGGTCCGGAGATTCGTACCGGGATTCTTGCCGGGGACAAGAAGATCGACCTGACCGTCGGGAGTAAGATCGTCCTGAGCTCGGAGCAGTTCGAAGGGGACGGAAACCGCGTAAGCGTGAGCTATAAGAGACTGCCGGAGGAAGTAGAGCCCGGCGGGCACATTTACGTCGCCGACGGGCTCATCGACCTGGAGGTCGAAAAGGTCGAGGGGAAGGAGATTTTCTGCGTGGTCCGCTCCGGAGGCACCCTCGGAAGTCGAAAGAACGTAAACGTACCCGGGGTCCGGACCAGCCTGCCGGCGATGACGAAAAAGGACGAGAGCGACATCGCCTTCGGGGTGTCGGTGGGAGTGGACTATATCGCCGCATCGTTTATCCGGAAACCGGGCGACGTCCGGCTGATCCGCGAGACCGTCGAGTCTCACGGCGAATCGATTCCGATCATCGCAAAGATCGAGGACCAGGAAGGTCTCGACAACATTGACGAAATTATCCGCATCGCCGGGGGCGTTATGGTCGCCCGGGGAGACCTTGGGGTCCAGCTTAGTATCGAAGAAATTCCCTTGGCTCAGAAGAGGATTATCGAAAAGTGCAACCGGGAAAACAAACCGGTTATTACCGCCACTCAGATGCTCGATTCGATGATCTACAACCCGAGCCCCACCCGGGCCGAGTTGACCGACGTGGCCAACGCCATCTTCGACGGTACCGACGCGGTTATGCTGTCCGGGGAGACAGCCTCGGGGAAGCACCCGATCAAGTCGGTGGAGACGATGAATCGGATAGCCCTGGCGGTGGAGTCCTCCCCGGAATACCTGGAGCGTAACAAGGCCTACTTTACCTTTCACGGAAGCTCGGGTGATATCGGCCACGCCGTAGCCAAGGCAGCCTACGTCGTGGCCCACGAGATAGACGCCAAGGCGATTGTTGCCCCCACCCTCCGGGGGAATACCCCTCGCATCATCAGCAAGTTCCGCCCAAAACAGGCGATTATTGCGGTTACCGCTTCGGAGCAGTCCGCTCGAGAGCTACTCCTAAACTGGGGCATCTTTCCCGTCATTACCGAGCTCGTCAAAGATTCCGAGCAAATGATCCAAAACGCTCTTCGTCTCGCGATGAGGTATGGCTACGCGGACAAGTTCGACAAGGTCGTAAGCACCGCCGGCATTCCGATCCAGTCTCCGATTCCGGTAAACACCATCAAGGTGCACTTTCTCGGGAACATTCTCGGTCGAAGCCGCCAGGGAATCGGTGGCACCGTCTCCGGTCGGGTCGTTACCGGTGCAACCCTCGAGGAAGCCCTTAACCGAGCAAAGGGCGACAAGAGCGAGGTGTTGGTGGTTCGGCAGTTCGATAGTTCCTATCTCGACCTTGCTCGCACCTTGGCCGGTGTGATAAGCGAGGAACCTACGGAGGTCGATCCGGACGAAATTCGCAGTGCGAATCCCGACATTGTACTCCTGGCAGACCTTACCGGCGCCACCGACATGTTCGAGGATAAGCAGTTCGTCACTCTCAGCGGACAGGAGAAGCTCGTATACGAGGGGATGATCGACGGGGAGTAGAATTCGCATCGAATCGGTCGACGTCTCGTTCGGCAGGCCGTATCTTCCAGAAAAACCTACAATATGGTAGGGTGTGGAAGGGAACGATGCAAAATCAGTCTGACGTAACCACGACAATCAACGAGAGCGTAGAGCGAGGTAAGTTTGAAGAGCTTTCCCTCCTCTTCGAAATAAGCCAACTCCTCGACCAGAGTCTCGATCTCCACCGAGTGGTGCACCCGGTGCTTCAGTCGGTTACGCACCACCTCGGCTACACCCGGGGTGTCATCACCCTTTTGGATCGCCAGACCGGGGACATCTTTATCGAAGCCGCTTACGGCCTTTCTGAGACCCAGAAAGAACGGGGCCGCTACAAGCTAGGCGAAGGAATAACGGGTAAGGTCGTCGAATCCGGGAAGCCGCGGATTATTCCCCGGGTCTCCGACGATCCGAGCTTTCTAAACAAGACCGGCGCCCGGAAGGGACAGCGGCAGAAGGACGTCTCGTTTATCTGCGTCCCGATTAAACTCGGAAACGAGACCATCGGAGCCTTCGGCGTCGATCGGCCCTACGACGCCGAAAAGAACCTCGAAGACGACGCCCGACTGCTCTCCATCATCTCTTCGTTGATCGCCCAGGCAGTAAAGATTCGCCAGAGCATTATGGAGGAGAAGCGGCAACTCCAGGAGGAAAACACGCGCCTCCACGAAGAGCTCCGGGCCCGCTTTAAACCGTCTAACATCATTGGCAACTCCAAAGCGATGCAGAACGTCTTCGACATGATCGCCCAGGTATCCCGGAGCGAAGCGACGGTGCTTATCCGCGGGGAGAGCGGCACCGGAAAAGAGCTGGTGGCCCAGGCGATCCACTACAACAGCCCTCGATCGGCGAAACCCTTCATAAAGGTAAACTGTGCCGCTCTGCCGGAAAGCGTAATCGAGAGCGAGCTTTTCGGCCACGAGAAAGGCTCCTTTACCGGAGCTATCCAAACCCGTAAAGGTCGATTCGAGCTCGCCGACGGAGGAACGATCTTTCTCGACGAGATCGGCGACCTCTCGCCCACACTCCAGGTAAAGCTGCTCCGCGTGTTGCAGGAAAAGGAGTTTGAGCGCGTAGGGGGCAACGAGACCATTCGAGCGAACGTCCGGGTTATAACGGCTACGAACCGAAATCTGGAAGAGCTGATGAACGAGAACCTATTCCGGGAGGATCTCTACTACCGGCTGAACGTCTTCCCGATTCACATACCGCCTCTCCGAGATCGGAAAAGCGACGTTCTGCTCCTGGCGGACCACTTTATCGAGAAGTACTCCGGGAAGAACCACGTAACCATTCGGAGAATATCTACCCCAGCTATCGACCTCCTTATGAACTACCACTGGCCGGGAAACGTTCGAGAGCTCGAAAACTGCGTCGAACGCGCGGTGCTCTTAAGCGTCGACGAGGTTATCCACAGCCATCACCTGCCGCCGAGCCTTCAGTCGGCGGAGTCCACGGACACCCAGGTTTCCGGTTCTCTCCAGGAAAGCCTAGACAACGTCGAGCGTGAGCTCATCATGGACGCTCTAAAGTCGGCAAAGGGCAACATGGCGAAGGCGGCCCGGATGCTCGACATTACGGAGCGGATAATGGGCCTTCGGATCAAGAAACACGGCATCGACACCCGACATTTCCGTACACACAGGTAGTAATAGTATTCCAAAGCTACACTGAGGTAGCTTTGGTGCCGTCGAAAAACCAGACGGAATGCTGTCTCCATCGACGTTCGAAGATGGGCAACAGACCGCTAAATACCAACCCTATATAGTCTTAGAGACGGATCATCCCCGGACACCGGGTTAAGATCAGTTCTTGGCACGTGCATTGCAATACGGCAGCAACTATCACTTTCAGGAGGTTACATTCTATGAGAAAGGTGTTGCTGCTACTGGGCGTAATGCTGCTGTTCTCCAGCTCAACGCTCTTCGCCCAGACTACCGAGGAAACTCTCGCCCTCTATAGCGAAGCCTTTGACATGATCTGGCTTGTCCTTGCTGCCGCCTTGGTGTTCTTCATGCAAGCGGGTTTCGCCATGGTTGAGACGGGACTAACCCGAGCCAAGAACGCCGGGAACATCATCATGAAGAACTTGATGGACTTCTCGGCGGGTGCCGTTGCCTATTGGGCAATCGGCTGGGGCTTGATGTACGGCTCTTCCGCAGGGGGATTCATCGGTACCGACCAGTTCTTCCTCGCCGGCGCCGACAGCTCGATCTTCCGGGACTGGATGTTCCAGGTAGTGTTTGCCGCTACCGCGGCTACAATCGTCTCCGGCGCTATGGCAGAACGGACCAAGTTTACCGGATACCTGGCCTATAGCGTGGTTATCTCGGCGCTCATCTACCCGATTTCCGGTCACTGGATTTGGAACGGCGGCTGGCTTGCCGAGATGGGATTCCACGACTTCGCCGGTAGCACCGTCGTACACTCCGTCGGGGCCTGGGCCGCCATGATCGGCGCGATGATACTCGGCGCCCGGAAGGGTAAGTACGTCAAGGTCGGCGGAAAAACGGTTGCGAAGGCGATTCCGGGCCATAGTATGCCCCTAGCTGCGCTGGGTGTATTTATTCTGTGGTTCGGTTGGTACGGGTTTAACGCCGGAAGCACCCTGTCCGGTACGGATCTTACGATCGCCCACGTCGCGGTTACCACGACCTTAGCGGCGTCCACCGGAGCAATCGGCGCTATGTTCACCTCGTGGTTCTGGTTCGGTAAGCCGGACCCGAGTATGTCGCTTAACGGAGCGCTCGCGGGTCTCGTCGGAATTACCGCCGGCACCTGGGTCGTAAACCCCTTGGGTGCTGTGCTCATCGGATTGATCGCCGGCGTCTTGGTCGTCGCCTCCGTCGAGTTCTTCGACAAGGTGCTGCACATCGACGACCCGGTTGGTGCAATCTCGGTCCACGGCGTCTGCGGCGTCTGGGGAACCCTGGCGGTCGGCCTCTTTGCCGACGGCGTGAACGACCCCGGTATCGTGGGTCTCTTCTACGGCGGCGGTCTCGGGCAGCTCGGCGTACAGCTGATCGGTGTCTTGGCTGTCTTTGCCTGGGTCGTCGTGACGACGTTGGTGCTCTTCGGTGCCCTGAAAGCAGCAGGCCTGCTCCGTGTCAGCGAAACCGAAGAATTGATGGGTCTGGATATCGGCGAGCACGGCATGGAGTCGTACGCCGGGTTCCAGATATTCAGCTCGATGTAAGGGCAGGAGGAAGCACGCGATATGAAACTAATTGTTGCCTACATTCAGCCCCACAAGCTGAGCGATGTAAAGGAAGAGCTGTACAAAGCAGAAGTATTCAAGATGTCCGTAACCAACAGCCTTGGTTGCGGACAACAGAAGGGATACCACGAGTCTTACCGCGGGGTAGACATCGAGGTTAACCTGCTGAAAAAGACGCGGATCGAGATCGGTGTCAACGACGACTTTGTACAAACAACGGTGGATGCCATCATCAAAGGCGCACGGACCGGAGAGATCGGAGACGGAAAGATCTTTATTCTTCCGTTGGAGGAATGTATCCGGATTCGTAGCGGCGAAAAGGGCAAGGAAGCCATCGGATAAGGGCCCGGACCGGGGCATCGAACGGTCCACTTCTTATACCACACCGAGGGGGTGGGCGGCGTTGCCGCCTGCCCTCTTTTTTTTCCGGAAATCTTTTCTACAATGGCTGTATGCCCGATCCCAAACCCGCTCTAGAAACCGTTTCCGCCCTTCTGCCGGAGGTAGATTCCGGATTTCTCTCGGAGCTCCGCGAAGGACTCCCGAGCCGCTATTTCTCCGATTTTTCCGAAGAGGCCTATTGCGTTCATTTTCGCCACCTCGCGGAGATCTCCGACCAGAAGCCGTACCACATCGTGGTCGACGAAGCCGCCGATCTTCGGGTCGCCGTAACCGTCCTCGCCCGAGACTACGTTGGCGAGTTCGCCATAATCACGGGACTCCTCGGAGCCCTCGGATTTTCGATCAAGGCCGGAGACGTCTACACGACGGCCCCCGCCGACGGCGTCGGGCCCTCCAATGTCGGCGGAGCCCGGCGGTGGTATCGCAGAGAGGCCGGAGCCCGCCGCCGACCACCGACCGGTCCTCGGCGCTTTATTATCGACCGCTTCGAAGGGCTCCGCGCCGAGGAAGCCGAAGGTTTCGCCGCCGAGGCAGAGAAATCAATCGGCTACGCGTTGACCCTTCTCGAGAAGAACGAGGACGCCGAGGCTCGGCGATACACGATGGAGAGGGTGGTTCAGGCATTGAGACAGGGCCTTGGAGGAGAGGCCCCGGAAACTCAACCGGTGCAAATTCGTTTTGACGAAAGCGAACGGGATATGACCCGAATCGTCATCCTTGCGGAAGACACCCCCTTCTTTCTCTACGCCCTGTCGACGGCACTGAGCTTCCACAAGGTCTCGATCGAGCACGTCGAGATCCGAACCCACCACAACCAAGTCGAAGACAGCTTCGAGATCGTCGACGCCCGACAGCGGAAAGTCGAAGACGAAGGGATGCTTAATCAGATTCGTCTTTCGGTGCTCTTTACCAAGCAGTTCACCTATTTTCTCGGCTCGGCACCGGATCCCTACCAGGCTCTTTTACGGTTCGAGACGATGATCCAGGACTTTCTCCAGATTTCGCAGACCGGTCAAATGGCCGGCCTCCTCTCGAGCCCCCGGATACTCCAGGACCTGGCGAAGCTGCTCGGCACCAGCGACTTTCTCTGGGAAGACTTTATCCGGACACAGTACGAAGAGCTCCTACCGCTTCTCGAGGCGACGGCGGAACAACAGCCCATCAGCCTCTCGGAGAACGATCTGCTTCCCGCGCTTCGCCGTTCCCTCGAAGGGGCTCCCGATTGGAGCAGTAAAAAACAGGCTCTCAACGATTTCAAAGACCATCAGACCTTCCTGATCGATTTGGATCATATCCTGAATCGAGAAATCGACTTCTTCTTTCTTAGCACGCGCCTCACCGCCCTGGCAGAGGCTGTGGTCGGCGAAGCGTGCCGCCTCTCTTGGGATAAGACGACCGCTCGATACGGGGTGCCCCGGACCGTTGCCGGGCTCTCGGCAAGCTACGCCGTCTTCGGCTTGGGAAAATTCGGGGGTATTGCCCTGGGATACGCCTCGGACATCGAGCTCTTGTTCATATACGACGACAACGGCAACACGGACGGAGCCGAACGCGTTTCCAACGCCGAGTTCTTCGAGAGGATGTTCCATGAGGCCGTTGGGCTCATCGAGACGAAGCGGGAGGGAATATTTCAAGTCGATTTGCGTCTCCGACCCCACGGAGCAGCCGGGCCCGTCGCGGTTGGGCTTGCCGGCTTCGTCTCTTACTTCCAGAGCGAAGCGGTAAGTCTGGAACGGCTGGCCTTGGTTCGCCTGCGTCACGTCGCCGGGGACGCTGAGCTCGGGAGACAGGTAGAAGCCGCCCGTGACGAAATAGTCTATCGGCCCGACAGCATCGAACTATCCGAGCTCCGGAGCCTCCGGGCGATACAGCTGGCCGAAAAACATCGGCCCGGGGAGGTCAACGCGAAGTTCTCTCCCGGTGGGTTGGCGGATCTTGAATACACCGTCCAGCTCCTCCAGGTGTCTCTCGGCGCGGCGAATCCCGCGCTTCGGACCCCCCGAATTCACAACGCCCTCGACGCCTTGGTCGAAGCCGGCGGATTGACCCCGGCGGTGGCGAGCCACCTCGGGGAAGCCTACCGGTTCTTCCGCCGACTGATAAACGGCCTCCGGATGCTCCGGGGGAACGCGAAAGACCTTTTCCTCCCCTCGGAGCAGGACCTCGAGTTCTCTCACCTGGCGCGGCGAATGGGCTACGAAGGTCGCGGCGGCCTAACGGCGGCAGAAGAGCTAAAGATGGAGTTCGAGACAACCTCGGCCGAAATCCGTGCTTTCGTCGAGTCGCAGCTGGGACGTCAGACCGAGGCTCCCCAAGAGATACGTAGCGTCGCCGACGTAATCCTTAGCCCTCGGCCCCCGGACGACGAGAGCTTTCTCGAGCTCCTCCGGAGCCGAGGGTTTTCGAACCCTGGACGAGGGGTCAGAAATCTTCGTTCCCTCGCCGGAGAGCAGGAGCGGCGGCACACCTTTGCCCATCTATCGATTCTCGCCTGGGACCTGCTCTCCCGGAGCGCCGACCCGGACATGGCTTTGAACAACTGGGACACCTTCGTCGCCCAGCTATCCGATCCCGAAGAGCACTTTCGACAGCTTCAGTTTCAACCGCGGCGCCTCTCCCTCCTTATCGACATCCTTGCCTCGAGCCAGTTTCTCTCGAATGTCCTGATTCGACATCCGGAGTTCTTCGAGTGGGCGACGAGCCCCGCGGTCGTTCACCGGAGCCGGAACGAGTCTTCCCTTCGCAGTGAGCTCGAGGAAGAGCGGCGGGCCGCGACCGACGAGGACACTTTTATGACGCGTCTGCGGATTTTCCGGTTCCGGGAGATCTTGAGGATCGGCACCCGGGACATCTGCTTAGGGGTTCCGATCGAGAGTGTTGTCTGGGATTTGTCGGCCCTTGCCCGGAGCATACTCGACACCGCCCTCACCTTCGCCTGGGAGCAGCTGGAGTACCCGGCCGGTTCCGGGGTAAGCCCCGACCGCCTGTGTATTCTGGCCTTCGGAAAGCTCGGGGGCAATGAATTGAACTACAGCTCCGACCTCGACCTCTTGGCGGTCTACGAGGGGGACGGTCCGGCCGGCCCGGGAGTGACGGCGGTCTACTCTCGGTGCGTCAAGCTGCTTCGTCGATTGGTTACCGCGACGACCGCCTCCGGAAACGCCTACCGGATCGATATGCGGCTTCGTCCCTTCGGCTCCGCGGGGCTCTTGGTAAGCCCCGTCGACGCGATTGTTCGCTACTACGCCGAACAGGCCGAGAGTTGGGAGCGCCAGGCGCTCTTAAAGCTCGCGCCCGTCGCCGGAAACACAGAGATCGGCCACAAGCTCCTAAAGCGGCTCAAGGCGGAGATCGTAAACACCGAGTCCCAGGAAGAGCTCCGTCGATCGATAGCACACATGCGCCGGGCAGCCACGGATCGCCTCGGGGACGCAGCCGATGTAAAGGACGGAGTCGGGGGAATAAGGGATGTCGAGTTCGTCGTCCAGGGTATTCAGCTGCTCCGGGCATCCGAAGACCCGGGCATCCTAACCGGAAACACCCTGAAGGCTCTCGATCTTCTCGAAGAACGGGAGATTCTCGACGCCGATCTCTGCAGCCGACTGCGGAAAGACTACGTCTTTCTCCGCCGAATCGAGCATTTCCTCCAAATACTGGAGGACCGGCAGGTCCACGCGATACCCGACGATCCGGCGTACCGGAACGGCCTGGAGAAGCGCCTGGTCCGTACGGCGAGCCTCGAGGGAAATCTGGAGTCCGAGTTGGAGGCCACCCGGCAACGCTGCCGCCGGACCTTCGACGACTTTATCGAAGGAAGGCTTCCGTAA
>CAZTRQ010000003.1:0-50073 GCA_964616245.1 uncultured Spirochaetaceae bacterium | reverse complement strand
ACGATGAGCTTAGACCCCGAACCGAGGCTAACTCGAGCGGTGCCGGAAGTCTTTTAAGGTTGCGCTTGGAATGGGTATCGTGCTTCAAGATGCCCAACGCCATGCGACGCGCCATACCGAGGTTCTCGGCTGAGAAAGCCGCTCGGCCGCCTCAGCTCGTAACGGCTCCCTTGCTCGCCGAGGAGACGAGGGTGGCATACTTGTAAAGAGCGCCCCGGGTGTAGCGCGGGGCAGGGGCCTTCCAGCTCTTCTTTCGCTCCGCCAGCTCGGCGTCCGAGAGATCGACCCGAAGGGTCCGGGTATTGCTGTCTATCTCTACGATATCTCCGTCCCGGATCAGGGCAAGGGCGCCGCCGACCTGGGCCTCCGGGGCGATGTGCCCGACAACCATGCCGTGGCTGCCGCCGGAAAAGCGGCCGTCTGTTATCAGCGCCACGTCGTGGAGAAGACCGGCGCCGGCTATCGCCGCGGTGGGGGAGAGCATCTCCCGCATCCCGGGGCCCCCCTTCGGACCTTCGTAGCGGATAACCACGACATCACCTTTCTTCACCCCGCCGTTCAGAATCGCATCGAGTGCCATCTCTTCGGCTTCGTACACCCGGGCAGGGCCCTTGTGGACCACTTCCTGGAGCCCGGCGGTCTTGAGAACCGCCCCTTCTTCGGCGAGGTTGCCTTTAAGAATAACGATGGGCCCGGTCGGGCGAACCGGATTATCGAGGGGATGAATAACGTCCTGCCCCGAAAGGTCGACGGTTACGTCGGCAAGGTTCTCCGCGAGGGTCTTACCGTTGACGGTCATACATTCACCGTGGAGAAGCCCCGCGTCGAGGAGAATCTTCATCACCACCCCGAGACCTCCGACCTTGTAGAGGTCGTCCATCACATAGCGACCCGCGGGTTTCATGTCGCAGAGAATCGGAGTGGTCGCTTGAAACTCGTTAAAGACGTCTATTTCAAGGTCGATGTCTATCTCGTGGGCCAGCGCGAGAAGGTGGAGCACCGAGTTGGTGCTACCCCCGGTGGCCATAGAGACCCGAATGGCGTTTTCGAAGCTCTTCCGGGTAACGATGCCCCGGGGGGTGATGTTCTTTTCTACAAGGCGGTAGAGCGCCTCGGCGGAATCGAGCATTACCTGAACGCGGTCCTTCTCGACGGCGGGAACAGACGCGCTCCCCGGAACGCTCATCCCCATAGCCTCTACCGCGGAGGCCATGGTGTTGGCGGTGTACATGCCGCCGCAGGCGCCGGCGCCCGGGCAGGCTGCGCACTCGATCCCGTGGCGTTCCTCTTCGGTTATTTTTCCGGCGCTGTAGGCTCCGACCGCTTCGAAGGCGGAGACAATATCGACCGGTTGACCCTTGTAGTCTCCGGGTTTGATGGTACCGCCGTACACAAAGAGTCCCGGGACGTTGGCGCGAAAGAGCCCCATTACCGTTCCAGGAATCGTCTTGTCGCACCCCCCGACGCCGAGGAGACCGTCCATCTGATGGCCCAAGGCGTCGAGCTCGATCACATCCGCGATCGTATCCCGGCTAATCAAAGAGGCCTTCATGCCCTCGTGGCCCATCGCCTGGCCGTCGGTAACGACGAAGGTATGGAAGCTCACCGGCATCGCCCCGAGCTTCTTTAGGTGCTTTTTCGAGTGCTCGGCGATCTGGGCCAGGTGGACGTTGCACGGCGAGACGTCGCTGTCGGCGGTGGCGATTCCGATCAGAGGTTTATTGAAGTCCTCGTCCTTGAAGCCGACGGCCCGAAACATCGCCCGGTTGGCTGTCTTCGAGACCCCCTCGGTCATATTGCGGCTGCGGCGGTTTAGTTGTTCTGCCATCTGTCAGGCTCCGACGGAGACGTAAGGAAGGCCGGAAGCCGTTTGGTGAATCCCTTCGAGATTCGAAAGAAGGACCGAGGTCGAATCCCAGGTCCCGGCCATCAGCGCGTTGCGGTACGCCGGCGGAAGATCGAAGGAAAAGCGCTTGCTTCCGGCGGTTACGACGTTCTTCTGCATGTCCACCGAGATCTCTACCGAAGGGTCGGACTCGACTATCCCCTGGAGCTCCGCTACGTGCTTCGGGTCCAGGCTAATGGCAGGGACTCCCATGGCGGTACAGTTGCCGGCAAAAATTTCGGCGAAGGATTCGCCGATAACCGCGTTGATCCCCCAGCGCATAAGAGCCTGGGGAGCGTGCTCCCGGGAAGAACCGCAACCGAAGTTTTCGTTTACGATTAAGACCGAGGCGCCTTGAAAACGCTCGTCGTTAAAGGGGTGTTGCCTTGGAACCCCGTTTTCGTCGAAGCGCACGTCCTGGAACGCGAACTCGCCGAGGCCGTCGAAGCTTATCACCTTTAGGTAGCGAGCGGGGATAATCTGATCTGTGTCTATATCGTTGCCCCGGACGACGATTCCTCGTCCCGAGACCTGTTTTACTGGTCGAAGTGTGTCACTCATCGTTTGTTTCCTTAAACGTGGACCGGTTCCCGAACGAACTCCCGAACGTCGACAATTTCTCCCGAGATCGCCGCGGCACCGACCATAGCCGGGCTCATCAGAACTGTTCTCCCGGTAGCCGAACCCTGTCGTCCGACGAAGTTTCGGTTGGAAGAGCTCGCGCAGAGCTCCCGGCCCTGGAGCTTGTCGGGGTTCATCGCAAGGCACATCGAGCATCCCGCTCCCCGCCACTCAAAACCGGCGTCGGAGAAGATCTTTGCCAGGCCTTCGGATTCTGCTTGCTTGGCGACCTGCATGGACCCAGGGACAACGAAGGCCCTTACACTCGAATGCACCTTCTTTCCCTTTACGATCTTCGCGGCCTCCCGGAGGTCCGAAATTCTCGAGTTGGTGCAGGAACCGAGAAACGCGACGTTAATCGGGTGCCCCTGGAGAGACTGGCCCTCTTGCAAATCCATGTGCTTGTACGCCTTCTCGGCGGTCTCCCGGAGTCCGTCGTCGAGGCTCGAGAGAATCGGAGTCGAGCCGGTTACCGGAATCGCCTGCCCAGGGTTTATACCCCAGGTTATCATCGGCTCGAGGGTGTTTGCGTCGAGGTGAAAGACGTCGTCGTAGTCGGCGTCGGCGTCGCTGGCAATGCTCTTCCAGTAGTCGACGGCGGCCTCAAAGTCCGGACCCTTCGGTGCGTATCGGCGTCCGTCGATATAGTCGAAGGTCGTCTGGTCCGGGTTTACGTAGCCGACCCGGGCGCCTCCTTCGATGCTCATGTTGCAAATGGTCATGCGGCCTTCCATCGAGAGCTCGTGGATGGCGTTGCCGTTGTACTCGTAGGCGTACCCGAGGCCCCCTTGGACGCCGAGATCTGCGATTATTCGTAGGATGATGTCCTTGGCATAGACCCCTTCCCGGAGGCTGCCGGAGACCTCGATTTTGCGAACCTTTGGCCGAGAGATAGCCATGCACTGGGTCGCCAAGACGTCACGGATTTGAGAGGTGCCGATTCCGAAACCGATGGATCCGAAGGCGCCGTGGGTCGACGTGTGGGAGTCTCCGCAGGCTATGGTCATTCCCGGCTGGGTAAGGCCTAACTCGGGTCCGATTACGTGAACAATCCCCTGATGCTCGGTCGTTAGTCCGAAAAATTCGATGCCGTATTCTTCGGTGTTTCGTTCGAGAGCCTGCATCATTTGTTCCGCCAGCGGATCGGCGAAGGGCCGCTCTTGGTCCGCCGTCGGGACGATGTGGTCTACCGTCGCGAAGGTGCGTTGCGGGTACAGGACCGTTAGTCCCCGTTCCCGAATCATCTCAAAGGCCTGGGGAGAGGTTACCTCGTGGATGAGGTGGAGCCCGATAAAGAGCTGGTCCTGGCCGGTATCGAGGGTGGCAACCTTGTGAAGGTCCCATACCTTGTTGAGCAGGTTGGTGCCCATGGACACTCCTTTCTTTCTACTTATGGTGTTATTTCCGATCCCCGTGCCATGAGTACCTTTCCGGTACGGATCATTTCTTGGACGCCGTAGCGTTCGAAGACACGGACGGCACTGTCGAGTCGCTCCGACTCACCGGTGAGCTGGAGGATGGTCGCGTGCTCGGAGACCTCGACTATATCACAGCCCATCGCATGTGCCAATTGAAGTACATCAGTGCGCAGGTCAGGTTCGCACTTAATCTTTACCATCATCATTTCGTGCATGATGATGTCGTCGTTCGTCCGGTCCGAGGCGTGGACTACGTCGACGAGCTTGTTGAGCTGCTTGAGGATTTGATCCAGCGTCTTCTCGTCTCCCGAGGCGACGATGTTCATCACCGAGAACTGCGGGTCGTTCGATTCCGAGACGACCAGACTGTCGATGTTGTAACCCCTCCGGGCGAAGACCAGGGAGATCCGGATAAGGACCCCCGGCTTGTTCGCCACCAAGAGGCTCAAGGTGTGCTTTTTGTACCCGATCGCTGCGGCAAGTGGTGCTCCCATTACGTACTCCCAACCGGCTTCTCGAGCCGTGCCCGCGCCTCGCCCGTCTTGGGCTTCGGCGCCTCGATAATCATGTCGTCGAAACTCGACCCCGCGGGGATCATCGGGAAGACGTTGTCTTCCTTTTCCACCTCGACGTCTATCAACACCGGACCGTCGTTGTATTCTAAGGCGCTGCGGATCATCCGACGCACGTCGGCGCTACGCTTAATCCGGAAGCCCTTTCCCCCGTAGGCTTCGATCAGTTTTACGAAGTTCGGGTTGCCCACCAGCTCGACACCGGAGAGGCGGTTGTCGTAGAACAGGCTCTGCCATTGCCGCACCATGCCGAGGTAGCGGTTGTTGATAAGCAGAATCTTGATCGGCAGCCGATTGGTAACCGCAGTGGCCATCTCCGCCATGGTCATCTGAAAGCCACCGTCGCCGACGACGGCTATGACCGTCGAGTCGGGGTGGGCGAGCTGCGCCCCGATAGCCGCAGGAAAGCCGAAGCCCATGGTGCCGGCCCCGCCGGAGGTAATCCAATGGAACCGGTCGTCGGTTAGGTAGTACTGGGCCGCCCACATCTGGTGTTGCCCGACATCGGTTGTGACATACGCCTTACCTTCGGTCTGGAGATAGATCTCCTCGATCGCGTGCTCCGCCCGAAGCTTACCCGACTTCTTGTACTTTAAGGGGTAGGCCTTGCGCCACTTCGCAGTCTCGCCGAGCCATTCCTTGGTGTCGGTAGGCTGGACCACCGACAGCAGCTGTTCTAAGACCAGTTTCGCGTCGCCGTGGAGGGTTATGTCCATCGGAAGAATTTTGTTGAACTCCGCGGCGTCTATGTCGATGTGGATCCTCTTGGAGTTGGGTACGAACTTATCCGGGTTTCCGACAATACGGTCGTCCCACCGGGAGCCGATGGAGACGATGAGATCGGAATTCTTCATGGCCATGTTGGCGTATGCGGTCCCGTGCATCCCGAGCATCCCCAGGTTCAGCGGGTGCGTCTCCGGAAGGGCGCCCTTTCCCAGCAGCGTGTTGGTAACGGGTATCTGCAGCTTCTCCGCGAGATAGCGAAGCGGCTTGTCGGCTCCCGAGATAATGGCTCCGTGACCGGCGAGAAGAATCGGTCGCTTCGCCGCCTGGAGCATTTCAGCCGCCCGTTGTACCGCCTCGGGGTCCGCCTCCGTCGGGACGGTGTACCCCGGAAGATGGTACTCCTCGGTGTAGTCCGGCTCGATAAGCGCGCTCGAAACATCCTTCGGTACGTCTATCAACACCGGACCCGGGCGTCCCGTCTGGCAGAGATAGAAAGCCTCCCGCATGATGCGCGGTAGATCGTTGGCGTCTTTAACCAGATAGCTGTGCTTGACGACGGGGTAGGATATGCCGCTGACGTCGGCTTCTTGGAAGGCGTCGAGGCCGAGATTCCAGGTCGTCGATTGACCGGTAATGACGATCATCGGCACCGAATCCATCTGGGCGGTTAGAATACCGGTAATGGTATTCGTCGCGCCGGGACCCGAGGTCACCAGGACGACTGCCGGACGCCCGGTCGCCCGAGCGTACCCGTCTGCCATGTGCGCCGCGCCCTGCTCGTGGCGAGCGAGAACGAAGGTGCAGGGCGAGCCGACCAAGGCGTCGAAGATTGGAATCGCCGCCCCACCCGGGTGCCCAAAAATATATTCAACTCCCTGCTGCTGGATGACATCGACGATGACTTCCGCGCCGGTTTTCTTGCTTCCACTCATAACAAACCACCTTCCTTAGTGTTAGTACGGTGAACAATAGTTTGATTTATCAGGATGGTCAAGCGCTGACGTGAAAGTTGTTGGATTTTTGGTTCGAATTATTGGACCATTCCTCCCGAGACGTCTGTTTTGTCTTTACGGACGTGCGTATATAACGTTTTCATGGCTTTCGGCTGGAAATTTGCCTTTATTTCAGTAGAAACCGACTCGGATTTCCGGGCCTGTTGCTCCTCTAGCTTTTTCTTGCAGCGACGATACCGCGTTAGTACTTTCTCTCTCATTGTTATGGCAGGTAAGAAGGCAATTGTTATCGGTGGTGGTTTCGGAGGGCTCTCGGCCTCTTCCTATCTGGCGAGCGCGGGATGGGACGTCACGCTACTAGAAAAGAACTCCGACGTCGGCGGCCGGGCCCGGGTCTGGAGAAAGGACGGGTTCGTATTCGACATGGGTCCCTCCTGGTACCTTATGCCCGAGGTCTTCGAACAGTTCTTTGGCGACCTTGGTCGCTCCCGGAAAGACTATTACGAACTCTACCAGCTCGACCCCTACTACCGCGTTTTCTTCGGCCCCGGCGAATCGGTAGATATCGACCGGAACCTCGAACGAACTAAGGCGACCTTCGACACCTTCGAGCCAGGAGGCGGAGAAAAGCTTGTTCGCTACCTCAGACAGGCGGAGTACAAGTACAACATCGCGATGTCGGAGTTTCTCTACCGGGAGTATCGCTCTCTTTTCGATTTCTTTAACCGTCGTTTGATGCTCGAGGGGACCAAGCTGAACGTCTTTCAGAACCTCGACCGCTTTGTAGGGCGCTACTTCACCGACCGCCGGGCCAAACAGATTCTCGAGTACGCCATGGTATTTCTCGGCGCAAGTCCGAGAAACGCCCCGGCCCTCTATTCGATTATGTCCCACGTCGATCTCAATCTCGGGGTCTGGTTCCCCCGGGGAGGGATGGCTTCCTTCGTCGATGGGACCCGGCGTCTCGCCGACGAGCTTGGGGTCCAAGTGCTTACCGACCATCCCGTCGGACGAATCGTGGTGGAAGACGGTCGCGCCGTCGCCGTAGAGGCAAACGGCTCGACCTTCGACGCGGATCTGGTCCTTGCCAACGCGGACTACCCCCACGTCGAGACGACGCTCCTAGAGGAGCGCTACCAGAGCTACCCCGCGAAGTACTGGAAAAAGCGGGTCATGGCGCCGACGATGTTTATCGTCTACCTCGGCCTCAATCGGAAAATCCCCGAGTTGGTGCATCACAACCTCTACTTCGACCCGGAGTGGCACAACCACTTCTCCGCCATCTTCGACAAACCGGCGTGGCCGGAAACCTTCTCCTACTACGTAAGCTCCGCCTCCTACGACGACCCAGATGTCGCCCCGGAGGGCCACGAGAACGTATTCTTCCTCTTGCCCGTAGCCTCGGGGCTCGAGGATACCGAGGAGATTCGAAACCACTACTACGAGCGTCTCCTCGATCATCTCGAGGGGCTCATCGGTACCACGATTCGGGAGTCGATCGTCATTTCGAGGATCTTTTCCCACCGAGATTTCGCCGAGGACTACAACGCGTACCAGGGCAGCGCCCTAGGGATCGCCCACACCCTCGGCCAGACAGCCGTCTTCCGGCCCTCCCAACGAAGCCGGAAGGTCAAGAATCTCTTTTACTCCGGTCAGTACACCCATCCCGGGGTAGGGGTGCCGATGACGTTTATTTCATCCAAGATCATTACCGATTCGATCAATCGAGAGCTTCTCTGAGGAGGGGAGATGGGACGGAATGGAACAACCGACGCCGACCTACACACCCGTGTCTTTCGAGAGGGGAGCAAAACCTACTACAATTCCAGCCGATTCTTTCCCCCGGAGGTTCGCCGAGACGTCTCGGTTCTCTACGGCTTCGTACGGGTTGCCGACGACTTCGTCGACGCCGTTCCCCAGAGAGGAGAGGACTTTTACGCCTTTACCGAACGTTACTCCCGGAGCATAGGGGGCAAGAGCACCGGGGATCCGATCGTCGACAGCTTTGTCGAGTTGGCGCACCGGAGGGATTTCGATCCCGACTGGACCGACGCGTTTCTTCGGTCGATGGAATGGGATCTTACAAAGAGCACCTACCGCACCCTTGAGGAGACCCTCGCCTACGTCTACGGCTCCGCCGAAGTAGTTGGGTACTTTATGGCTCGGGTCCTCGACCTGCCCCCGGAAGCCGACGAAAGCGCAGGGATGCTCGGCCGGGCGATGCAGTTTATCAACTTTATTCGTGACATCGACGAGGACAATCATCTCGGCAGAACGTATTTGCCCATCGACGAAACCTCACTGCCGGATCTTAGCGAGGCGACGGCGAGGGCGAACCCCGAGGAGTTTCGCCTCTTCATAAAACGCCAGCTCGCCCGGTACTCCGAATGGCAGAAGCAGGCGGAAGCGGGGTATCGGTTCTTGCCCCGACGGCTCCTTATCCCGATCAAGACCGCCGGGGACATGTACAACTGGACCGGGGAGCAGATCGCCGCGGACCCCTTTGTTGTCTTTCGCCGTAAAGTAAAGCCGAAGCGTCGGCGCATCGTCATCCGAGGAATGCGAAACACGCTTTTCCCCCGCCGAGGAGTGGTGCCTTATGCTTGAACGACTTACGGCGCACCGAGAAACGATCGAAGGCTATCTGGCCGACTTCTTCGACCGCAAGATGTCAGAACTCTCTTCCGGTGCTGTTCCGGTGGCCGGTGGCTTCGACGCCGATGTTTTGACCCGGCTCAAGGAATACGTCCTCCGGGGAAAGCTCCTCCGGGGAGCGCTTGTATTCCTTGGGTACGAAGCAGTCGGCGGAGACCCGGAACGCCGGGCATCCTGCTGTCTTCCCGCCGCCGCCGCCATGGAGTTGACCCAGTCCTTTCTTCTCATCCACGACGACATAATGGACAAGGACGAGGTTCGTAGAGGGGTTCCCTCCTTGCACCGTCAGTACCGGGACTACGCCGATGCCCGCGGTGTCTCGGACCCCGAACACCTCGGTGTGTCCCTCGGTATCTGCATCGGCGACGTCGGGGTCTTCCTATCCCTAGAGCTTCTCGCCCTGGCCGAAGCCGCATCTGCGGGTAGCCTGACGCCCGGCGCCCTGCTCGAAACCTACGCCCGGGAGTTGAACCTTGTCGGGCTTGCTCAGATGGACGACGTCTTCTTCGGACAGGCGCCGGAAGAGCCGAGTGTCGACCGGGTCGTCCAGGTGTATCGCTACAAAACGGGGCGCTACACTTTTTCTCTGCCCCTGGTTCTCGGCGCCATTCTCGCAGGCGGTAACGGCGAGACGCAGTCGGCTCTCGCCGGCTTCGGCGAAGAGCTCGGCGTCGTATTCCAAATAAAGGACGACCAAATCGGCATCTTCGGAGAGGACGACCATATCGGTAAGCCGGCCGGCAGCGATATCGCGGCGAACAAGAAGACGGTTTTCCGACAGCTTCTCATATCCCGTGGGGTCCCGGAGGAGACCATGGCGTTGTTCGGTAAGGAAGACCTCGGACGCGAGGGGGTCGCAATGGTTCGGGAGGCGATGGACTCTCTCGGTGTTCTCTCCGCCGCGGGGGAGTTGTCGAACCTCCACCGGAGTCGCGCGCTAGAGGCGCTGGAGGCTGTCGTCGGGGAGGGGCACCCTGCCCGCACCACCTTCGACGAGCTTATCTCCTTCAACGACCGGCGAACGCGGTAACATGCTCTCCGAAGAGCCGGTGGACCCTTTGGTCCCCGGTTAGCTCCGGGTGGAAGGTCGCTGCAACGAAATTGCCCTGGGAAACCAGCACCGGGTTTCCTTCGAACTCCGCGAGGATCTCCACGCCGTCGCCTATATCGGTGATGATCGGAGCCCGAATAAAGACGCCGGTAAGCGGGGACAACGCCTTCGCGTGTCCGATCGCCGAATCTCCGGCCGCCGGGTCGATCAGGTCGAGCTCTGCTTCGAAGCTCTCGATCTGTCGCCCGTAGGCGTTCCGGGCGACCCGGATGTCCATCAACCCGAGACGCGGCTGATCGCTGTTCTCGATTTCTTTGGCCAAGAGAATTGCCCCGGCGCAGGTTCCGAAGAGCGGCATACCTTCTCTTCCGGCCTTCTGCACCGCCTCGAGAAGCCCGAAACGCTCCATGAGCATTCCGATCGTCGTGCTTTCCCCACCGGGAATCACTAAGCCACCCAAGCCCTCGAGATGCTCCGGTGCCCGTACGGAGACCACCGTAAAGCCGAGGAGGGTAAGAGCATCGCTATGGCGTTGAAAGTCTCCTTGGTAGGAAAGCACTCCGACCCGGGGCATTACCACCCGCGAACGGCTATCCGCTCTGTTTCCTGCATCGACCCGACGCTGATACCCGACATCGGGATGCCGAGGTCCATCGAAAGCTCGGCGAGGCGCTTCGGGTCGTCGTAGTGGGCTACGGCGTCGACGATGGCTCGGGCACGTTTTGCCGGGTTATCTGACTTAAAGACGCCGGAACCGACAAAGACCGCTTCCGCGCCAAGCTGCATCATCAGCGCCGCGTCGGCGGGCGTTGCGACGCCTCCTGCGGAGAAGTTAGGCACCGGCAGCTTTCCGGTCTTCGCAACTTCCTGCACCAGCTCGAAGGGGGCGCCGAGATCCTTCGCCTCCCGCATCAATTCCTCTTCCCCGAGGCCGGTCAGGCGGCGAATGCCCCCGGTCACCGTCCGGATATGACGTACCGCCTCGACGATGTCGCCGGTTCCCGCTTCGCCCTTGGTGCGGATCATTGCGGCACCTTCGCCGATTCGTCGCAGCGCTTCCCCGAGGTCTCGGCAGCCGCAGACGAAGGGGGATCGAAACTCGTGCTTCCAAACGTGGTTCGTCTCGTCCGCTGGGGTAAGAACTTCGCTCTCGTCGATAAAGTCGACGCCGAGGGCTTCGAGGATCTGCGCCTCGACGAAGTGTCCGATACGGCACTTGGCCATCACCGGAATGGTGACCGCCTTCTGGATTTCCTGGATCATTTTCGGATCGGACATTCGGGCGACGCCGCCCTGGGCCCGAATGTCCGCCGGGACGCGCTCGAGGGCCATAACGGCCTGGGCGCCGGCGTCGGCGGCAATCTGCGCTTGTTCTACGGTGGTGACGTCCATGATGACGCCGCCCTTGAGCATCTCGGCGAGGCCGACCTTCGTCCGCCACGTCGACTTTTGTCGCTCCGACCAAAGTTCGTTGTTCATTACAGCTGAAATCTACTCCCACCCTTTGCGCCACGTCAACGCAAACGGGTAGACTTAACGGCAGATGTCGGTTCGGGAGAATGTAGAATACGTTTTGGAGCGCGTGGAGGCGGCTCGGGTACGTTCCGGCCGTCGGGACGACGTCATCCAACTAATGGCCGTCACCAAGACTCAGAGCTACGCCGCGGTGCAGGAAGCTTATCAGTCCGGGATACGCCTCTTCGGAGAGAATCGTGTCCAAGAGGCCCGGGAGAAGTTCGGGAGACCGCCGGCGGAGAGCGAGCTTCACCTCATCGGACACCTTCAGCGAAACAAGGCGGCGATGGTCCCCGGGTTCTTTTCCGCGGTTCAATCGATCGACAGCACCCGGACTGCTCGAGCCCTGGAGGAGGCCGTCTCCCGAGCTCGACAGGATCCTGTGGAGGGTGCCGGGGCCGCGGACGCCGCTGCTCCACTGGATATCTACTTGGAGGTAAACACCAGCGGGGAGGACTCAAAGTTCGGCTACCGGAGCCTGGACGCCCTCCTCCGGGATGCCGAAGAGGTGGCCCGGATGTCCTTCGTCAGAGTCGTCGGATTGATGACTATCGCGCCCTTTACCCCCGACGAAGGGATACTCCGAAAGAGCTTCGCTGAGCTTCGCCGGAGCTTCGAAACCCTCCGGACGGCGTTCCCCGAACTGCCCCTTACCGAGCTCTCGATGGGCATGAGTAACGACTTCGAAATTGCCGTCGAAGAGGGGAGCACGCTTCTGCGCCTCGGGACCATACTCTTCGGCTCCCGTCCGCGGGGCCCGAAGTGAAGAAGCGGGTCGTCGCTCTCCTAATTCTCGCTGCCTTTCTCGGCGCTTCGGCTTGGGGACAGTCGGACCCGGTTACGCCGGAGCCCTACTCGCCGGAGGAGTTTCCCGGCTGGGCCCGGGATCTTCGGCGGGGGCAGATAATCGCCCTTGGTGTTTTTCCCGTCTCCCTCATCCTTACGCAGCTTACCTACGACCTGGCTCGTTTCGGCGTCAAGAGCGCCCAGGCAGGAGAGTTCGACCGGGAGGCGGCGCCTTGGTTTTTTGCTCCGCCGGGGGTCCAGCGGTTCAGCCAGGACGAGAAGGAGGCGATTCTGATAACCAGCGCCGTCGTCTCCGTCGTGTTCGCCCTGGTAGACTACGCCCTCGGTCGCCGGGAGGGGCGGAGATCGCAAGAACCGTGACCACGACAGTCGACGAGGAATGGGAAGGGGAGCGGGTCGACCGTTTCGTCGCCGAAGGCCTCGATCTCTTTCCCCGGAGCCAACTCCGGCGACGGCAGACCGAGGTCTGGGTCGACGGGCGCCCGGTAAAGCCGTCCTACCGGGTCAAAGAAGGGGACCAGGTCGAGGTTCGCTTCGAGGAGCTTCCGCCCATCGACCTCGAGCCGCAGCCCGTTGACTTCACCGTTCTCTACGAAGACGCCGACGTGCTCGTTATCGACAAGCCGTCGGGGCTGGTGGTGCACCCCGGGAGCGGCACCACCGAGGCGACCCTTGTGCAGGGGCTTCTCTATCGCTACCGGGATTTAAAGGAGACTTTCGCCGGGGAGTCGCTCCGGCCCGGTATCGTCCATCGCCTGGACCGGGGAACCAGCGGCGTCATGATCTGCGCGAAACACCCCGCCGCCCACTCTGTCTTGGCGGCCCAGTTTGCCCGGCGGACGGTAGAGAAACGCTACCTCGCTCTGGTGTCCGGCTCCCCCCCCTGGAAAGAGAAACAGCTGTCCGGCTACCTCGGCCGGGATCCCTCCCAGCGACAGCGCTTTGCCGTTGTGCCATCCGGAGGAAAGCACGCCGAAACATGGCTTCGGGTCCTCCGCCGTTACCCGGGGGGAACCTTGGTCGAGTTGCGGCCGAAAACCGGGAGGACTCACCAACTCCGGGTTCACATGAAGTATCTCGGCCATCCCATCCTCGGCGACGACGTCTACGGGTCTCGGACCGGCGGAACACTCATGCTGCATGCCTATTCTCTAAAGATCTGTCTACCGTCGGAGGAGTGCCCTCGACTATTCGTTACCCGGGTGCCGACGCGGTTTCGCGACTGGTTTCGGGCAATGACCGTGGCCGAATAAGTGTGGCCGACTATCGGACAATGGGCTGGGTAAGGTCCGGGTTGGTTTCCGATTCGATTCCGATGGTGGTCGGAGGTCCGAGGAACGGGAACACCAAGGTTTCCGGCGGAAGGGAGAGCAGCTTTCGCCTGACGAGTCCAACCAAGAGCGAACGGACGTAGGGATTCGCTACCTCCCCGATTACGCCGGCGCTCAAGACGCGCCCAGGGAAAAGGACGTGGTTTATTCGGTAGACCACCGCGTCCCGCAGGTAGGATGGAACCGATATTACCTCGACGGAGAAACCGGCGAGGTCCAAGACGTCGCCGTCCTCCACTCGATGTGCCGGAAAGGAGAGAACCCGGGGCGTAGCGGCGTAAATCTTCGCGTCGTAGACGCGCAGAATCGTCCTGATGCCCCGGAGCTGCGTTTCCTCGGGATGGGTGACCAGAATATGGCTGATGTAGTAGCCCCGGTCTTCGATCAATTGTAGAAGCGGAACGTCGAGCACTCCCGGATCGACGGCAATGGCTGGTCCGGGCCCTTCGGGAGCTAAAAGAAAGGTGTTCGCGAGATTGGCTACCGAGTAGTGGGTAAATACTTTCACCGGTCGCTTCCCGGGAGCTCGAAGTGTGCTTCTTCGGCGTTGGAGAACTTAAACGACACGTCCTCTCGGCTACTCGCGACGTAGAACACTTGCTTGACGTTAGAGTTTTCGAACCCGACGCGATTCAAGTGACAGGAGACGAAGCGGCTATGGAGAAGATCGGCGTCGCAGAAATCCGTGTCCCTAAGGTCGCTACCGTTGAAGTTGCACTGAATAACAGCGGCGCCCCGAAACGTGGTTTCTCGAAATCGTGAGGCGGCGAACACGCAGTTCTGTAGCTCCGCATCACGAAAGAGGACGGAAGAGATGTCGGCGTGATCGAAGAAACAGAGCTTAAACAGACTCCTCGAGAAGTCGCAGTCGGTCAGGACGACCTGGCTAAAATTGCAGGCGACGAACTGCTTATCGGTAAGCGATAGACCCGAGAGCGTTACGTAGGGAATGTTGAGATCTAAGAAGTCGTCGTTGTGGGAGAGAAGGTCGTGTATTTCCGAGGTAAGCGCCGCCTGATCCGGGGCGTGGAAAAAGCAGTAGTTGCGGTCGAGAACCCGAGAGCGGTTACACCCCGGATGGTCGCAGATTACCCGAGAAAACACGCCTTAGCGTAGCTTCTACGGTCCGGCGGTACAAGGGGGCTACGCGTGCGACGCTTGCGCCGACGGAGTCGGGAGAATAGTATCGAGGTATGGCGTACTGCTTCAGCTGCGGCGGTTCTCTCGACGACATCGGACGGGTTTACCGCAACAGTCTCTGTCCCCACTGCGGGGCCGACGCAAAGGTCTGTCTCAACTGCCGATTCTACGATCCTTCGTCCCACTGGCAGTGTCGGGAGACCATTCCCGAGGAGGTTCGAGAGAAGGACCGCGCCAATTTTTGCGACTATTTCGTGCTTCGGGGCAACGACTCCGGCTTAGCGCCGGGAATACCCAAGAGCGGAGAAAAGAAACAAGAGGCGCGCAAGAGCTTCGACTCCCTCTTTGGCGGGGGCGATTCGTCGGCCGATGCGTAACCCGACCGTCTGTTTTCTCGACTCTGGGGTCGGGGGTCTCCCGTATCTCGAGGCGGCCAGGGGCTACCTGAAGGGCTACTCCCTCGTCTACCTCGCCGACCGGGAGTTCTATCCCTTCGGAACCAAAGAGCCGGAGGAGCTCCGCAAGCATCTCGAAACGCGGGTGGAGGAGCTTATCCGTCGCTTCGATCCCTCTTGCATCGTGCTCGCCTGCAATACGGCGACGGTCGTGGCCCTCGAAGCTCTTCGGCGGCGCTTTTCGGTGCCCTTTGTCGGGGTCGTCCCTGCCATCAAGCCGGCGGCGGAGCACGCCGGGGGCCGGGATATCGTCGTCCTGGCCACCTCGAGAACCGTCAAGGAACAGTACGTGGCGGACCTCGTCGAGCGCTTTGCCGCGGACCGGAAGGTTGTCGGTGTCGAAAGCGGGGAGACGGTGGATTTCGTCGAGCGTCGCTGGGGGGCAGCCTCGGAGAAAGAGCGGCTCGCCGCCGCCGAGGAAGCACTCGCGTCTATCGACCTCGACCGGACCGACGCGGTGGTTCTCGGGTGTACTCACTTCGTGTTTCTCCGGCCCTACATGGAGCGACTCTTGGATGGAAAGGTGCGGATCGTCGACTCGGTCGAAGGTGTGGCGAGGCAGATCGGGCGGGTCTGTTCCGAGACTGCCCCCGCCGGTGCTCCTCAAGCGGCCCCCCGGGGCGCCGACGTGCTTATCGTCACGGGGGCCGAAGTCCCCGATTCCCTCTACCGGGATGCCGCAGAGCGGTTCTCCCTTTCCCTCCGGGGGCAGCTATGAGCAGCCGGGAAGGGAGGATCCTCTTCGGGATCAACAATATCTACGCGGTATCGCTCTTCGGAGCCCCGGAAGCCGAGCCCGAGGTGTTGCGGTCCCGGATCAAAGGAAAGGTTCTCCAAGACGCCGAGGGGGAATACAGCCCCTTAGCCCCCGGGGACATCGTCGAAGTCGAAGAATCCGGAAGCGAGGGGATGATCGTCGCCAGACGGCCCCGCCGGAACTCTCTCTCCCGGTGGAACCGAAAACGGCACCGTCTCCAGGTGTTAGGCACCAACCTCGACCGCGTAGTGGTTATTTCCTGCACCGGGACGCCCCCCTTCCGCCCCCGGTTTGTCGATCGTGCCCTCGCCCTCTGCGAACACGAGGCAATCGAAGCGACGGTTGTCGTCAACAAGGTCGATCTCGGCATGGACCCCGGGGCGGAGGAACGCATTGCCGACTATCGCGCCCTCGACTATCAGGTAATCCTTACCTCGGCGAAAGAGGGTTCCGGAGTCGATCGCCTGTCGGAGATGGCGCGGCACGAGACGCTTCTGTTCCTCGGTCACTCCGGTGTCGGAAAGAGCAGCCTGTTGAACCGGCTTCTTCCGGAAGCAAACCAACGGGTCGGTGATGTTTCGGTCAAGTACCGGAGAGGACGTCACACCACCAATTTTGCTATCCTCCATCCCTTCGGCACCGGTGGAATCGTCGATACCCCGGGCATTCGGGAGCTCGACCTCTATCCTCTGTCGATTCTCGAGATCTCCCACGGCTACCGGGAGATACGAGAGTTTTCCCGAGAGTGCACGTATCCGAACTGTACCCACCGCCAGGAGCCGGGGTGCGCAGTAATACGCGCCATGGAGCAGGGCGATATCAATCTGGATCGCTACCAGAGCTACCGACTCGCGACGGAGGACCGGGAGGCGACGGCCTCTCGGGAGGAGCCCTAGTGAACCAGCACACCTTCGATGTCCTCGAGTTCTCCCGGATCCTCAACGAGGTTCTCGAGTACTGTGCCACGGTGCCCGGGGCCCGGCACCTTGCTTCGGAGAGCCCTCGGGTTACCACCGAGGAGGTCTTGCTACTCCATCGCCAGGTTACCGAATGGCGCTCTCTCGAAGACGCCCCGGATCCCTTCGCCGAGGCGCCTCTTCTCGACCCAGAAGAGATCCTAAGACGACTCGAGAGAGAAGGCACCGTCCTCGATGGGCAGGAGCTGACGGGGATCCGGCGCCTCGCAACCACGGCACGCAGGGTTTTCTCGGCAATCCGGGGTGCGGAAGACGTGCCGGAGCTCCAGGCGCTCGTTGCCGGCGTTCCGGATCTTTCCGAAACGACCAAGGCGATCGGCGCCGTCCTGGACAACGACGGAGAGGTCAAGGATGCTGCCGTTCCTGCACTCAAACAGCTTCGGCAGACCCTCCTCCGGAGCAGAAAAACGCTGCAGAAGGAGGCCCAGCGCCTTATTCAAGACCCGGCCCGGAGGCAGATCTGGACATCGGACCAACCGGTCGTCCGGGATGGGAGAATCGTCTTGCCCCTTTCGGCGAACCACCAGGGGTCGGTAAAGGGCATCGTCCACGAACACTCGAGCACCGGGCAGACAGTCTACATCGAGCCCTTCGAACTCGTGGAGACGAACAACCTCGTGCGCCGGGCCCTCGACGAGATAGCGGCGGAGGTCCACCGGATCCTGCGGGAGCTGAGCGACCGCGTTCGGCGCGACGTCCCACAGATGCGGCAGGTGTTTGCACTTCTCGGGAGGATAGACTCCCTTGCCGCCCGGGGACGTTACGGCAGAATCCATGACGCCCTTTTTCCCGACGCCGGCCCGACCATAGAGCTCCGGGGAGCCAGGCACCCCCTCCTGGGATCCGCGGCCGTACCTATCGAGGTCTTCTTCGAAGAGGGCAAGCGGATCCTCATCATCACCGGTCCGAACACCGGCGGAAAGACCGTCGCCCTCAAGACGGTGGGGCTTCTCGCGGTAATGAGCCAGTTCGGGATACCCGTGCCGGTGTACCCAAAATCGGTTCTCCCGGTGTTCGACGGGATCTACGCGGACATCGGCGACGAGCAGTCGATCTCTCAATCGTTATCGACCTTCTCGGGGCATATGACCACCATCGCCTCGCTTCTAGAGGCTGCCGGCGGCCACACCCTCGTCCTTCTCGACGAGCTCGGTGCCGGAACCGACCCAGAGGAAGGCTCTGCTCTGGCGATGGCGATTCTCGATCGTCTCCGGACCGAGGGATCCTGGGTTATCGTTTCGAGCCATCACACGGCGCTCAAACATTACGCGTATCGGGAGGGAGGCTGCACTAACGCCAGCGTCGACTTCGACGAGTCGCGCCTGGTTCCTACCTACCGCTTGCGGATCGGTATTCCCGGAGAGAGCCACGCCATCAGAATCGCGGCGCGAACCGGAGTCCCGAAGGAGGTTACCGACAACGCGGCGGAGTACGTCCGGGAGGGGCAGACCGAAGGTACCCGATTGATAAACGCGTTGGCCGCTCAGAAAGCTGCCGTCGAGGAGCTCCAGGACGAGCTTCGTAAAGAACAGTTGGCTCTCCAGCGCGAGGGGGAGCGCCTCTCAGAGGAAGCAGAGCGGCTGAGTGGCAGGGAGCGGGAGCTTCTCCAGCGGGAACGGCACGCCCTCGAAGGCTTCCTTTCGGAGGCCAGGAAAAAAATAGAACGGACGGTTCGCGACGTGTCCGAGAGCAGCAGGAGCCGCCCGGTCTCCGAGGCGCGAGAGGTCGTTAAGGAAGTCGCCGGCGCCCTCCGGGAACGGGAGGAGAAGCTCGCGGCCCGGGAGGCGGGAGCAGAACAGGAGCACGCCTTTTCCCCCGGCGAAGCCGTCAGAATGAAATCCACCGGCGTCCGGGGCTACCTAAAGGAGCGCGCCGGGAGCAAGAGCTGGTACGTCCAGACGAGCTCCCTGCGGTTTGTCGTAAAGGAGTCGGAGCTCCTGCCCGATCCGGCGGGGAACGCCCATCCCGCGACCGGGAGGGTGCACGTCGAGGCGCCCCGAACGGCGGTTCCCTTTCAGATAGACCTCCGGGGGGAGCGCCTCGACGAAGCCCTCAAGAAGATGCGTCAGCAACTCGACGCCGCCCTGGTAAGCGGAACGTCCGCGTTTTCGGTGGTTCACGGAAAGGGCAACGGTGTTCTCCAGGAGGGTGTGCGCCGCCTGTTGAAGGAGCACGAAGATATTCTCGATTTCGAGTACGCCCCTCCGGACCAAGGTGGTCACGGAAAAACGATCGTCCACCTCAAGCCGGTCGGCGGATAGACCGGGCCCGATCCTGCGACCGTACCTGCCGCCGGGACCCGCCGCCGGCAACGCCTCCCCTGCAGCCCCCCCTGCGGCTTGAAAGAATGGCGACGGAAAGGCTACTGTTCCTGCGTGACCCTTCGCACCTCGTCGATTCGTTTAGCCCTCGTTCTCTTGGGCGTCTTTCTCCTTTCCGGTTGTCTGACGTTAGAGTCGACGATCAGCTTCAACGATGACGGCTCCGGGCGACTCAGCGTGGTCTACACGGTCTCCGAGGAGCTCTACGACTACGGAGTCTTCGACGCGGAAAGCACTCGCCGAGTTCTTCCCCTGAGCCGGAGAGACTTCGAGCTCTCGGCCCTCGCTAACGATGGCGTCGAGCTGGCTTCCTACGACACCAAACGGCGGGACGGCGTGGTGATCGTCGAGGCGAAGTTTAACTTCTCGACGGTAGACGGCCTGTCCGGGGTCTTAAGCCTTCCTTCGGATGCTCTTGTTTCCGACGGTGGAGGATCCGACTCCGAAGGAACGCTCTTCCGACAGCCGCTTTTCTCCGGTTTCGAAGGAGCCGTGGACAGCGAAATGGTGGAAGAGTTCTGGAACGAGGTTCGGTTTGTCCACCGGATTACCGCCCCTTCCCGAATCCGGTCGGTCAACATGGGAGAAATTTCCGGGAACGGACGAGAAGCCGTCGTCGACGTACGACTTGTAGAGTTGATTCGAGTAGGCGGACCGGTAGTGTGGGAAGTAGCTTGGTAGGGTGCAGCACCACGCGTCGAGAAAGATCGAGGTAACTCTAAGGCATCTCTTCGGAGAGGTCGACGCCTATCTGGAGGACCGGTTCGGGGATCGGTACAGCCTCCACCCGGCGCGGCCTCCGCGAGGCACGACGTCCTACTACGCCCAGGATGGGCTCTTCGACGTTGGGGCTTCCTTTTCCGCCGGCTACGGAAGCCGACTCGGAAGAGGCTACGTCGTCGACGTTCGGATGGTTACGCTCGAGAGGATCCCAGCGGAGGAACGCGAAGAGGTCATGGACGTTGCCGTCGAAAAAATTCGGGAGCTCCTTCCGGCCTACTTCCCTCACCGGGACCTCGCGGTGTCCCGGGACCGTAGGGTCTTTAAGATCCACGGCGACCTGAGCCTGGGACGAGTTTGACCGCAGAATCGTTCTTTTGGGGACGAATTCGGCGGGTAACGTCTTGAACTGTAGGACTCTATGGGCTACACTGCCCTTAACATTTTGTAGATAGATGATGCTTTGAAAGGAATAGGTATCTATGGACGCCCAATTACAGGAACTCTTAGAGTCGATTAAGAAAGAAGGCATCGAGAAGGCGAAGCAGGAATCCGAGAGCATCCTCGACGATGCTCGCAAGGAAGCCGCCCAGATTGTCTCCGATGCCGATACCCAGGCGAAGGGCATAGTGGAAAAAGCCAAGAGCGAGGCCAGCCGCCTCGAAGCCACCGCGAAGGACGCAATCCGTCAGGCTGGGCGCGACTTGGTTCTTTCTCTCGAATCTCAGATCGGCAAGATCTTCGATCGGATCGTTCGGGACACCGTTTCGTCTGCCTACGACGAGAAGGTGCTCCAGGATGCCATCGTCGGCATCGTCTCTGGATTCCCAAAGGCGGAAGCAGAGAAACTAGAGGTATTGCTCTCGAAGGAAGACCTCGACCGCATCGAAACGAGCCTTCGGGGCCGCCTCGGGGACGCAATAGGCGAAGGGGTTGAGATCCGGTTGGCCGGAGGCCTCGACAGCGGATTCCGTCTCTCCGAAAAACAGGGGCAGGCGTACTACGATTTCTCTGCCGAAGGAATTGCCGAGGCCTTGAGCGCCTTTCTGAATCCACGCTTGGCCTCCCTTATCCGGGGAGAGAGCGAGTAGTGGCGCAGTATTACTACGCGGTATCAACGCTCCCGATGCTCTTTTTCGAGGGCGACCCTTCCCAGAGCGAAGAGTTCTTTCTCGACTTCTGCCGGGATCAATTGACCGCCTCGGACTTCGCCGCCCTCGAAGCTACCCGGCTTCTGATGGACGAATCCGTTGCCGCCTCGACTCCCTTGGGGAGCGGATGGTTTGTCCAGGAGCTCGGGCTTCGTAACTCGCTGGTATCCCTGCGAGCTGCGGGCCTCGGGTGGGACGAGGACGACTACCTTCACCGGGACTCCGCCGGTCGGACCTGGACGGACCTTCCCCGGGTAGAAGAGGTCGTTCGCGCCGCGGTCGCTGCCGGGGATCCCTTGAAATCGGAGCTTGCCTTGGACCGTTACCGGTGGGATCTTCTTGACGAGCTCGAAGTCGGACACTATTTCGACGTGACCAAGCTACAGATCTATTACCTGAAGCTTCAGCTTCTCTGGCGGAAGGAACGCATTAGCTCCGAAACGGGGCAGGAAACCTTCGATGCCGGCTATGAGGAAATTCGAAGCGCGGGACTCGCGACCGCATTCAACCAAGAAACGGAGTAAGAGCGAATGGCACAAACGGCAGGAACAGTTGTCGGTGTAAATGGAAATATGGTCAGCGTTAAAGTCGACGGCGAAATTTCCCTGAACGAAGTCGGGTACGTCGTCGTCGGTGACAAGCGTCTAAAGTCCGAAATTATCCGAATCCGGGGAGACCAGGCGGAGATTCAGGTCTTCGAGATGACCCGGGGTATCGGTGTCGGAGACCCTGTCGAGTTTACCGAGGAGATGCTCGCCGTCGAGGTAGGCCCCGGCCTCCTCGGTAAGGTCTACGACGGTCTTCAAAACCCCCTACCAGAGCTCGCAGAGCAGAGCGGTTTCTTTTTGGAGAGGGGACTCTACCTCGAAGCCCTCGACAAGACGCAGAAGTGGCATTTTACCCCGAAGGTATCCGCCGGTGACCGTGTTTTCCGGGGGGACGCCATCGGGAGCGTTCCCGAGGGCATTTTCGAGCACCGGATTATGGTGCCCTTCGGCCTTCAGGGAAGCTACTCCGTCAAGAGCATCGTTCCCGAGGGCGATTACGTCATTACCGACAAGATCTGCGAGATCGAAGACGAGCGTGGAAACGTCCGAGAGCTCACGATGAGTTTCGAGTGGCCGGTAAAACGGGCCATCGATGTCTACGAAGAGCGTCTCAAGCCGACGGAGCCGATGGTTACCAAGGTGCGGATAATGGACACCTTCTTCCCCGTCGCCCGGGGCGGAACTTACTGTATACCCGGTCCCTTTGGGGCGGGAAAAACGGTTCTTCAGCAGATAACCAGCCGAAACGCCGACGTGGACATCGTCATTGTCGCAGCCTGCGGCGAGCGGGCCGGTGAGGTAGTCGAAACCCTACGGGAGTTCCCGGAGCTGATCGACCCGCGAACCGGGCGAACGCTGATGGAGCGGACCGTCATCATCTGTAACACGAGCTCGATGCCCGTCGCCGCCCGGGAAGCGTCGGTCTACACCGCGGTTACCTTGGCGGAGTACTACCGGCAGATGGGGTTGAACGTTCTGCTCCTCGCCGACTCGACCTCCCGATGGGCCCAAGCGATGCGGGAAATGTCCGGGCGTCTCGAAGAGATCCCCGGCGAAGAGGCCTTTCCGGCCTACCTTGAATCGGTCATCGCGAGCTTCTACGAACGTGCCGGCGTCGTACGCCTCCGGGACGGCGGAACCGGAAGTGTCACTATCGGTGGTACCGTAAGCCCCGCCGGTGGTAACTTCGAAGAGCCGGTCACCCAGGCGACGCTAAAGGTTGTCGGAGCCTTTCACGGACTCTCCCGGGAGCGCTCAGACGCCCGTAAGTACCCGTCGATCCACCCACTCGAAAGCTGGAGCAAGTACGAGAGCGTCGTCGACTTCGACCGCGTCGAGTATTGCCGCAGCGTCCTCTTCCGGGGAGACGAAGTCGGACAGATGATGAAGGTCGTCGGCGAAGAGGGGACGAGTACCGAAGATTACATCCTCTACATGAAGTCGGATTTCCTCGACGACGTCTATCTGCAGCAGAACGCCTTTGACCCCGTCGACGCCGCCGTCGGAATCGACCGCCAGCGCCACGTCTTCGACATCATCTTCTACATACTCGCGGCCAAGTTCGACTTGCCGACGAAGGAAGAGGCCAGAGGCTTCTTCAACCAGCTTCGGCAGCGCTTCCTCGACTACAACGGCGCCGAATGGGAGTCAGACGACTTTAAGCGCATCGAAGAAGAGATTAAGGGGCTTGTCGAGGGTAAGCGATCCGGTATCGAGAGCGATGCCCGGACGCTCCAGTAAGGACGGAAACTATGAAGAAGGTATACAGCAAAATCGAGTCGATTGCAGGAAACGTCATCACCGTCTCGGCGGAAGATGTCCGGTACGGCGATTTGGCGACCGTTACCTCCCGCCACGGAGTGAGTTTCGCCGAAGTAATCCGACTTAACAACGACAAGGTGTCGATGCAAGTCTTCGCCGGCGGTCGAGGTATCTCGACCGGAGACGAGGTCCGCTTTCTCGGTCACCCGATGCAGGTGTCGTTTTCCGACAACCTTCGGGGCCGGATCTTCGACGGTGGCGGGAAACCCCGGGACAACGGTCCGACCCTCGAGGAAAACCTTATCGAGATCGGGGGCCCCTCGGTCAACCCGGCGATGCGGATTATTCCCCGGAACATGATTCGGACCGGTATCCCGATGATCGACCTCTTTAACACCCTGGTCGAATCGCAGAAGCTTCCGATCTTTTCCGTCTCCGGGGAGCCCTACAACGAGCTCTTGGCCCGGATCGCGATGCAGGCCGAAGTCGACATCATTATCCTCGGCGGCATCGGTCTGAAGCACGACGACTACCTCTTTTTCCGGGATACCTTGGAAGAGGGCGGGGCCCTCTCCCGGGCCATCCTCTTCGTCCACACCGCGGCGGACCCGATTGTCGAGAGCCTTCTGGTTCCCGATATCTCCTTGGCGGTCGCCGAGCGTTTTGCCCTAAAGGGAAGCCGTGTCCTTGTCCTTTTGACGGACATGACCAACTTCGCCGACTCCATGAAGGAGATCGCCATCACCCAGGAGCAGGTTCCGTCGAACCGGGGGTATCCCGGGGACCTCTACAGCCAGCTCGCGGCCCGGTACGAGAAGGCCGTCGACTTCGAGGGCGCAGGCTCCATCACCATCCTAGCCGTAACCACCATGCCCGGAGACGACGTAACCCACCCTGTTCCGGACAACACGGGGTACATTACCGAGGGGCAGTACTACCTCAGAAACGGCCGTATCGAACCCTTCGGCTCCCTCTCTCGCCTCAAGCAGCAGGTAAACGCGGATACCCGAAAAGACCACCGGGCCCTTATGGACGGCATGATCAAGCTCTACGCCGCCTACAAGGAATCCTTGGAAAAGAAGTCGATGGGTTTCCGGATGACCGAGTGGGACGACAAGCTGTTGAAGTACGGCGAGGCCTTCGAGCGGGAAATGATGGACTTGAGTGTGAACATTCCCCTCGAAGAGGCTCTCGACCGAGGGTGGGCGATTCTCGCGGATAGCTTCGAGCCGGACGAAACGGGTTTCCGGACCGAGCTGTTAGGCGAGTTCTGGCCCAAAAACCAGGCCCAGGAAGCGGTGTAACGTGGCAAAGGTCAAGCTGACGAAGAATGAACTGAAGAAGCAACGGGACCAGCTTAAGCGGTTCCAGCGCTATCTGCCGACGCTCATTCTTAAGAAGCAGCAGCTTCAGATGGTGTTGCGGCAGATCGAGGCGGCCATCGCCGAGCAGAAGGCCAAGCGAGACCGGTACCGAGACGACCTCCGTCTGTGGGTCGGCGTTTTCGCCGAGGACGTGGACCTCGAGAGTCTGGTTGCCCTTAAGAGTGTCGAGACCGACGTAGGCAACATCGCGGGTATCGACATTCCGGTGTACAAGGCCGCCCACTTCGAAGAGAAGCGGTGGGACCTCTTTGCCTTACCCCTCTGGGTGGATCAGGCTGTTTCTTCGGTGAAGGAGCTCATCGCCCTCGATATCGAAGTCGAGATCCTAAACCGGCAGCGCGCTCTGGTGTCCGACGAGCTTCGCATTACGACCCAGCGGGTTAATCTCTTCGAAAAGGTCAAGATACCGGAAACCAAAGAAAGTATCCGAAGAATCAGGATCTATCTCGGAGATCAACAGACCGCGGCGGTCGTGCGGGGCAAGATTGCGAAGAGCAATCTCGTCGAGGTGTAGTCATGATTGAGCGAATGAAGAAGATTTCCGTTCTCTCGCTGGAATCGCAGCGGGGAGGGACGGTTGCAGAGCTCCGGGATCTTGGAGTCCTGCACGTACAGCTCGAGGACATAGAAAGCAAAAGCGTCGAGACCCTCCTTCAGCACCGAGCCCGAATAGAGCGCTCCGTGTTGGCTCTTCCGGCGGAAGAGATCGGCGTCGACGAAGAGGATCAGGTCTCTGTTGCCTTGAGCATCGACCAAGGGCTCGCGGAAGCACAGTCGATCGCCGAGCTTCTCGAGGAGCGGCGAGAGGTCGAAGAGAATCTCGAGCGACTGGGAAAGGAAGCGGCGCGCCTGGAACCCTGGGGCGACTTCGACGTCCGCCTCGTTGAACAGCTATCGGACGCCGGGCTGGTGGTACGGTTTCACCTCCTGACGGAAAAAGAGATAAAGTCCACCTCCGTCGAGGATCTCCATATTATTAGCCGTACTTCGAGCCTGGTTTACGCGGTGACAATTCGTCGGGAACGGGAGGCGGCGCCGGATATCGAAGCGATGCCGACCCCGGAGAGGAGCGCGGCGGAGCTGGGAAACCAGATTTCGGAGCTCCGGAACCGTCAGGAGCACATCCAAGCTGCGCTTCTCGAGAAGGCACGCTCTCGGAGGGCCCTCGAACGGGTTCTCGAAGAAATCGATGCCCAGATAGACTTCGACCGGGTTCACGACGGCATGGACCGGATGGACCAGGTTGTGGTCGTGACCGGCTACATCCCGGAGGGAGAGATAGACGATTTCCGGAAGGAAGCCGCTGAGCACGGCTGGGGAGTCCTAATTCGAGATCCGGACCCGGAGGAGAGCGTTCCGACCAAGGTCAAGAACCCCAAGCCGGTAAGAATAATCCAACCCGTCTTCGAGCTTATGGGCACAACGCCGGGCTACCGGGAGCGGGATATAAGCTTCTGGTTCCTTCTGTTCTTTACGATCTTCTTCGCGATGATCATTGGGGACGGGGGTTACGGGTTGGTGCTGTTAGGACTGAGCATTCCGGCGGTAATCGGTAGCATAAAGAAAACCGGAGGGATCTCCGAGGGCGTTGCGCTCTTGAGCGTTCTGTCTGTGGCTACAGTCGCCTGGGGTGCGGTTACGGGTACCTGGTTCGGGTATCAGCCGATCGCGGACCTTCCGGGTTTCAGCTCGCTGGTGGTTCCGGAGCTCTCGAGCTTTAACCCACGGAGCACGGAGCTAATCCAACGGCTCTGCTTTGTCCTTGGCACCGTTCATTTGACCATCGCCCATCTCTGGAACTTCGTCTCGGAGCTCCGGAGCAGGGCCGGTATAAAGGCCTTCGCTCAGGTCGGCTGGCTGGTAATGGTCCTGGGGCTCTACCACCTGGTGCTCAACGTCGTCCTCGGACAGGCGATGGTCGACTACGCTCTCTACCTGATAATCGGCGGCTTCGGTTCGGTCATTCTCCTCTCAAGCCAGGAACCGGGGCAGAACTTCTTTGTCGGTATCGGCAAGGGATTCGCAGGGCTCATTACCACGGCCCTCGACGGTGTGAGCGCCTTCTCGGACATTATCTCGTACATCCGTCTCTTCGCCGTCGGGCTTGCCTCGGTGGAGATTGCGAAGAGTTTTAATTCAATGGCCGAGGGCATGATGGACGGCATTGGCGGCATAATCGCCGGCATCCTGGTGCTCCTCCTCGGACACTCTCTCAACCTCGTCATGGGCGCCCTCTCGGTGGTGGTTCACGGCGTGCGACTGAATATGCTGGAATTTTCCGGTCACTTAGGAATGGAATGGACAGGTACGCCGTACCGGCCCTTCGGCAAACGGGCGGCTTCTTGAGCCCTTTTATAGATACGAAAGGAGTTGGATAGATGAACATCGGTCTTATCGGAGTTGGGGCGGCCCTTGCGTTTGCCGCCATCGGATCCGCTCTCGGAGCGGGAAGTGCAGGTATGGCAGCCGTCGGCGCCTGGAAGAAGTGTTTCGCCCAGAACAGGCCGGCTCCCTTCCTCCTCGTTGCCTTCGTCGGCGCGCCGCTGACCCAGACTATCTACGGCTTCATCTTGATGAACGCCTTGATGGAAGCCTCGGCGGCGGGAATCGACACCGGTATGCTCCTCGGAGCCGGCGTCCTCGGCGGTATCGCGATGGGCTTCTCGGCATGGTTTCAAGGTAAGTGTGGAGCAGTAGCCTCGGATGCCTTGGCCGAAACCGGAAAGGGGTTTGGTAACTTTATCATGGTGCTCGGCCTGGTAGAGACCGTCGCCCTGTTTGTAATGGTCTTTCTGTTGGGCATAGTCGGCTAACGGGACGGGCTCCCGGAAGAAGAACCGGCCGACGGCCGGTTCTTTTTTGTGCACAAAACCCGATACTAAGGGTATGAAGGGTCGTCTCTCTACGGCTATTCTCATTTTTCTCGCTTCCGTGGCGGCTTTGGAGTCCCAGGAGTTCGACGAGAATCTACCGGCCTGGGCCCTCTACCAACGGGGACTCGAGTTGCTGCCGTCCCCGGACGACGCCGTGGCTCCCGCAGGTCTAAACGACCCCGGGGACGCGCTTCGGATGTTCCGCCGGGCGATTGCCCGCAGAGAAGCGGAGCTGAGGGACCGGGGCGTTGTAATCGAGACCGAAGCGAGCCTCTTTCCCGAGGCCGAAGCCGGCCTGGCCCGGGTCTACCTGATCGAAGGAAACCTTCCCCTCGCGGAGCGCCACTACCAGCGTGCTCTCGACTCCTCGGCTTTTCTCTCGATTCCTGAAACCGAATGGGCGATTCGATACGAGTTAGCCGATGTCTACGTGATGTCGCAACGGCGTAGCTCGGCCCAAGAGCAATGGCTTAACATCGTGGAGGATGTCGACGCCCTCGACTCATCCGCTACCCGAGAGCTTCTCGATAACTATCAACGTATCTTCTGGGAAGAGGGGATCGACCGGCTCCTGCAGCTCTACCGCCAGGGAGGTACCGCGAGTATCGACGCGAACCAAGACCTCGGCCGGCAGTTCTTGGGCATGGGACGTTACGAAGCCGCCTTCGATCACGACCTTATGGCCACGGTAAAGATTGTCACCGTCGTTATGGACGAGCTCCGGGTGTTCAGGCCTCTCTATCAGTTCGAGTCCTTAGACGAAATGCTCGCGGTAGCCCAAGAGTATTCGGTAATAGAGCGCTACCTTGTTACATCGGGGTTCTACGATTCTCTCGAACGTCTCGCCCAGGCGTCCTTCCGGCTCCGGGGAGCTTCGGTCCGCTTTAGAGAGCTCTGGCAGCTCGTGGCGACCCGGGCTCCCCAGGGTTCGGTTGCCGGAACCAAGGCACGTCGGCGAGTCGAGACGCCGGAAACCGATCCCCTCATCGTTCCTCGCTAAACAGGGGCAAGAATACGCCGGTTGATCCTCGGTCCGGATTAGCATAGGCTATCGCCAACGCGATCACCCAGATGGAAAAAATCATCATCCGCGGGGCCCGGGAACACAACCTTAAGAACGTCGACCTGGAGCTTCCCCGAGATAAGTTTATCGTTGTATCCGGCCTGAGTGGCTCGGGAAAATCATCCCTCGCTTTCGACACAATCTTCGCCGAAGGGCAAAGAAGGTACGTCGAATCGCTTTCGGCTTACGCCCGGCAGTTCCTCGGCCGTATGGACAAACCCGACGTCGACTACATCGAGGGGCTTTCTCCGGCGATATCGATCGAGCAGAAATCGACGAACCGCAACCCTCGGTCGACCGTGGGTACTGTCACCGAAATCTACGATTACTACCGCCTGCTCTTTGCCCGAGTTGGGGTGCCCCACGACCCGATAAGCGGGAAACGCATCGAAAAGCAGACCATCGACGAGATAGTCGACCGAATTCTTACTCACCCCGAGGATACTCGGCTCATGATCCTCGCTCCCGTGGTTCGGGGCCGAAAAGGGGAGCACCGAAAAATTCTGGAGGATGCGAAGAAGGCCGGTTTCGTCCGGGCGAGGATCGATGGAGAGGTCGTCGCCCTGGAGGAGGAGATAAGCCTCGACAAGAAGCGTAAACACAGCGTCGAGATCGTTGTCGACAGACTCAAAGTTCGCAGGGATCAGCGAAAGCGCCTCGCCGAGGCCGTCGAAACCGCGGCGACGACGGCCAACGGGATGGTCGTCGTGCTTCGACAGGAGGGGAAGGAGAGCTTCGAAGAGAGCTTTTCCCAGAACTACGCCTACCCGGATAGCGATTTGGTGTTTCCCGAATTGGAGCCACGGCTCTTTAGTTTCAACAGCCCCTTCGGCGCCTGTCCCGCCTGTTCCGGCCTCGGTATGACCCTGGAGTTCGACCAGGAGCTGATCGTCCCCGACCCGACCCTCTCCTTTAACCAAGGCGGCCTTAAGCCGTACAATCCGAAGGCGGCGTGGCACCGGAGCCGATTTAGCGCACTCGCGGACCATCTCGGGTTTTCCCTCGACACTCCAGTCGGAGAGCTCCCAAAGAAGGTTCTCGACGCTATCTGGCACGGTACCGGGGAGGCGATTGAGGTAACCTACGTCAATCGTGATCGGACGGGAAAGTTCGAGTACCAGGCGCCCTTCCCGGGAGTCTTGGAAGACCTCAAACGGCGCTACATCGAGAGTACCTCGGACGGAGTCAAGGAATGGCTAGAGGGGTACATGTCGCAACGCGTCTGTCCGAGCTGCCGGGGGCGGCGGCTTCGACCCGAGGCCCTGAGTGTCCTTATCAACGGTAAGAGTATCCACGACGTCACGACGATGTCCGTCGAGGAAGCGCTCGGTTTCTTCGACGCCCTGAAGATGACCGATACCGAGGTCGAAATTACCCGGGAGATCCTCAAGGAGATCGAATCTCGGCTGACCTTTATGAAAAGCGTAGGCCTCGAGTATCTGACCTTGGATCGCAACGCCGGGACCCTCTCCGGTGGGGAGGCGCAGCGGATACGCCTGGCAACCCAGATTGGCTCTTCGCTGGTAGGGGTTCTCTACATCCTCGACGAGCCGACGATTGGCCTTCACCAACGGGACAACGAACGGCTGTTGAACACCCTCTTTCATCTCCGGGATCTCGGCAATACCCTGATCGTAGTCGAGCACGACGAGCAGACTCTGCGAATGGCGGATTACATCGTCGACTTGGGCCCCGGGGCCGGCATCCACGGCGGCATTGTGGTCGCCGAGGGAACCCCGGAGTCGGTCATGGGGAACCCGGAGAGCCTTACGGGGCAGTACCTTTCGGGAGCGATCACGATCCCGATCCCCGAGAGGCGCCGGGAAGGGACGGGAAAGCTCTTGTCGATTACCGGCATCGAAGAGCACAACCTCAAGTCGGTCGACGTCGATTATCCCCTCGGGACCTTTATCGCGATAACCGGTGTTTCCGGGTCCGGCAAATCGACCCTTTTGAGCGACGTTACCTACCCCGCGATAGCGAACCGGCTAAACCGGTCTCACCATCCGGTCGGGCGGCACAAGAAGGTTTCCGGTACCGAGTACGTAGATAAAATAATCAATATCGACCAGAGCCCCATCGGCCGGACCCCGCGGTCGAATCCGGCGACCTACGTCGGGGTGTTTACCCCAATCCGTGAGCTCTTCGCAGCTCTTCCCGAGTCCCGGGCCCGGGGCTACAAGCCGGGGCGTTTTTCCTTCAACGTCAAGGGAGGGCGGTGCGAAAACTGTCAGGGCGCCGGGACCATAAAGATCGAGATGCACTTTCTCCCGGATGTCTATGTAACCTGCGACGTCTGTCACGGGCGCCGCTTTAACCGGGAAACCCTTGATATCCACTACAAGGGAAAGAACATTCACGACGTCCTCGAGATGTCGATAGAAGAGGCCTTGGAATTCTTCTCCGCGATCCCCCAGGTGGTCCGTCGCCTCGAAACCTTGCAGGCGGTGGGCCTGGACTATATTTGTCTCGGTCAGTCGGCGGTCACTCTTTCCGGTGGGGAGGCGCAACGGGTAAAGCTCTCCCTCGAGCTCTCAAAGAGAAGCACCGGGAAGACGCTCTACATCCTCGACGAGCCGACAACCGGCTTGCATTTTGCCGACGTAAAGAAGCTCCTGGAGGTCTTGAATCTGCTGGTAGACAAGGGGAACACGGTTATCGTCATCGAGCACAATCTCGACGTCATTCTCCAGGCTGACCACCTGATCGACCTGGGTCCGGAGGGAGGAAATCGCGGGGGGACCGTCGTCGCCGTCGGAACTCCGGAGGCCGTCGCCCAATCGAAGGAATCCCACACCGGTCGCTTCGTCGCCGAGGTACTAAAGGCGCGTCGGTGAGGCCCCTGGTTCTCTTCCTGTCGGGGTGTCTCGTTTTGGTGACCGTGATACCGCTGACGGCTCAAGAGAGCGACGCTGCCGAAACCGAAATCCGGGAGTCGCTTCTACGACGGACCCTCGCCCAAGATATTCGCACCGCCGGGTTCTACGAGCTTTCGGCGTGGTTGGAGAGTCTCGGACTCTCGACCCAAGGCGGGCGGAGCGACTTGGAGGCCCGGCTCTTCGGCTACTACGAGTTAGAGCCGTCGGAGCAGGGGACTTCTCCGGAGGGGGGGCGGGTTTTGACCATCGACTCTGCGCTCGAAACCGACTACTTCGAGATCGAAGCGGTCGAGGAGGGTTACGTCCGGCTCCGGGGCGGTGTCGTTCTTACGCTCGAGGACCAGGAGGAGGGCGCGGTCCACCGAATCGAGGCCGAAGAGATCGTCGTTAACCAAGAGGAGCAGGCCCTAACGGCCCTCGGTGGAGTGCAATACACTATCGAGCGGGCCGACGGTACCGAGACCTTCCGTGGGGAGCGACTGACATTCTACCTCGATACCTGGGAAGGTATCTTTATCGACGGGGCGTCCCGGCGTCCCCGGACAATCGAAGACGAAGAGCTTACGTTTACCTATTCGGGATCCGTCGTCACCCGGTCTCCGGACGATATTATCGTGATGGAAGACGGCGTTATAACCTCCTCCGAGGCGGACCCGCCGAACTACCAGATTCGGGCC
This sequence comes from uncultured Spirochaetaceae bacterium, assembly GCA_964616245.1. Taxonomy (GTDB): domain Bacteria; phylum Spirochaetota; class Spirochaetia; order DSM-27196; family PWMO01; genus CAYPUT01. Next base: position 17,832 of record CAZTRQ010000003.1, on the reverse strand, counting down.
CGAAAGATCTGGCTCCTCGACGTGGGGGAATGGGGACTTCAGCACGCCGCGCTCCACGTGGGCCGGATTCCGGTGTTTTATTTTCCCTTCTTCTTCCGCCCAGGGGATAAGCTCTTCTTTCACCCTTCGGTTGGATATCGGAGCCGGGAAGGAACCTACATACAGACGACGACCTACCTCCTCGGCCGGAAAGAAGAGACGTCGTCTCCGATATCCTTTCTTCAGATAGCGGAGGAGGGTAGCGGCGAGGTTCCGCGGGAGCGCGAAGGTCTCTTTCTCCGGGTAATCGAGGAGCCCTCCGAGGAGGAAGAGCCGGACTGGACCTTGAAGTTTCTCTCGGATATCTACACCACCCTCGGGGCGCACCTAGGCATGGACGGTAGCTTCGTGGAGGTCGGGCTCTTCGATTCCCTGGAGTTTCGCAGCAGTATCGCCGCGAGTCGTCACGTCTACTCCCAGGGGGCCTTTTCCTATTCTCCGTTTCGTGTCGTCGACGGGGAGGCGGAGGACGACTGGAACACGGCGTACCTGGGGTCCATTTCCCTCCCGCTGCGCTATCTTTTCGACGCGAGCTTTCTTTCGGAGCTGGAGTCCGGTTCGGTGGAGGGGCAACTGGAGCTCTTCTCAGACCCCTTTATGGAGCTGGACTTTCGGGACCGGGGGGAGGAGATGGACTGGTTGGGGTTAATCCGAAGCGGAGAGGAGGAGTCGATAGAGGAGCCCGAAACGCGAGACAGTCAGACGTGGCGTATTCGGGGGAATTACTCCTGGCAGCTCGATCCCGACACTCCGGCACCGGAGAGCATCCGGATCGAGAACCTCGAGGGAAGACTCTCTTGGCTCAGTCGGGACGTCGAGGATGTCTTTCTAAGCGACTCCGCGTTAGCGGCGGATCGGAGTCCCGAGTCTGAATTCTACGTCCCAAAGACGCTGACCTTTCCCGACCTTCGCATGAGGATAACCGGAACCATCTTCGATACCGCTCGGAGCGCCGGGGAAGATTCGGAAGAAGAGTCCCCGGGAGAGAGCCCGGACCTAGACCTTCGGCCTCCGTGGCCCCGGGGAGGCGGCGTCGGGGAGGCAGAAGACGCGGAGGCGGCGAGGATACGTTACCCGGATCTCCAAGGGGACGTCGTCGGAATACCGGTTGCTCCACCACTGACCCAGTCCTTGCGCTACGAAGTGTTACCGCGGGTAACCGTGGAGAACCGCTTCGACGACGGGGAGTGGAAGCAGCCCGAGGATGTCGACTACACCTACGAAGTGTCGACCTTTACCACGACGAACACCCTGCGGTTGCTCTACCAGGCCGATTTCTTCGACCGCTACCTCGTTTACGACGACACCATCACCCTTATTGCAAACTACCGGAGTCTCTACAATAGCGACCGGATGGAGGATGACGATTACGCCAAGGAACGAGAGCAGGCCTTCGATTTTTCCCGGCTGGAGACTCGAAACAGTCTCCTGCTTACCTCGTTCTTTCTCCAACGCAAACCCTACTGGGACGCGTCAAATCTTTCTTACTCCCTCGACACGACACTCTACCAGCGACTCTTCGACAGCCTGGACGCCGACGACAATCCAGTCTACGACGACCGGACCTTTCGGTGGGACGATGACTACGTAACTGCGCATCAGGTCGACGCGAAGCTTCGTCTCGATATCTGGCAGGCCCGTCAGTCCTTGGACCTCAGCGCGACCTTGCCGCCGCTAACCGACGAGTACTCGAGCACTCTTACGACGATTACCGGAATCGTCACCTCTTCGGTCAGCGTTTCCGCCGTCTACGACAACCGGGAATGGACCTATAACCCGCTGTCGAGCTCCCAAACGATCGCGCCCCTCGGGTGGCTCTCCTTCTCCCACTCTGAGGTCTTCGATATCGAGGGGGACGAGTGGACGAGCTTCAAACTCGAAGCGGTCCTTGGACCCCTGAGGAGTGAATACCTGATGACCAAGAGTCGCGACTACGAGTTTGTCGACGACTTCGTCTTCCAGGGGTTTTCGTCTCCCTGGCAACCCGTCGGCGCCGACACGCTTCGCCCGACCTCTGCGACGGTTGCCCTAGACTTCGATCGAGAGCTCGACCCGCTGTGGAAAAACCGTCTCTTGCTGTCGACGTTGGTTTCCTCGGGACTGAACATGAACCTCCTCCGCTATACGGAGAGCAGCTTCGATATTACCTTTGGATTAGGCGTCAAGATTCACAAATTCTTGGATCTTACCTTTGAGAGCGTCTCGGAAAACGATTTCGTCTACCAGTACGTTCCTCGCCTCGCGGAAAAGGTTGGAAGGGAGCCGCGAAACCTGTTCACCGATCTTGCCGACTCCTACAGCTTCTTCAACCGGCAAGAACGGGAGGAATCTTTCTTCAAACTCAAGCGCATCGCGGTCAGTGCGGTTCATAGAATGGGTGACTGGGATCTTACCTTTTCCTACTCCGGAGCTCCGGAAGAGGTTATTGACGGCGGAGATCGTCGTCTAGAATGGGTCCCGCAGATGGAGATTGTCCTGGAATGGAAACCCATCCCCGAGATCCGAAGTCAAGTGACCCGGGAAGACGACATTACCGACTACGCCTTCGGTAGCGACCCAAACCCTTGACCGCATAAAAGTGGCGACTCTATACTTTTTTAAGGAGCATGATTGAGCGCTAACGCTACGGTAGTACTTGACAGTCCTGGCCTGGCCTCGGAAGTGTGCGGGGCCAACGACAGTAACCTCCGGGTCCTCGAGGAGCTCTTGGACGCTCGGATTCACTCTCGGGGCAACGAGCTTTTTCTCGAAGGAAGCGACGGAACGACGGGGGACACCCTTCTGAGGGTCCTCGAAGAACTCAAGCAATATGTTCGTCTTGGGCAGCCGGTAGGACCCGAGCTTATTCGATCGGTCTACTCCTCGATGACCGACGAGAGTGCCGGAGAAGCGCTTCGGAGCAAATCCGTCGAGGTTTCCTCCGGGAGAACCGTGTATCCCAGAAGCGCCGGGCAGGCTTCCTACGTCGAGGCCATGGGAACGCAAGATCTCGTCTTTGGTATCGGGCCCGCGGGAACCGGCAAGACCTACCTTGCGGTGGCCCACGCCCTACGGGAGGTTCTCGCCCGCCGGAAGCGAAAGCTCATACTCACACGGCCGGTAGTAGAGGCGGGGGAGCGGCTCGGCTACCTGCCCGGGGATCTGGCCCAGAAGCTCCACCCCTACCTTCGTCCTCTCTACGACGCGATGGAATCGCTTATTCCCCCGGAGACGATGGAGCGCCTCGAGGAGAACCGAATCATCGAGATCTCCCCCCTTGCGTATATGAGGGGGCGAAGCCTCAACGACTGCTGCGTAATCCTCGACGAGGCACAGAACACGACCCGGGAACAGATGAAGATGTTCTTGACCCGACTCGGCGAAGGAACGACGGCAGTCGTCACCGGAGACATCACCCAAATCGACCTTTCGAAGGCAAAGGATTCGGGTTTGCTCCACGTCGTTCGGCTCCTCAGCGGCATCCCGGGCATACACTTTTCCTACTTTACCAGCCGGGACGTCGTTCGCAGTCGACTGGTAAAACGGATCGTCGAGGCCTACGAGGCGAACGAGCAACGTGAATAGCGTCGATGTCTCCCTGGTCGGCAGAGATGAACCTCCTTGGCTGGAAAGCTACCGCGAGAGCTGCCGGGAAGCCCTCGATGGATTCGGCGCCGAGGGATGGGAGGTGTCGATTCTGCTATGCGATAATGAGAGGATGCGGGAACTCAACCGAAGCTACCGCGATGAGGATAGCGCTACCGATGTGCTTTCTTTTCCCCAGGAGGAGCGGGGCATCGGATTCGACCAGTACGACGGGGTTGTCGGAGACATCGCTATTTCGCTAGAGTACGCAGGGCAGTGGAAGCATCTTATCCGGCTAACGGCACACGGGCTGCTCCACCTCGCCGGGTACGATCACGACACTCCGGAGAAAAAGGCCGATATGGATCGGCGGCAGGAGGCGGTCGTCGACGACATTTCGGAGGACTTTTTGCTTTGAAACATCAGGGTTTCTTTCGCAAGCTCTTCTCCTCGGAAGACCGAGACGAGGATGGGGAATATCCGGCCCTGACCCTCGAGAAGAGGGACATGATTCGCGGCATCGTAGAACTGTCGGATACTACCGTCCGGGAGGTCATGGTCCCCCGTATAGACGTGGCCTTCGTCGGACTGGACTTCGGGGCCAAGGAGATCGTCGATAAGGTCGTCCAGTACGGTCACTCCCGCTTTCCGGTGTACAAGGACACAATTGATAACGTAATCGGCATTCTCTACGTCAAAGACCTTTTGCGCTACCTCGTTTCCGACGACCCGATCGACCTCGACACCATCATTCGGAAGGCCTATTTCGTTCCCGAGAGTAAGCGTCTCGACGCTTTGATGCGGGAGATGAAACGGCGCCGGGTCCATATAGCCGTGGCCGTCGACGAGTACGGCGGCGTTTCGGGAATCGTCTGTCTCGAGGATATCATCGAAGAGATCGTGGGAGACATCCAAGACGAGTACGACAACGAGCGGGAAGACATTCTGCCCCTTGCGGATAACACCTACCTCTGCGACGCGAGAGTTGCCATCGAGGATCTGAACGAGGCCCTCGGGTTGGGACTGCCGGAAGAAAAGTTCGACACCCTCGGCGGCTTCGTCTTCGACCTCTTCGGCAAGATTCCGGTCAAGTACGAAAAGGTCTCCTTCAACACCACCGATTTTGTCATTCAGGACATGGAGGGGCACAAGATCCGCACGGTTAAGCTCGTTCTCGCCGCTAGACCCGGCACTTCGGAGGAATAGTGATCCGGAACAGCCCCCGGGATGCGCGTTTATCCTCTCTTCTGTGGTTTCTCGTCGCGGTGGCTCTCCCGGTGTCGGCCCAGGCCCCGGCGGTGGAAGCCTACCAAGAAGGGGAGGCCGCTTTTCAGCGCCTGGAGATTTTCGAAGCGTTTCAGAAGTTCGAGGCCTCCCTCGATGCGAATCCGTCCTATCCCGAGCCGATGGTCGGACTTGCCCGTCTGCTTTTCTATCTTGGGGAGTACGACCAGGCCTTGGAGTACGTCGATAGCGCTCGGCCCCTTCTCGGCTTCGACCCGCCGTCGATGGCGCTCCGGGGACGAGTCCTGGTTGGTCTCGGAAGGATGATAGAGGCCGAGGAGACCTACCGTGCGATTCTTGGGCGGCGGCCGAATAACCCCGAGGCATTAGCGGGCCTGGCGGAGCTCTCGATAGCCGTGGGGCGCATCGAAGAGGGTCGACAACGCTTCGAAGAGCTTCGGCGGCGCGTGCCGGAGGACCGGCGGACCCTCCTGTCTCTGGCCCTCCTTACCGAGTACCGGGGGGACGTCGCGGAAGCCGAGACCTTTCTGCTTCGTGCCCTCCGGAGCCACGGTCTGGATCCGGTTGTCAACGCCCTTGGAGCGGAGTTCTACCTCCGGCGGGATCGTCCGGAACGGGCCGTCGAGCTGGCTCGCCGGGCCCTCGAGGTTTCGGATAGCTCCCGGACCCGGGAGACACTTCTCCGGGGACTCCTGGAGAGTGGAGCGTACCTCGAGGCGGAACAGGTGAGTATGCAGCTCCTCCGGGAGTCGGATAACAGACTCGCCGGCTGGTACCTTCGTGCCCTTGTTCTCGAGCGGTTGGCGCGACCCGAGGAGGCCTTAGATGCCTTGGAGCGACTTCTGGCTCTCTCGCCCCAGGAAGAGATTCCGCGTATCGTCGCCGAAGACATCTCTTTGAACGCCCTCCCCGCCGAAGCGCCGGAGCGTGGCGAGCTCGCCCAATACCGGGTGTCCCGGGCTCGGGAGCTTACCGAAGAGAACCTCTTTATCCGGGCTCGATCGGCCGCCCGGCGGGCGCTTCGTCTTAACCCGTACTCGGCTCCGGGACGTAACCTCTACGCGGATCTTCTCCGGTACCAGGGCTATCGCTCTCGGTTCCTTCGAGAATTGACGGTCCTCGACGCCCTCGGGAACGCCGATGTCGAAACAGCGGATACGATCGAAGGCTACGAGAGCCTTCTTGCCGACGAGGTATCCGCATCCTGGGAACTGCCGCAGTTCGACCTCGAACGGCAACGGCTGACCTTTGGCGTTTTTGTGACCCCAGATCGAGTCTCGCTCCCGTACCCCGGTGCCGGAGCAGCCCTGGGACGCTACATCCGGGACCAACTCTTCGCCGTGGAAGCCCTAGAACCCGCCGGCGGAGAGACCGATGTTGCCTCCCTCTCCGACGCATTCTCCCGAGCCCGGACGGCCGGCATGGATTACTACCTGGTTGTGGGGGCGGAGGATCATCAGCGGACCCTTACGATCCGGTTGGAGCTCTATTCCGGCCGAACCGGGGGGCACATCGGCGATATCGAGGCCTCGAGGAGCGGTCCCTACCGCTTCGAGAGGGGGGTGTTCGCCTTGATGCAAGAGCTCGAAGCCGGGCTTCCCCGGCGGGGACGAGTACTTAAGCGAAGTGGGGACCGTGCTTCGGTCTCCCTCGGCCGGGTAGACGGTATCGAAGTAGGGGACGAGCTCGTGGTGCTACGCTCGGGTGGCCTCCTCCCCCGACGCGACGCCCTCGGATTCGAGTATTCCGAAGATGGAGTCCTCGGCACGGCGACCGTCACTCGTCTCGACGATCTGGTGAGCGAGGTTACCATCGCTCCCCGAGGGTTTACCGATATCATCCTCGTCGGCGACGACGTCTTGCTCCCCGGGGAAGAGATCGTCGTCTCCGAGAGCCCCCTCTTCCCCCTGCTCTACACCCGGATTCGGAGCATACCCTAGCTTTTGGCTTCGTTGACCGCGGGTCGGCTTTCTTTGTATAGTCCTAGCATAGCTTGAAGACTTACGGAGGACCTTAATGAAACTTGCAATCAACGGCTTTGGCCGGATTGGACGAAACGTGTTCAAAATCGCCTTAGAGAAGGGCGTCGACGTCGTCGGCGTAAACGATATTACCGACAACAAAGTGCTTGCTCATCTTCTCAAGTACGATTCCACCCAGGGACGATTCCCCGGTACCGTCGACTTCGACGACGAGGGCCTGATCGTAGACGGTAAGAAGTACCGTGTAAGCGCCGAACGGAACCCCGCCCAGATTCCCTGGGGTGACGCACCGGACGTCGTCGTCGAATCCACCGGTGTCTTTCGCAACCGCGAAAGCGCAAAGGGTGGCTACGGCGACCATCTTAAGAACGAAAAGTACCCAGCCAAGCGTGTTATTCTTACCGTGCCGGCGAAGGACAAGATCGACAACATGATCGTCCTCGGAGTGAACAACGAGAGCCTGAAAGCCGACGATCTGTGTATCTCCAACGCTTCCTGTACGACCAACTGCCTCGCTCCGATCGCGAAGATTCTCCACGACAGCTTCGGCATCGAGAACGGGTTTATGACGACGATCCACTCCTACACAAACGATCAAGCCATTCTCGACGCCCCCCACGACGACCTTCGGCGTGCTCGGTCCGCGGCGGTCAACCAGATTCCGACGACCACGGGCGCAGCAAAGGCCGTGGGCAAGGTTCTCCCGGCCCTCGCAGGAAAGCTCGACGGCGTCGCTATTCGGGTTCCGACCCCGACAGGCTCCATCGTCGACCTGGTGGCCAACCTTTCCAAAGAAGTAACCGTCGAAGAGGTCAACGCTGCGGTCAAGAAGGCGGCCAACGGTCCGATGAAGGGTATTCTCGAGTATACCGAAGATCCGATCGTTTCTTCAGACATAATCCACAATCCTCATTCTTCTATTTTTGACGCACTGAGCACCATGGTCTCCGGCAAGACCGTAAAGGTGTTCTCCTGGTACGACAACGAGTGGGGCTACTCGAGTCGGGTCGTGGACCTGGCGCTCAAGCTCTAAGGAATTACTATGGCACTGCGCACCGTCAAAGACGCGGATTTAAGCGGAAAGCGAGTTCTCGTTCGTGTCGACTTCAATGTCCCGGTAAAGGACGGCGTCGTCACGGACGACACGCGTATTCGGGCTGCGCTCCCGACGCTCAAGTACATCTTGGACCAGTCCGGGACAAAGTTGATCCTTATGACCCACCTGGGCCGCCCGAAGGGAAAGCGGGACGACGCCTATTCTCTGGCACCTGTCGCGGAGAAGCTTTCCTCCGTCCTTGGACACCCGGCGCAGATGGCTCCGGACTGTGTTGGTCCCGAGGTCGAAAAGATGGTGTCGGAGTTAAAGAACGGCGACGTTCTCCTCCTCGAGAACGTCCGCTTCCATAAGGAGGAGACGGACAACGACGCCGGCTTCGCCAAGAAGCTTGCGTCCCTCGGCGACATCTACGTTAACGACGCCTTCGGGTCGGCACACCGGGCCCACGCGTCGACCGAAGGTGTTGCCCATCATTTGCCGGCCTACGCAGGCCTCCTGATCGAAAAGGAGGTCGCCTTCTTTAAACCGGTTCTGACTGATCCGGCGCAGCCGATGGTGGCGATTATCGGCGGAGCGAAAGTCAGCTCGAAGATCGGCGTCCTGCGTACCCTGCTGGAGACGTGTAAAACACTTATCATCGGGGGCGGAATGGCCTACACCTTCTTGAAGGTAAAGGGGCATGCCATCGGCAAATCGATGTTGGAAGAAGAGTACCTCGATACCGCCGCAGAGCTTATCGAGGAAGCGGATCGGCGGGGCGTGGAAATCGTCCTTCCCGGAGATCATCTTGTTGCGTCGGAGTTCTCCGAGGACGCTTCCCCGGAAGCCGTCGACGGTATCGACATTCCCGACGGAAAAATTGGTATGGACATCGGTCCCAAAACCATCGAACGAATCGGCGGAGTAATCCGCGGTGCCAAGACAGTGGTCTGGAACGGTCCCCTCGGTGTTTTCGAGTTCGACGCCTTCGCGAAAGGCACCCTGGAAGTGGCGCGCTTCGTGGCGGATTGTTCCGGGACAACCATCGTGGGTGGGGGAGACTCTATTGCCGCGGTCAATAAGTTTGGCCTCGCCGATAAGATCGACCACGTCTCTACCGGGGGTGGAGCCTCCTTAGAGTACCTCGAAGGAAAGGTCCTCCCCGGAATAGCCGCCCTGGAATCCTAAGCATAGAACGACAGAAGGAGCAGACCCGGATGCGAGAAACCTATATCGCCGGAAACTGGAAGATGAACAAACTTCGCAACGACGCGAAAACACTGGCGGAGGAGCTCCGTGCGAGTCTCGACGGGATCGCGACCCGGGTGATGGTTGCTCCTCCCTTCACGTCCCTGCCGGAGGTTGGGGCTGCCCTAAAGGGTTCGGGAATTCGGCTCGGGGCGCAGAACATGGGACTCGAGCTTTCCGGGGCCCACACCGGCGAGGTCTCGGCTGAAATGCTCAAGGACCTTGGTGTCGAGACGGTTATTCTCGGCCATTCGGAACGACGGCACATCTACGGCGAGACGGACGCGATGGTCAACCAGAAGGTTCAGCTTGCCGTCGCCGAGAGTCTCGAGGTAATTCTCTGCGTCGGCGAGCTTCTCGACGAACGGGAAGCGGGAAAAGCGGAAGAGGTTGTTCGGGAACAGCTCTCCGGTTCTCTCAAGGGTGTCGACCCAGGGGCCATGGGGAGTATCGTTATCGCCTACGAGCCGGTATGGGCTATCGGCACAGGCAAGACCGCCACGCCGGAGGACGCCGATGCAATGCACCGGGCAATCCGCGTCTGGCTCGGAGAGACGATGGGCGATGGGGTTGCCGACGGGACCATAATCCAATATGGTGGCTCAGTAAAGCCGGATAACGCCGCCGAGCTTCTCAAGAAAGACAACATTGACGGTGCCCTCGTCGGCGGAGCATCCTTAAAAGCGGACTCATTTGCCGCCATAGCCCGGTCGGCTTCCTAAGTTAGATTTTCACCTCGAGGAGTATAGAACTGTGGGCTTTCTCGGAATTCTCTTATTGATCGTATTCGTGCTTGCCGCCTTGCTACTAATCGGCCTTGTTTTGATCCAGGACGAGGGGGGCGAGGGCCTCGGTGGTATCTTCGGAGGCGGCTCTTCGGCACCGGTCGGCGGTCGCTCTGGAAATATTCTTACCCGGATAACTTCGATATTGGGTGCGGTCTTTCTGATCAGCTCCTTCGGTCTGGCATGGATCAACAGAACACCGGAATCGGGGAACGTCGAAGCAGCAGCCCGGCGGCTCCAGGCGGACGGCGATACCGTCGAATGGTGGCGGGTAGAAGAAGACCCCCTCCCGGAAGAAGCAATCGAAGAAACGGCCGAACCCGACGCGACTCTGGAAGGAGACGATGGCGCCGAAGAATAGACCCTACCGAGGCGTGACGTGCGGGTAGCGGTCGTCTATTTTCCCTCTTCCAAACCGGACAAGATGACCTCAATATCCCGATCTCTTGCCGAAGGTATCGAGCGGCAGGGGCATCAGGTCGATCTGATCGACGGGACACGGCACGTCGGTCAAAAGGTTACGGTGTATCAGTACATCGCGATGGGCGTCGAACAGACCAACCTATTCGGAGGAAAAATTCCCGACCTCGTTCGCGACTTTCTCTCGGAAGCCGGAACCGTTTCCGGCAAGAGGAGTTCCGCCTACATCTTAAAGCACCCCCTCGGCGAGGGCAGAACCCTTAAGAGGCTGATGGCGGTAATGGAAAAAGAAGGAATGTTTCTTCGGATATTTCATTCCCTTCGGAGCGAAGAGCAGGCCAAAACGGTAGGTGCCGGTTTAAAAATAGAATGAACTTTGTGACCACCTATTACGATATTCTCGGCCTCGATTCCTCTTGCTCGGACGCCGACATCAAACGAGCCTTCCGACAGAAGGCTAAGACCATTCATCCCGATGTCCTCGGGGGGAGCGACGAGAGCCTCGAGTTGATGCAGCAGCTCGTACAGGCATACGAGATCCTCAGCGATGCACAGCTCCGGGAGGAGTACGATCGACGTCACTTTATCGTTCCCGGGGCGTTTCATTTCGACTATCGCGAGTTTCTTCGGGGGCGTCCCGAAGACCTCGCCAGCCAGGCGAAGCTCATCTTTTTCGACCTGCTTCACGACGTTACCGACGAAGCGGTCAATACGCACGAGCACTACTTTCTGAGTCGGGGCCGGCGGATCGCCGATTATCTTTCTCGAGAAGACTATATGGACTGCAGCTTTCTCCTCGCGGAGGAGTACCAACGTCGGGGAGCCTTGTTGTTGGCCTACCAGCTCTTGATGGATTTGGTATCCGAGGAACAGCAGGATGCCTACTTTCGCCACTTTTTCGTCGATGTCGTGGATAAGCTCAAGCAGCTCGTCTGTATCGATATGCCTAAACGGTTCTCGCCCCGGCAGGCCCTTATCTGCATTGACGAGATGGTCTGTCGGGGATTCTCGAATCGAGACACCGCCTACTTTCTGAAGAAGGCGGCGGAGCTGCATCTCGACGACGGAAACGAAGGGATGGCCTTTACCTATGTCCGCCGGAGCTTGGCTCTCGATCCTCGGGTTCCCGGGGGACAACGCTTGTCGGAGCGGCTCCAGGAGCGTCAGTTCGCCTCGTGAACTTAGCCCGAAATCGTGATAGAGTCGGGGAGATGCAGATGACTCGTAGTACAACGGTAAAGCGGACACTGATTGGATTTGTGCTCTTCTGGGTGAGTCTTTCGGCCTTTGGCCAGCTCCTCGATCAGCCCGTAGCAGTGGTGCGTCTAACCGAGACAGTGAACATCGGCCGGCGAGAGCTTCGCCGACAGGTGGAGCTCTTGGAGCAGCAGCTCGGACGAGAGCTTTCTCCCGAGAACCGCCGAGAGCTCCTCGACGCCCAGATAGCCGAGGTGCTCTTGAATCAGGCTGCCGAGAGAAAGCGTATTCGTGTTACCCAGGAAGACGTAGACCAGGCGATCGCTCAACAGCGGGCCGCTCTCGGTCAGCCGGTGTCCGACGCACAGTTTCGGCAGCTGGTGGTTCGGGAGTCTGGTGTTTCCTGGGACGAGTACGTCGACCAGGTTCGAGAGCGTCTCATCCAGGAGCGCTACATCCTCGAAGAGAAACGCTCGGTTATTCAAGACATATCACCCCCTACCGAGGCGGAGATTCGTCGTTTTTACGACGAGAACGCGACCCAGTTCGCGAATCCGGCGATGGTTCGCTTTTCGCATCTCTACATCGACACCCGGAACCTGAGTACCCAGGAAAAGCAGGAGCGTCGTGAGCGGGCCGAAGCGCTCTATGGACGAATTCGAAGCGGGGCTGCGAGCTTCGCCGGGCTGCTCGACGAATCGCTCGACGACGCGACCTTCTCAGGAGGAGACTTCGGCTACTTGTTGCGGCAAGACCAGCAATCCCAGAGGCTCCTCGGGACACGTTTTATCGATAGCGTCTTCGAAGTCGAAGAGGGAGAGGTCAGCGACGGTGTCCTGGAAAGCAACGTCGGATACCACATTGTGCGTGTAACCAACAAGCGACGCGCTCGGATTCTCGAATTGTCGGACCCGGTGCTTCCGGGACAGAACACGACGGTTCGGGATCAAATTCGGAACTTTATCCTCTCGAACAAGCAGCAACAGGCTTTTCAACGGGCTATTCAAGAGGTCGTGGACGAATTGCGGGAGGAAGCCGAGGTTACCGTTTTCGAACAGAACCTCGACTGGTAGGGCAATGGGTTCCCGTCGACGAGGACGGATCCTCGCCATGCAGGCCCTCTATAGCTGGGATATCTCAGCTGTCGAGGAGCCGTTTCTCTCAGGGTTCCCCTGGCTCGACGGTAGTGGAGACGATCAGGATACCCTCGACTTTGCCCGGCTACTCCTCCAGGGCACTTTGGAGCAGCTTCCCTCGGTCGACGAAGCCATCAAACGGCATTTGTCCAACTGGGATATTAGTCGTCTTGCCAAGGTCGACCTGGCGATTCTCCGGCTAAGCGCCTACTGCATTCTCTACCAGCCCTCTATTCCCGATTCTGTGACCATCGACGAAGCGATCGACATCGCCAAGGAGTTCTCCGGCGACGATGCGTATCGCTTCGTCAACGGAGTTCTCGACGGGCTTCGCAAGGAGTTGCGACAGTGAAGCCCCTGCGGGGGAAGGCTTCGGTGCTCTTCTTCCTGGTCTCGGTGCTCGTGTTTCTGGGCGCTCTCTTTATCGTCTACCGTGGCGTAATGGGCTTTCGGGAGTCCCGGATCCTCGATGATATTCTGACCCGAGTCGACGGGCGCCTCGAACAGGAACTCTACGAGGACATCCCGGAGCTCCTCGACGAGGCGTCCGGGGTTGTATCGACGCCTCGGAACGCGCTCCGGGTTCTTAAGCGGTCCTACCGCTTGGCCGAAGCTACCGAAGCTTACGACCGTCTTCAAGAGCGCGCAGAAGCCTGGTATCGACGCTTTCCTCGGGACTCCGAAATTACGGCGGTGGCCGTTTACTCTTTTCTGGAGTCTCGGGAAGCAGCTGCTTTCCGGACCCCGCCGGAGGATCGCTTCCTCGATACCTATCCCTACCTGGGTGCCGCCTACCTGTTGCGAACCGGTGCCGAGGTCGAACGCACCGACCACCCTTACGACCTTCTCTTTCTCGGTGAAGCCTCTCCACCTCAGGTGTTTTTCGACGCGGCTCGGGTGACGAATCGCTCTGAGTACGCCATAGATGGCGTTCTGCAACTTGCTTCCTCCGGTTTTGTCCGGGATTCACTGAGAGAGGGTGAGGAGCGCTCTCTGTCTGAGGTCGAGCCGCTCCTCGTTGCCACCCTGGCCTACGACGTTGGCGAATGGAACCGTGCTGCCGAGCTTCTTGCCCCGATACCCGGAAACGACGGAGCTTCCTTGGCCCTCCGGGCGGACGCGATGTACCTGGCCGGCAGGGTGGAGACTGCTCGCCAGGGCTACGAGGCGCTATTTCGGCGAGGAGGGGATTACGCACCCTTCGCCTACAACAACGCGGCGCTTCTTGCTGCCGATAGAGACAAAAGGGTCGAGATTCTCCGTGAAGGGCTCGCGACCCATCCCGGGGACGGAACCCTCGTCGCCGCCCTCCTGGAGTACGAAGGCAGGGGAGGGGTAGAAAGCCATCTGGCTACCCTCGGTCGGGAGATGGCGCGATCCCCCGGTGGCCGGGATCGCCTGGTCTTTTATCTATTGACCGAAGCGGACAGCCGAGAGCCGGAGGCGAACGCGGCACAACTGTGGTCCCTGGCGAATGCGTATCCAACGGACATGACCCTTCGGCGCTATCTTTTGTGGTACCTCGAGGGGATAGGACGCCTTGCCGAAACCGAGAGGCTCGTTACGGGAACGGAGACCGGCGTATCGAGCTCCCTTGTTTTCTACCGCGCTCTCTATCACAATAGCCGGGATCGCAGTGAGGAGGCGTTTCTTGACTTTCGAAGGGCACATCAGAGCCTCTTCGGGTGGGAGGCGGCACACAATGCGGCGGTTCTCGCCCTCGGTCTCGGACGCTTCGCCGAGGCGATAGAGCTGTTGAAGGACGCCCAGGGAGAGCCTTGGTACGATCTGACGGACCGCCGTCGGAGCGTTCTGAAGGTTCTCGAGGCGCGCGTGCTCTTGAGACAGGGTGATAGGCAAGGGGCCCGGCAGCGGCTTCGAGAAGCTCTCGCGATGTCTCCGGGGAATACCGAGGCAGTTCGACTCTTCGCAGCCATGGAGGATCAGTGATTCGACTTAAGACCGAGAAGCAGATTGAAGGCATCCGGAAGTCCGGAGAGCTTCTCGTAGAGATACTAAAAACCCTCCAGCCGGAGGTGCGACCGGGTATTTCGACCCTCGACCTCGATGCCATCGCCCGGAAGCGTATCGAACGATCCGGTGGCCGTCCGTCGTTTCTTGGTTATCATGGTTTCCCTGCCGCGCTGTGTACGTCGGTGGATTCGGCGGTAATACACGGAATTCCCGACGCTCGCCGTCTCTCGGAAGGACAGGTCGTCGGGGTGGATTGCGGCATCGACCTCGAGGGCTACTACAGCGACGCGGCGTTGAGCGTTCCCGTCGGTTCGGTGGCTCCGGAAGTCAAAAAGCTTCTTCGGGTGACGAAGGAGAGCCTTTACCGAGGCGTAGCGGCTGCTCGGTTGGGGCATCGAATAAACGATATTTCCCGAGCTATCGAAGAGCACGTTTCGAAAGAGGGGTTCGGGATCGTCCGGCCGTACTGCGGCCACGGTCTCGGGCTGTCGATTCACGAGGACCCGCAGGTACCGAACTACGTCGGCCCCGGTCCGAATCCGAGGCTAAAGCCGGGGATGGTTTTGGCCATCGAGCCGATGGTCAACCTCGGAGACGACGATGTCGAGGTTCTCGACGACGACTGGACTGTGGTTACTTCCGACGGCTCGGTGTCGGCGCACTACGAATTTACGATCGTCATACTGAGCGACGGACCGGAAATTTTAACTCCCTGGGACGCGTGAGGCGGCGAAACTGACAGAGGGAATCATTACCGATATACTCTATTCACGGAGGATAGATGTCTAGGCGTAGCTTTCTGGCCTCCGGCCGGTTCTTGATAATAAACTTGGTACTGGTCGGGGTTATTCTTGGTTTTTCACTTTCGACGCTGGTGTTTTCGCGTTCCACGTCGATTCAGCCCGGGGACGCAGCTCTGGCGCAGCAGGCGACCGGCCAGCCGGATCTCGATCTGAGTGTGATGCAGCACAGCTTCCGCACCGTTGCCCGTGATGTGCTTCCCTCGGTCGTTCGTATCGACGTAGAAGAGGTTCGTACACAGGAGCTTCCCCGGGGAAACAACCTTCCGTGGTTCGATTTCTTTTTTGGAGAACCAGACGAGGACGACGGCCAGTTCCGGACCCAGGGCCTTGGCTCCGGGGTTATCGTGCGTCGGGACGGCAATACCTACTACGTGTTGACCAACGACCACGTGGTGGGGGACGCGGATAAGATCAACATCCTTCTCGACGACTCGAGGGAGTTCGACGGTCGGTTGGTGGGGAAGGACACCCGAAAAGACCTAGCGATGGTTTCCTTCGAAAGCAGAGACGATATTCCCGTCGCTCGGCTCGGAGACTCGGAGACACTGCGAGTCGGAGACTGGGTTATTGCGATCGGTAGTCCCTTTGGGTTCCAGTCGACGGTGACGGCGGGTATTGTCAGCGCCGTGGGGCGTCGTGGAGGCCCCCAGGGCAACATAAGCGACTTTATCCAGACCGATGCCTCGATAAACCAGGGAAACAGCGGTGGTGCTCTCGTCAATCTCCGGGGACAGGTGGTGGGTATAAACACTTGGATAACGTCCCAAACCGGCGGCAGCGTCGGTCTTGGGTTCTCTATCCCCGTCAACAACGTAAAGAGCGCTATCAACGACTTTATCGAATCCGGCGCGGTTCAATACGGGTGGCTCGGAGTTAGTATTCGGGACGTCGACCCGGCCATGGCCGAAGACATCGGAATTCGGCAGCGCGACGGGGCCTTGGTCCACCATGTGTTTCGTGGCTCCCCAGCGGATCGGGGAGGGATTCTCCCCGGCGACTTTATTCTGGCGGTAAACGGCCGGCGAATAGAGGATGCCGACGAGTTGATCCTTCGGGTCGGAGATCTACCGGCGGGGGAGACCGCCGTATTCGAGCTTGTTCGGCAGTCGGACGTCCGGACGATTCGAGTGCGGATTACCGTCCGGGAGACCGAAGAGTCCATCGCCGACCTCAACCGTAGCCTCTGGCCCGGCGTCAGCGCCTATCCCCTGACCGAAGAGGTGCGAGAGGAGTTCGAGCTTCCCCGTCGGGTAACCGGCGTTGTTGTAAGCGGCGTAGAAAACCGTACTCCCGCGGCGGTAGCGGGGATACAAGTGGGAGATATCATCACGGCGATGAACGGGAAAAACGTCGGATCTCTCGCAGATTTCTACCGCGAGTTGGCGGTCGAGTCCGGTCAGTCGGTCTCCTTTACGCTCCTTCGGGAGGGCGAGACGGAGAGCCTCGAAGTGGAGAGTCCGTAGAGCATGTCGAAAGAATTCGTTTCCTTCGAGACTGTTCGTAACAATTCTCTAAAGCTGGCCCATACCATCCACGAGGGTGGTTTCGAGCCGGATGTCGTCTACGTGAGTCTTCGGGGTGGCGCCTACGTCGGCAACGTGATGAGCGAGTACTTCAAGGTCGTTCGTCGAGGGAGCCGGCCGGTTTTTTACGCGGCTGTCGTCGCCCGGTCGTATTCGGATATTCGGGAACAGGATCTGGTGATGGTCGACGGCTGGACCTACAGTCCCGAATACCTTCGAAGCGGCGACAAGGTTCTCCTGATCGACGACATTTTCGACTCGGGAAACACCATCAACCACTTAGTGGATATCATCCTTCGAAAGGGACTCCCCCGGGACGACGTTCGGGTTGCGGTCCACGACTACAAGGTCCGAACGTACCTTCCCGACGACCATCCGGTCCACCCGGATTACTACTGCCGGAAACATGTAATCGAACGCCCGGAAGATGACCATTGGATTCACTACATGAGCCACGAGCTCGTCGGGCTCGCGAAACAAGAGATCTCCGAAAACTACACAGAGGACGCTGAAGTCTCTGAAATTCTCAGGTCAATTCTCGAATAGTCGACAGAGGTGCCGGAAGGGCCGATAATCGGGACTATGAGAATAGCGTCGCTCCTGCTCCTTCTTTTTCCGGTCATTGGGGCTTTCGGTCAGTCCCAAGACGTTACGATTCAGCCCCCTCCCGGCGTCTATCACCAAGAGGTCTCTCTTGACCCTCCGGCGGGCTCTTGGCAGTTTCGTTTCGAAGGGAACCGCATCTTCCGAAGCTGGGACCGCCCTCTGGTGTTGTCGACGCTTTCGGGAAACGAGCGACGCTTTGTCCTCGAAGTTCAACCGACGGGGAATCCGGAGGGACGGCAGCGGCTCTCTTATACGATCGACCGGCGGCCTCCGG
>CAZTRQ010000002.1:38902-53216 GCA_964616245.1 uncultured Spirochaetaceae bacterium | reverse complement strand
GGCGAAGAGGTCGAAGAGATCGAAGAGATCGAAGAAGTTGCCGAGGTGCCCGAATCGGAGGCGCTGAAAGAGGTCGGAGAGCCGGCGGACGAATTGGAACCCCTCGAATCAATTGAAGCCCTTTCGGAAATAGACGCCTTCGACCGAGAATTCGCAGGAATCCAAGAAGAGTGGGAGGTCGGTGGTCCGGAGGATGTTGAAGATAGCTTTGCATCGGTCGGTGACCACAAAGGAGTGCTTGAGCGCATCGAGGGAATTGAGGACCTCGGAACTCTTTCGGAGGAGCCGAGCACCATGGGAGCTGGGTCCGACGAAGAGGAAGCTTCTCTTCTGGAGCCCTTAGAAGAGGCCGTTGCAGAAGAGGTTCCCGAATCCCTCGAAGCATTGGAAAGTGTCGGCGAATTGGAGCCCGAAGAAGACGAGTTTGAAGAGCTCGTAGAAGACGAAGAAAGCGTCGGAGAAGGGGAGCTCATACCAACGAATCATGGAGGAAGCTCTCTTTTCGCCTCGGACCTCTTCGGGTTTTCTCCCCCGGGACCCATTGTAGATGACACAATAGGAGACGAGGAAGTGGAGGAGCTCTCGGCGGCAGATTTCGAGGCGGACGAAGAAGTTGAAGAAATAGAAGAGGTCCCGGAGGTGCCGATTGCGGAAGCGCAAGAGATCGAGGAGCTGCCCTCACGTGCCTCGAAAGGACAGCCCGAGCCTCCCGCTTCCGGCACGATCAGACTCGAGTCTCTCGATCTCGAGTCTTCTCCTGATGTAGATGTAGTATCGTTGAGAGAGCTTGTCTCTTCCCGAAAAGAACCGGGAGAAGTTATCCGGGACGAGAACGGCTTTTTCCAGATCGACTCCGCAGCGTATTACCAAGCGTACGACGCGGCTTCAGGCGAAATGAAGCGCCTCGTGGAATCGGTTACTCGCGGGGTAGAGGACGAAGGCGGTGGCTCCGGCATAGACGAGCTTGTCTCCTCTCGGGTCGGGCTGGATCTTTTCCCGATCTCCGATGCTTCCGAGGACCGCGAAGAGAGCAGCGATCCCTCGAGGGGGGACGATAGCTACGAGAGTAGAGTACTGCTAACCGAAAGCGGCATCGACTACGACCGCTTTCTATCCGGCTATAAGCGCACCGAGAGTGGAGTATTCAAGAGCTTGGTTACCTTTACCCGAATCGCAAAGGCTCGGGCGGCGTCGATTTTCGTCAAAAAGGAAACGGCTTGCGTGCCGGCTTACACTCTCGGCATAGACGATGCCTGCTCCGAAGCGATACGCATTCCGGTCGATTCCTTCCTGTACCGTCAAGTACTCGGCAAACAGAAGGCCATCTTGTTCAAGCATCCCCTCCAGCACTTTGCCGACTTTTCCGGTGTCTGTTCCGATTCCTTATTCTCCTACATCGGCCGTGTGGTAATCTGCCCAATTCGGTTCCGTGGAGAAGAGGCATATCTCTTCTTGAGTGCCCGGGAGGGAATCGATAGCGTGCAAGCTTTCTTTGACTCGATTGGGCTTCAGGTGAAGCAGGCTTCCCCAACATAGCCACCGTCAACGATAGCGCCACCATGAACGATAACGACAGAATCTCGGCATATTACCTCGGACGCCTCGGACGCCACGAAGCGACCCACGAAGCGCTCGGCTGGGAAAGCGCCGCCGCGCAAAGAGCCCGGTTCTCCGTGCTCCTGGACGTGACCCCGGAGGAGCGCTACTCGCTGGTCGACGTCGGCTCCGGGCTCGGGGACCTGTATGCGTTTCTTCGCGAGACGTCCGAACCGGTCGACTATACTGGGGTGGACATCTTGCCGCAGATGGTGGACCGAGCTCGACAGCGTTTCCCGTCGGCGCGTTTCGAATGCCTCGATGTGCTATCCGACACCGCTTGGAGCGAAACCTTCGACGTCGTCTTCGCTTCCGGAATCTTTAATTTGCGTGCTCCGGATAATGCCGCGTTCGTTGCCCGGGCGGCTAGCCGATTTCGAGAAATCGCTAAGCGTCTCTGCGTAGCCAATTTCTTGAGCGATTCTTCTCCTGACAAAGAGGACCCTTACTTCTACTACTCCCGCGACACGGTCAAGTCAGTATTCTCGGACTTCTTCGGTAGCGTAAAAGTGGTCGATGGTTACCTCGAGAACGACTTTACCGTCGTCTCGGCGGTTGACTCGTAGAAGAAGCGATCGACACGAGCGGCGAGTTCTTGGCGGTCCCGGAGGTAGGTGGTGTAGAGTCCGACCTCTTGTCGGAAGAGGGCCGCAGCGTCCTCCCGGACTTCCGGGCCGAGGGTCGGCAAGGGCACCTTGGCGAGGGCCTTTTTCGACACAAGAGGAATAGACTTTCCATGGACGAGCTCTCCAACTGTTTTCCGGCCGGCCTCGGTTCTAAAGTAGAGGTAAAGCGCCATGGCTCCTGGTGGCGACGGTTCGCGAAACCGCAGTATTACGATGTTTGTCGCCGGAACCCACTCTTCCGAAACAGTCCCAGGCAGGATAGCAAGCCGTCCGACGGTACCTACGATGGTTAATAGGACGTCGTAGGGCAGAAGGGTGTAGCGAGAAGCTTCCCGATGGCTGTCGCCGAGAAGAACGACGGTGCGCCGGGGCGTCGGCAGATAGCCACAACAGGGAAAATCTGAGATCGAAGCGATCCGAAGGGAATGCGTTCCGTTCTGTTCGTTTCTGAAGAGGGGGGCACGCAGTAACTCCACGTACTCTTCGAGGAGCGGCATGGGACTTCCTTTTTTTTATGGTTTTTTATATCGTCCGCAATATACGTGTCTATTCATAAATCTGTCAACATTGGCGACGGAGCTGCAAAAGTTTTCACTGACGGCGGTTGCTGGGGCAACCCAGGCCCCGGGGGCTGGGCGTGTATCGTCCGGTTAACCGGGAAAGAGATTGCCGCCTCCGGGGGAAGCGCTTCGACAACCAACAACCGAATGGAGCTGACCGCTGTCATCGAAGGTATTCGGGGAGCCAAGGACGCGGGTGCCGAAACCGTCGACGTCGTAACCGATTCGCGGTACGTGCAGCAGGGCATTACCTCGTGGATTCACAACTGGAAAAAGAATGGGTGGCGCACCGCGAACAAAAAGCCGGTAAAGAATCAGGACCTATGGATCTCACTCGATCGGGAAGCTCAGAGCCTAAAGATCCGGTGGATGTGGGTAGCAGGCCACGCCGGGCACGAAGAGAACGAGCGCTGCCACGATCTCGTCCAAAAAGAGATAGCTCGACTCGCCGGTTAATTTCGCATTTCTCGAACTCTTGGAGCGTTTAAGTCGGTTCTCTCATATGGAGAGCGCCTATGACAGTACTCAGCTACGTACCCCTTGGTTACGACGGGATTACGGTTTCCGTCGAAGTTGATATCCGCCGCGGAATTCCGGGAACCGAAATAGTCGGAATGGCAGGGCCGCCGGTCCGAGAGGCCCGGGAACGGGTCCGGGTCGCTTTGAAGAACAGCGGCTACGAATACCCTCGGGACCGGATCCTCGTAAACCTGTCTCCGGCGGATCTGCCGAAGGTAGGAGCCGGTTTTGATCTCGCGATAGCGATAGCGATTCTGTCGGCCTCGGGCCAATTACCCGGCGGAAGCCCGGGGCTTGTCCTTGCTGTTGGAGAGCTCGGTCTCGACGGAAGCTTGAGACGGGTCCCCGGCGTGATCGCGGCGGGCTCCGCGGCACGGGATGCGGGTGTCCGCTGGGTTGTCTGTCCCGAAGCCAACCGATTGGAGGCCGCCTCGGTTCTCGACGACGGCCTGGTGTACGGCTCTCACCTCCGTCAGGTTGTCGAAGATCTGGCCATGGTTGTGCGTGGCGCTTCGAGGGGTAAAGCTGCCTCCAAGAAAAGCTGGGGTCCCCGGGAGAAGCAGCCGAGTCCCGCCCTCTCGATGGAACAGCTGTCTCTTTATCCCCGGGGCCTCCGGGCTCTCTTAATCGCTGCGGTTGGGAGGCACCACCTTCTGTTGACGGGGCCTCCGGGAACCGGAAAGACGATGTTGGCCCGGAGCCTTCCTGCCTTTCTCCCGGCGCTCTCGAGCTCCCAATCCCTTGAAGTGACGCGAATCCATTCTCAGGCTGGTGTTCTTCAACCGGAACAACCGCTCATTCGGTGGCCACCCTTCAGGGCGCCGCACCCCACCTCGTCCCCGGAAGGAATCGTCGGTGGCGGTTCCAAGGTGCTCCCCGGGGAAATTTCTCTGGCCCACAGGGGCACGCTCTTCTTGGACGAAGCACTCGAGTTCAAAAAGAACGTTCTTCAGGGACTCCGGGAACCCCTGGAGCGTAGGCGGGTTTCTTTGGCTCGGGCCGGACGGACATTTTGGTATCCTGCGGATTTCCAGTTGATTCTCTCGTGTAACGCCTGCCCCTGTGGCAACCTTGGAAAGCCCGGAGGACGGTGCAGCTGCTCATACGACGAGATATCCCGCTACTGGCGGCGTTTGGGGGGGCCACTTCTCGACCGCATACCGCTTCGTCTTCCCTTCGGAGCCCGGGAAGGCGAGGAAGGCGTTTCAATCCCCGGGACGCTTTCGGAAGCCCGGGAGGCAGTAAACAGGGCGCGGGTGGCTCTTAGGCAGCGGGAGGGACCACGGCGGGGAACAGACCCTTCGCAAGAGATCTGCGAGGGCTGCCGCCGGGTCCTTGCCCGGGCCGTGGACTATCTCGGTATCTCCCGACGGGGTCAGGCCGCCGTCGTCTCTGTAGCCCGGACAATAGCCGCTCTCGAGGGGCGGGAGGAGCCGTCTCCGGAAGACTTCTTGGAAGCACTGGCGCATCGGAGCTTCCTCGAAGGGCCCGACGAACACCCGGCCCTTGTGTGGTAGTCGCATTGGATATTCCGGCGATCTTCGGTATACTCCCGAGAAGACAGAATGCGTCGTCGATCCCCTCGAATTCCATACACCGTAATCCTGGCCCTTCTGGCTGTCCTTCTGCTCCTTGGCGTAGGTTTCGGGATCGTCCCCGTCGGGAATAGCTCTCTCTCGGTGTCCCAGGAGCCGGTGACCGGTAACCACGGTGGCTCCGACGACGCTGCATTCGTGTACGAAACCAACGCCGTCCCGGAAGACCCCTCGCTTCGGATGGTGCAGGAGGGGGTGCGTTTCTCCCCCGAAGAGCTCGAGAACATCCGGGTCTACGAGCAGCGGAACGCAGCTGTGGTCAACATCACCACCGAGACTGTTACCTACAACTGGTTTCTCGAGCCGGTTCCCCGGGAAGGCGGCTCGGGTTCCGGGTCGATAATCGACGCCCGGGGTTACGTCCTTACCAACAACCACGTCGTGTCGGGTGCATTCAAGGTCTTTATTACCCTCGCCGACGGGCTTCGGATCGAAGGGGAGGTTATCGGAACCGACGCCGAGAACGACCTTGCGGTCGTTTACTTCGAGCCTCCGGCCGGCGTGGAGCTTGCTACAATTCCGATGGGAAGCTCTTCCAACTTGCGGGTTGGCCAGAAGGTCCTCGCTATCGGAAACCCCTTCGCCTTGGATCGAACGCTTACGGTCGGCATTGTCAGCGGCCTCGGTCGGCCCATCCGAACGTCGAACAACCTCGTTATCCGGGACATGATCCAGACCGACGCGTCTATCAACCCAGGGAACTCCGGCGGGCCTCTTCTCGACGCTTCCGGAACCATGATCGGCATCAACACGATGATCTACTCCCCCTCCGGCGGATCCATCGGAATCGGGTTCGCGGTTCCGATCGATACGGCTCGCCGGGTGGTTCCGGACTTGATTCAATTCGGGATGGTACGCCGGGGATGGATCGAGATTGTCCCCCGGCAGCTATTCCCCCAGCTCGTCCGATACGCAGATTTGCCGGTCAGCCGGGGTGTTCTTGTCTCCGAGGTCATACCCGGGGGCAACGCCGCGGCTGCGGGACTGCGAGGTGGAAGCCCCGAGAACGCGGTTCGTTACGGTAACACCGTTATCTACCTCGGAGGAGACATTATCGTCGAGGTCGACGATTATCCGGTAGAAACCGTCGCCAACCTCTACGAGGCTCTCGAAGACAACGCGCCGGGGGAAGAGGTGACGGTAGTCTACATTCGGGGTCGGAGAGAGCGGTCGACGAACCTTGTTCTTTCCGAGCGTCCCGAACGGTTTCAGTGGGACTAATCGTATGCCGGAAAAGTTTCGTGTTGTTTCGGATTACAGCCCCGCCGGGGACCAGGGCCAGGCCATCGAGAAGCTCGTGTCCGGCATCAATCGAGGCCTGACTAAGCAGACCCTCAAGGGCGTTACCGGCTCGGGCAAAACCTACACGATGGCCAAAGTAATCGAGGCTACTCAAGAACCTACCCTTGTTTTGTCCCACAACAAGACCCTCGCCGCCCAACTCTACCGGGAGTTCAAGGATTTCTTTCCGGAGAACGCGGTCGAGTACTTCGTTTCTTACTACGACTACTACCAGCCGGAAGCCTACGTGGCTTCCCGGGACCTCTATATCGAAAAGGATTCGTCGATTAACGACGAGATCGACCGGATGCGGCTTTCGGCGACGACGAGCCTTCTCGAGCGAAGCGACGTTATCGTCGTTGCTACCGTGTCGTGCATCTACGGCCTCGGAAGCCCAAGGGACTATCGAGGAATGCGGATCCGCCTCGACCGGGGAACCAACGTAGACCTCTCGCATATTCGTCTCAAGCTCATCTCCCTACAGTACGAGCGCAACGACGCGGTACTCCAGCGCGGCCGTTTTCGCATTAAGGGCGACGTTCTCGAGATCTTCCCGGCGTATTTGGAGGAAGCGATTCGGGTCGAGCTCGCCTGGGACGAGATCGAGCGAATTCTGCGGTTTAATCCGCTGACCGGAGAGGTCCTCGAGGAGCTGGAGGTGGCTATCGTTTATCCGGCCAAGCACTTCGTCACGCCGGAGGAACAGGTTGCCGTCGCGATCGAGCGCATTCGTGGAGAGCTCGCCGGGCGTCTGTCGGAGCTGACGGAGCAGAACAAGGTGGTCGAAGCCCAGCGCCTCCGAACGCGAACCCTCTACGATCTCGAGATGCTCGACGAGATGGGATACTGCTCCGGCATCGAGAACTACTCTCGACACATCAGCGGGAGAGAGGAAGGAGAGCGCCCGGCGGTTCTTTTAGACTACTTTCCCGACCGCTTTCTCGCCTTCGTCGACGAGTCCCACGTCACCCTCCCACAGGTCCGGGGGATGTACGCCGGGGATCGTTCGAGAAAGCTTTCGTTAGTCAACTACGGCTTCCGGTTGCCCTCGGCGCTGGACAACCGCCCTTTGGTCTTCGACGAGTTCGAAGCACTCCTGGACAAGGTCGTCTACGTTTCGGCGACGCCGACGGATCTCGAGGTTGGAAAATCGGCGCAACTGGTCGAGCAGGTTATTAGGCCGACGGGACTCTTGGACCCGAAGATCGAAGTGCGACCGACGGAAGGGCAAATCGATCACCTCTACGGAGCAATCAAGGAGCGGATAGCAGCCGACGAGCGAATCTTGGTTACGACGCTTACGAAAAAGATGGCCGAGGACCTTACCGACTATCTGTCCGGGATGGGACTTCGGGTGCGCTACCTTCACTCAGAGATCGAGACGATCGAACGGGTGGAGCTCTTGACCGAGCTGCGATCCGGCGCTTACGACGTTCTGGTGGGGATCAACCTGCTTCGGGAGGGCCTAGACCTCCCCGAGGTGTCCCTTATCGCGATCCTCGACGCCGACAAGATCGGTTTTCTGCGCTCCGCGACATCGCTCATTCAGACAATCGGCCGGGCGGCTCGGAACGTAAACGGCAGGGTTATCATGTACGCCGACCGGGAGAGCGACGCGATGCGGGAGGCCATAGAAGAGACCAATCGCCGTCGCCGGATACAGGAGGAGTACAACACGACCCACGGTATTACCCCGCAGACGATCCGGAAGGCGATCCACGATATTATCGTACGGGAGAAGGAGGAGAAACGGAACAACGAGAGGCAGTCGGTCGAAATCCTGAAGGCCGGCTTCAACGTTCTGATTCCAAAAGAGCGCAAGCAGCTCCTTCGGGAGCTGGAGCGGCAGATGCTCGAGCACGCCAAGAACCTGGAGTTCGAGGAGGCAGCGGTCCTCCGGGACGAGATCGACGAGCTAAAGGCTGCGGAGAAACCGTGAGAGGGAGTCTTCTTTCCGGAATCACCATGCTTTGTTTGCTCGCACTCTTTGGATGCGATAGGAACGAGGTGTTCGAGAAGGTCGAGCTTCCGACGAATCCGGTTCTTGCACTACGAGCGGGGTGGGCGGTCGCCGAGACGCCCTACACGCCGGTGGTGTCGGCACCCAGGTTCGACGCTCCAATCGAGGGCTACTTGAGACGCGGCACCATCGTCGAAGTCCTCGCGAAGACCAACTATTCCGTCGCCCGGGAGGGTGAGGAGTTCCACTGGTACCAGGTACGGGCTCCGGGTTCCGAGGGATGGATCTATGGAGCCGAGCTTATTCTGACGAGCTCCCGGGAGCAGGCGGTCAACGCCTCAGAGGCGCTCGTGGCCCAATGACGTTCCTCGAGCCCTATCTGCCCTATCTGATACCCCCGCTTCTCGGCGCGATAATCGGTTACGTAACCAACTACATCGCCATCCGGATGCTCTTCCGTCCTCTTACCGAGAAGCGTGTTCTCGGAATCCGGCTTCCCTTTACCCCTGGGATTATACCGAGGCAGAGAGGAGCATTGGCGGAGAGTATCGCCGGGATGGTTTCCACTCAGTTGATTACCGAAGAAACGGTCCGCGGTCATCTCCAGCGGGAGCAGTTTCGATACCGGGCGGCGACTGCGGTCGCCCAAGCCACGGAAAACCTCTTGGACAATCCGATCGACGCTCACATCTTAAAAGGGACTGTCCGGGACATCTTCGGAAGCGGTGGCGCCGTTGGCCCGGGGCCGCACCGAATCGTCACCGCCTTTGTCGACGCCGTTATCGAGACCCTCGGGTCCGTACGCCTTAAGAGGTTCTTGCCCCAGGGCGAGGCCCGAAAAGGGGCTATCGAAAAGGCTTACCGGGGCCTTCTCGAGGGCCCTCTCCGGCAATCGCTCAAGGAAGCCGCGAAGCGGTGGGCCGACCGAGAGTCGAAGGAAGGAGCATCCCTCGCGGTTCTCCTCCCGGAACGCAGTGAAGAGATGCTCCTCGAGCTCGCGAACCACCTCTACGACCCGGCGCTCGAAGCCCTCGTCAATTGGCTGAAGGAGCCCCAGGTTAGACGGGAGATGGAAACGAGGGGCCGGGGACTCGTTCGGGATATCGTCGAGCGCTTGACCATCTTCCAGCGCCTTCTGGTTACCGCGACGCAGTACGACCGTCGCATCGACGAGACAATGCCGGGCATCGTCTTGGACGCGATTGCGTCTCTGGAAGAGGCGGGCCGGCTGCCGGAAAACCGCGTGATGGTGCTGGCGGGAATTCGGACCTTTATCGCTCGCCTCAAGGAGACCAAGCTGGACACCGCCGCCGACAGCGCGGGGATCGATCCCCGAAAGGCTCTCGATTGGCTCGTCGATCGGTTAGTGGACCTGCTCGAATCTCCGATGGCCCGGGACGCCGTGGTGGCGTCTACCATCGGCCGTCTCGAGGAGATGCAAGACCTTACGCTCTTGGAGATAGCACGCATGCTCCTTGGTGAGGGCGAGTCGGACACCCGGAACGAGCTGAGGATCCGCATTCTTGGCGCTATCGAAGGGGGACCCGGCAACGTGCCGCGAGTGGTCGAGACTCTTCTCGACGGGCTCCATGGCGTCACGTTACGGGACCTAGTCTCCCTCGAGCCGGGTACCAAGGAGAAGATCGACGGTCGCATAGCCGACGGACTATTAAGGATGACCGTGAGACACCTTCCGTCGATTGTTTCGGCTATGGATGTCTATGGTCTCGTGGTTAACAGGATAAACGCCCTCGACGTGGCCGAGGTCGAGCGGTTGCTTTTAATGGTGATCGCACGACATCTTAAGTGGATCAACTTGTTTGGGGCGCTTTTGGGAGCCGTTATCGGGGGCACCCAGATCGCGGCCTCCCAGCTTTGGTAGGTACCTATGATGGACACGGATTATCGGCTCTTTTTGTTCTATTCGGCACACGCCTATGGGACGGAGCTCAAGACACTTTTCGAGGCAAAAGGCTGCACGGTCATTCTCGAGGAGTCCGAAGCGCGGAGCCTGACCAAGGCGCGGCTTTCCGGATTCCATATCGCTTTGGTCCATGTAACCGCGGATAATCAAGGGATGCACCTCTGCAGGGAGCTGCGGAACCTCTACTTCGAGCGTCCCCTGGAAATTGTTGCTCTGGGGCATCGGGAGGATATTCCGTACCTCCGACGGGCTCTCGAAGAGGGGGCCGACGACTTCCTCCTTCTTCCTGCAGACGAGCAAGAGGTCGACCTGAAGCTCCTTTCCGCGGTGCTTCGGCTAAAGCAGCAGTCCTTTCTCTACGATGAGCGAGAGTTCTACCGCAGGGCGGTCCGGCAGGAGGAAGAGCTTTCTTCGAAGGTCTTGGACCAGAATGTCCGGCTCCGACGGAAGTACGACAAGATCGAGGACGAGTACCGAGCCCTCGAGGAGGCCAACGCGGACCTCGAACGGGTCGCCCGTTTCGACGTCCTCTCCGGGGTACTCAATCGTCTGAGTCTCTTCGGAATGATCGAGGTGGAGATCGACCGGGCGCAGCGCTCGGCTTCCCCCCTCTGCGGCATCATGCTCGACATCGATCACTTCAAGCGAATCAACGATACCCTCGGCCACGGTTGTGGGGACAAGGTCATCGAGCGCCTCGGTGACCTCCTGCGTCACTCCGTACGGAAATACGACCACGTCGGGCGCTACGGGGGCGAAGAGTTTTTCGTCGTGCTTCCCGCGACGGACCTCGACCACGCCGAGCAGTTTGCCGAGCGACTTCGTAGCGCCGTCGACGAGACGACTATCGAATGCGAAAAGAACGCGCAGGTGCGCTTTACCATTTCGATGGGAATCGCAGAGTACACGGGCCATAGCCGGGACGCGTGGATCGGAGAGGCGGACGAAGCGATGTATCTTGCGAAGGAACGGGGACGAAACCGAACCGAGATCTACGGCTCTTCCGAAACCTGAGGAATCGAAAGAACGAAGGTGCTTCCCTTCCCCGGGGTGCTCTGTACCGTGACGGATCCGCCGTGGGCAATTGCGATATGCTTGACAATAGCCAACCCGAGTCCCGTGCCGCCGAGGTCCCGGCTGCGTGCTCTATCGACCCGGTAAAACCGTTCGAAGATACGGGGAAGATCCTCTGCCGGGATGCCGGGACCGTTGTCGGCTACCTCCACCGTTAGCACGCCGTCTCGGTGCCGGAGCGACAGTCGGACGACCGAGTTTTCGGGGCTGTACTTGATGGCGTTGTCCATCAGGTTCTTTATGGCCTGTTCCAAGAGGGTGGCGTTCGCTCTAACCTCCGTCTGACCGGAGTAGTTGTCCTGCACCGATATGCTCTTCTGCGCCGCTGCGGGGCCGATGCTGAGCTTGGTGCTGTTGACTATTTCGTGGATCTGGCAGTGCTGGACCGGAATGGTCGCCTCGTAGGACTCCAGACGGGAAAGACTCAAGAGATCCTCGATAATTAGGTTGAGGCGGTTCGCCTGTGCGTGGACGATCTCGAGGAAGCGACGCGCCCGGTCCGGTTCTTCTATCGCTCCCTCCTGGAGGGTCTCGACAAAGCCGAGAATAGAGGTTATCGGGGTCCGTAGCTCGTGGGAGACGTTTGCGACGAACTCTCGGCGGACCGTTTCGAGGCGCTGGATTCGCGTGATATCGCTGGTAACGATCAAGGCCCCGATAATAGCCCCCTGATCGCTTCGAATAACCGTTCCGTGGAGTTGAATATGCATTGGCTGAATATCGAAGAGGGTTATCGCTCTTTCCTTCGGCTCCCCGCCGGTAAGGGTGTCGTCGGCGAAGTCCTCCACTTCGGAGTTCCTCAAGAATGATATGAGGGGCTGTCCTGGGGCCGCCGTGGGGTCGACGGCAAAGAGGCGGGCCGCCGACGCGTTCATCGCCGTTATTCGTTTGGCCGTGTCGAGAACGATAACGCCTTCGACCATGCTTGTAAGGATTCCTTCGAGCTCGTTTCTTCGCCGGGTAATCGTTGTTAAATCGGTGTCAACCCGGGCAGCCATGGTGTTTAGCTTTTCCGCGACGGCGGCAAGGGCCGGGGGGGTCGATACTCTGGCCCGATGGCCGAAGTTGCCGGCGGCATACTGGTCCACGGCGTCGTCGAGTCGGTAGACCGCGGCGCCTAGGGTCCGGACCGTAGCAAAGGAAAACCCCGCCACCGAAAGAACGAGGAGAATGGAGGCGACGAGAAGGCTACCGACGGCGTTGCCGAGAAGACGGTCCACCGAGGCCAAGGAGGTTTCGGAGAAGAGAACAAGAGGTGCGCCCTCGAGGGACCGAACGGCACGCAGAACCGGCCCACTATCCGTCCGAGAGATCGTCGTAAAACGAACCGGCGCTCTAAGACTGATGGCTGTGCCCAGCTCTCTCTGGAGTTCTGCCATGGACAGGACCCTGATCGTGATGTCTGAGGTGGTCAGGACCGCGCTCGGAGGGATACTGCCACCGGTGGAGGCCGCGGCCGCCGAGACGAGCTCAAGCATATCCCCTGCATCTTTCCGAACCAAGTCGTAGAGAGCCGTCTGAAGGCGATGATACCCCAGAGCACCGAAAAGACCAGAGATAGAGATTACGCTGACGAGCAGAAGGACGATGTACTGATTATGGAGGCGTTGCCGTGCCACTACTCGGCTTGCAGTCGGTAGCCGACTCCCCGGACGGTCTGGATGTACTGCCCCCGGCTACCGAGCTTTTTTCGAAGTCCGAGAATCTGAACGTCCACCGAGCGCTCGGTTACCGGGTAGTCCTTCCCTTTAACGGTGTCGATAATCTTGTTCCGGGAAAAGACCCACCCCGGGTTTCGGGCAAGGAACTCGAGAATCGCGAACTCGGTTGCCGAGAGGGGAATAAGCTTGCCCTCGCAGGTTACCTCGTGGCGGGAGACGTCGATGAGTATGCCGTGAATCTGAATTTTCGATTCCTTCGGGTTTTCGGGTCCTTGCTCCTGAGATCGTCGGAGGACGGCGCGAACACGAGCAATCAGGATCTTCGGGCTAAAGGGTTTCGTGATATAGTCGTCGGCGCCGAGTTCAAGTCCGGAGACGATGTCGGAGTCTTCACTCTTCGCCGTGAGCATGAGGACCGGGATGGAACGAGAAGCTTCCGACTGTTTTAGGCGCTTGCAGACTTCTAACCCGTCGAGTCCCGGAAGCATCAGGTCTAGAACGACGATATCCGGCGCGAGCTTTCCAACGATCGAGAGGCATTCCTCTCCCGTCTTGACCGCCCTTACGGCGTACCCCTCTTTTTCCAAGTTGTACTGGATGAGCTCGAGAATGTCCTCCTCGTCATCCACCACCAAGACGGACTCTCGTGCCATTACCTCGTACCTCGCCTTATCGCCTTGCTAAGGATTCAGCTCGACGTGCTTGCCTTGCTGAAAGAAGACCACCCATTCGCACATGTTCGTCACGTGGTCGCCTAATCGCTCGAGAAAACGGTTGATCAACATGATATGCATCGCGTGCGGGATGCTGTCGGGCTTTTCCCGCATGATAGTAACCAACTGGTCGTAAACGACGTGGCGAAGCTCGTCGATTGCGTCGTCGCGGCGTGCCACCTCAACAGCGTAGTCCGAATCCCGATCCAAGAAGGCAGTCAGCGCGTCGTGGAGCATGGAAGTGCCGGCATCTGCCATCGTGCGCAGATTTGGGAGCACCGCGGCGAAAACCGGATCCGAAATGCTGTCGATGGCCGCGGCAACGTGGCGCGCGTGGTCCCCCATCCGTTCGAGGTCCCCGGCAAATTTCATGCTCGTAAGGATATTGCGGAGATCTCCGGCAACCGGCTGCTCCGTAGCGATGAGCCGGGCGCAGAGATCCTCGATCGAAGACTTTAGGCCGTCAATGTCGTGATCGGCTTCGACCACCTCCGAGGCGAGGTCGTAGCTCGGCTCGGATACGGCGACCATCGCCTTCCTCATAGCCTCTTCGACTTGAGTGCCCATTCGTAAAATAAGCTGATGGAGCTCGTCGAGCCCCTCTAATAAGTGTGTTCGTCCGTCCATTTTGAGAATCCTAACCGAATCGTCCGGAAATGTAATCCTCCGCCACCAGTTTTTCGCCGACTCAAGGAGTTCGCGTCTCGCTATCCCGGTGCGTTCCTGCTTCGAAAAGCATAACAAAGCTGTGTTAGAAACGTGTTACATCCTGTCGGAGAATGCGTGCATCGCAGGAAATAGTTAT
>CAZTRQ010000002.1:0-38802 GCA_964616245.1 uncultured Spirochaetaceae bacterium | reverse complement strand
GGAGAACCAGTCGAAGAGCGCCTTAATTCGGTTGTAGAAGCTGTTTTGCGCCCGGTCCTCCATGCCGAAAAGCCCGATTACCCTGACCGCGCTGTTCCCGTAGAAGACGATCCCCTCTGCGACGGGAACAATCGTTAGATAGACGTCGAGGTTCTCCTCCGCCACGAGGGGCAGTATGCCGTAGAACATTCGCGTCAGATTCGTCATCCGGACCTGATAGGCACCGTCGGTGTAGCGGTAGGTAACCCGATGGACGTTCCGGCCGAAGCTCGAGTCCCGTTGGTAGACATAGACCGTGTCCTCGGTGGGAATAGAAGAGACAACGGGGTCCCGCCGGGGGGTCCTACTGTCCGGGTCCTCGACGGCGTAGGAGTCGATATAAAATATTCGCATCCGTTCCCGGCTGGCGGAGTAGTATTCGATGCCTTCCATCGTGCTGACCGAACGGAGTGTGTTGTAGAGCTCGAGCTCCGGGTCGGCGGCGTTTTCGAGAGCCCCGGGGTAGGGCGTCAAGAAGAGGGCCTCGACCCCAATCTTCGGACCAAACTCTTTAATGCGTTCCCGGGCTTGCCGCCACCCGAAACCATCCGGGGCAAGGATAAGCTTCGCGTCTTCCCGATAGAAGTGGGTAATCTCCCCTTCGGCCGAAAGTTGCGCCTTTTGGCGCGCCGTCAGGTCGGGGAAAACCGTCGCGAAGGTTCGGCTGCTCCACTCCTGGGGGAGGTCGGCCCCTGCCGGGACCGGGGCGAGGTAGAAGAACAGAAGGAGAGCCGGAATTGCATAGGGAAATGGACGCATGATACCGTCAATATACCACATTGAAAGATCTAGTCATAAGCGGCGGAGGTACCGGCGGTCACGTTTTTCCCGGCGTGGCAGTCCTAAGGGCTCTCGAAAGGAGGCTCGGACCACAGCAGCCTTCGGCAGCCTGGTACGGCTCAAAGAAGGGAATGGAAGCCAATATTCTCGAGGCAGAGGGCGTGTTCTTTCGCGGCATTCCCGCGGGGAAGCTGCGCCGTTACGTTTCCATCAACAATCTTGTAGATACCTTCAAGGTGCTCGCCGGTTTTCTGACGTCGCTTTTCCTGCTTGCCAAAGACCGACCCAAGGTCGTTTTTTCCAAGGGGGGCTACGTCACCGTTCCCGTCGTCTACGCCGCGGCCTTGTTGCGGATTCCAGTCGTTACCCACGAGTCCGACACCGACCCGGGGCTTGCAACGCGCCTGAACGCCCGGGTGGCGGGGAAGGTTCTTCTTTCCTACGAGGCGACTCGGAGCTTCTTCCCGGCGTCCATGGGAACCCGCCTGGTTGTGACCGGAAATCCGGTGCGTCCGGAAGTGCTCCGGGGCGACGGCGACCGATTCCGTCGGGAGCTCGGCGTTTCTCCGGGGCGCCCGCTCGTTGTCGTTCTCGGTGGCAGTCTCGGAGCGGGACAGCTCAACGAGCTCTTCGAGCCCATTCTCGATCGGCTTGCACAAGATGCGACAATCTGTCATCAACGGGGGAGTCGGCCCCCCTTGCGACCCGACGGCCCGGGCTACTTTTCCCGGCCGCTCTTCGGCGAGGATTACGCGGACCTCTTGGCCGCGGCGACGGTTGTCGTCGCCCGGGCGGGAGCCGGCACCCTGGCGGAGCTCGCGGCCACCGGGTGCCCGGCTATTCTGATTCCCCTCTCCGCCGCGGGGTCGAGAGGGGACCAGCTGCGCAACGCCGAAGTTCTGGCCGTAGCGCAGGCCGCGGTGGTTCTGGACCCGGACTCGGTAACGCCGGAGGGCCTCGAGGTCGCCCTTGCGTCCCTTTTGCGAGACCCCGCGCGCCGAGCCGAGTTGCAAGGACGAATCCGCGCCCTGGCGCGACCCGACGCGGCGGATCGGGCGGCGGAGGAGCTGATGGAGTATCTGGTTTAAGTGAGCACCGACTTTACCGCTATAGACGTCGTCTTCGGCATTATCCTCGTCTTCGCGACGCTTCGGGCCGGGTTGCGAGGTTTCGTCAAGGAGGCGCTCTCGGTCGCGTCTCTCGTCCTTGGGGTGGTCGTCGCGGTTCTCTTCTCCGGAAGCGTCGCGGGGTACCTCGACGGGTGGCTCGGTGTCTCGGTATGGAATCAGATTATCGCCTTCCTCGGAATTTTCGTGGTGCTCTACGTACTCATCAAGCTCTTCGAAAACGCCTTGCACCGTATGATCGAGCGGGTTCACCTCGAGAGCCTCGACCACGCCATGGGACTGCTTCTCGGCGTCGTCGAAGGACTCGTCGTGGTCTTTCTTCTTATACTCTTGGTGCAGATTCAACCGATTGCCGACCCGGAGCGGCTCCTAGCGGGAAGCTTTTTTGCCCGGGCCCTGCTTCCCTTTCTACCCTACGTCGCCGAAATGCTGGTGAGGAGGTAGCCGGTGTACGACAACATTATTGGTCATCGACGAGTCACGTCCCGGCTTAGCGAGAACCTCAGAAACGGCGCTCTACCCCCGAGCATCCTCTTTGCCGGAGCCCCTCTCGGGGGCAAGGGTACCGTGGCTCTCGAGACGGCCCGGGCACTCACCTGTCTGGAGGGCGATGCGACCTGGCGGTGTGGCTGCCGTTCCTGTGCCCTCCATCGGCACCTGATCCACCCTGACACGCTGCTGTTGGGACCGAAGGAGTTCCTCCCGGAGATCGTTGCCGCGGCGGACGCCCTCCGACGCACGAGACGCCGGGGCGCGGCTTTCCTGTTTGTCCGTGCCGTCCGGAAGCTCCTCCGGCGGTACGACGACGCCCTCTGGGAGAGCGCGGCTCCGAAGCGGAAGGCGGTTCAGGGACTTCTGGCGAAAATTGAGGAAGAGATTCTCGAGCTCGATCCCGAAGGCGACCTGCTACCGGAGGCGAAGCTCGAGAAACAGCTTGCGTCCCTGATCGACACGGCGGCGGGCATAGAAAAGAAGGCGTCTCTCTCTCAAATCTCGATCGAGCAGATTCGGAGCCTGACTGCCTGGGGGCACTTGACGGGAATAGGGGATCGAAAAGTCGCGATTATCGAACGAGCAGAAACCCTAACCGATTCCGGCGCAAACGCGCTCTTGAAACTTTTAGAGGAGCCGCCATCCGGACTGACTCTGATCCTAACGACGCGACGTCCACGAATACTCCTTCCGACGCTCCTGTCGCGGCTCCGAACCTACCGGTTTCCCCTCCGTCCGAAGGAGGAGGAGCAGGAGGTCCTTCGGCGCGTCTTCCACGTCGAGGAGCTTGAACGCGATAGCGTCCGTGAGTACCTTCTTACCACGCCGGAGGTCAGCGTTTCTCCGGGGCTCGAAGGAATCAACGAGCTGCTGGCGACGGCGGAAACGGAGAAGGAAAGCGTTTCCCTGGAGCTTCTCTTCGAGTGGCTGGCGAATTCGCTAAGGGTGGGCTTTCTTGAAGGAGCGGATCAACATCACGCCGAGACCTATTCCGCTATGTTCGAGCTCCTCGAGACGACACGACATCGGGCGACGGTCCTCAACATACCGAGGCAGCAGCTCTTTCCCGCCCTTCGGAAGCAGCTGAGCAGACTCTATGAGGAAGTTTCTTGAGCGAGCGCTAAAAAAATTCGACAAGCTCGACCCTTCGCAACTCCGGCTACTCCTCTCGGACCTGGCTTCGGAGAACGACCGCATGCTCGTGGTCCTCGATTCGCTGAGCGACGCGGTGGTCGTTGCCGACGACGAGAACAGGATAACCCTCTCGAATAAAGCCGCAGACCGCCTCTTGACCGTCAATGGCCACCACGATCCTCACGAGCGACTCGTTTGGGAAGCTATCGGCGACCCGGATCTCTCGGCCTTCGTCCGAGATGCCATCGAAGGGCAGTACGCCGTGGCGGACAAAGAGTTCGTCTTGGGGGAAGCCGGCTCGATGAAGATTCTCGCGGTATCTATCGAGCCACTGGTCCACGAAGGGCACATTCAGGGAAACATCGTCCACGCGGTTGATATTACCGACAAGCGGAGCCGGGAGGCCCGCCTACGTCGGGCGGAAAGCCTGGCGTCGCTGACGACCCTCGCCGCCGGAGTAGCCCACGAAATCAAGAATCCGCTCGGGTCCATAGGAATCCATATTCAGCTTATCCAGAAGGCCCTCGCAGAGGAGAATACGGACCGCGATAGGGTCCTCGGTTTCGTCGACGTAGTCAACGAGGAGGTCGATCGCCTTAACCGGATCGTCGTCGATTTTCTCTTCGCCGTACGCCCCGTCGACGTCCAACCGGAGCGATCGGACATCAACCAGATTATCCGGGAGCTGATGGAGTTTCTCCGCTACGAGGTAAAGGAGCACGGCGTCGAAACCGAGGCACAGCTGGCGGAGAATCTGCCGGACCTGGACTTGGATGAGAAGTTCGTCAAACAAGCCCTGATGAACTTGGTCAAGAACTCCCTTGCAGCGATGCCCGACGGAGGTACCCTGACGTTTTGTACCGAGCGTCGGGGCGACGATGTCCTCTTAAGGATAAGCGATACCGGGGAGGGGATAACCGAGGAGAATCTCGGAAAGATATTCGAGCCTTACTTTACGACGAAAGACTTCGGTTCCGGAATCGGGCTAACGCTGGTCTACAAGGTCGTCAAAGAGCACAAGGGCGAAATCTCCGTCGCCTCGCATCCCGGGGAGGGGACGGCATTCTCCATACTGTTCCCGATTCCGCAGAGGGAGCAGCATCTGTTGAGCTGGAGTGGTGAGGAACGTGAAGTTTAACGTGCTCGTAGTAGACGACGAAAAGAACATTCGACAGGGCCTCGGCAAAGCGCTCGAGATGGACGGACACAACACCCTCTTGGCGGAGGACGGGCAGGAAGCCCTGGAGATTATCCACCAAGAGGAGGTCGATCTTATTATCGCCGACCTTCGGATGCCACGGCTCTCGGGAGAGGACCTCCTTCGGAGAGTCGTCGACTCCTGGCCGACGATTCCCGTTATCATCCTTACCGGCCATGGCACCATAGAGACTGCGGTCCAGTCGATGCGGGACGGGGCTTTTGATTTTCTTACGAAGCCGGTAAACCTCGACCGCCTCTCCCTGCTGGTCAAGCGGGCCCTGTCCACCCGGGAACTGGTGCTTCAGCACCGGCAGATGCAGGAAGAGCTGAAGTCCCAGCGGCAGTTTGCCAACATCATCGGAAAGTCAAGCGAGATGCAGCGCATCCTCGATTTGGTCAAGCAAGTTGCACCGACGAAGGCGTCGGTGCTGATTACCGGAGAGAGTGGAGTCGGGAAAGAGCTTATCGCCGACGCCCTGCACAACCTGTCGAACCGACGGGAGAAGCCGTTCATCAAGGTGCACTGCGCGGCTCTTTCCGAATCGCTTCTCGAAAGCGAGCTCTTCGGTCACGAGAAGGGCGCCTTTACCGGTGCGGTGGGACGGAAGCGGGGCCGCTTCGAGCTCGCCCACATGGGGTCCATCTTTCTCGACGAGATCGGGGAGATTAACCAGAGCGTCCAGATAAAGATTCTTAGGGTGCTTCAAGAAAAGAGCTTCGAGCGAGTGGGCGGAGAGGAGACCCTGGAGGTCGATGTTCGCATAATCTCGGCGACCAACAAGGATCTTAAGGCAGAGATAGAAAAAGGGGCCTTCCGGGAGGATCTCTTCTACCGACTCAATGTCGTGAACATCCACATCCCGCCTCTTCGGGAGCGCAAAGAGGACATCCCGCTCCTCGTGTCGTCGTTTATCCGCGAGTTTGCCCAGGAAAACGACAAGGCCGTAGAAGGAATAGACCCGAAGGCCCGGGCTGCTCTGTACAAGTACTCCTGGCCCGGGAACGTCCGGGAGCTCCGGAACTGCATCGAGAGCTCCGTGGTGCTCTCCAAGGGAAACATCATTACCGTCGATGATCTCCCGCCAACGATAAACACCGAAAACGAGCAGGACTACATCCGGGTCCCAGTCGGGTCGACCCTCGCCGAGGCCGAACAAGAGATTATCCGTTCCACCTTGAGCTACAACAACGGCAACAAGAGCAAAACGGCGGAGGCCCTCGGAATCGGTCGCAAGACCCTGCATCGCAAGATCGCCGATTATCACTTGGCGGAACCGGCTCCGACGAAGGCCTCGGCCGAAGACTAGTCTCCGAGATAGTTCCGAATGCGGGAGTAGGAATCGTTGAGCCGAGTTGCGATCTCGGTGGCAAGCTTCTGCTTGTGTGGATTCGTGCCGAACCGATCTGGGTGATACCGGATCTGGAGTCGGCGGTAGGCATCCTTGACCTCTTCCAAAGAGGAGTAGGGAGAGACCTCGAGGTCACGGTAGGCTTGGAGCACCTCCGGGGGCAAGCCCGCCTCCGGCGCCGGCCGCCTCTCGCCCCGGTAGTGTGCCTCCGCGCCGGTCAGGTAGTCGTCGAGCTCCCGCCAGGCTTCGTGGTAGTCGCGGTCCCCGGGGCCCGGCGATCCGGCGATCGAGTCGTCGTCGAGGGCGAAGTCGATTAACCGCGCTATCCGTTGGAAGAAATCCATTAATCGAAGAAGGCGGCGTGCAGCTTCCGGACGGCACGATCGGCGTCTTCCTCGGCAACGACCAGGGAGAGATTCGTGTCCGAGGAACCGAGGGAAATCATCCTTAAGGGAACGTCCTCGAGGGTGTTGAAGACCCGGGCGACTACCGCCGAGTCCCTCCACAGTCCCTTCCCGACCAGGCAGACAATTCCGCGACGCGTTTCTACGTCCACCGTTCCGAAAGCTTCGAGTCGCTGGAGGACCGCACCGAGACCCTCGGTCCTGTCGAGAGTCATGGAGACCGAAACCTCCGATGTGGCCACCAGATCGACCGAGATCCTCGCTTCGGCAAAAATCGAGAAGATGCTCGCAAGAAAACCATGGGCGTTCAGCATGCGGTAGGACTGAACGCTGACGACGGTAACGTCCTTCTTGGCGGCTAGGGCGCGGACCCCCTTCTCCTCGGAACTTCCAGAGATCCGGGTTCCCGGGTGTTCCGGTGCGCCGGTGTTTCGGACCCAGACCGGAATACCGAGTTCTATCGCGGGCTCGATGGTAAAGGGGTGGACGACCTTAGCCCCGAAGAAGGCCAGCTCCGCAGCCTCGGCGTAGCTTATCTCCTTCAGAGTCTGGGCGGTCGGAACGACCCGGGGGTCGCTGGTCATAATGCCGTTTACATCGGTCCAGATCTCGACGGCGTCGGCGCCAAGAGCCGCGCCGACGATAGTTGCCGTAAAATCGGAACCGCCGCGGCCCAGGGTGGTGGTTACCCCGTCTTTGGTCGACGCGATAAAGCCCTGGAGCACGAGTACCGTTCCCGGAGCGGGATGGACCTGAGCCCGGATCGTGGCGTTGGTAGCCTCGAAATCGGGGAGGGCGGCGGAGTAGTTGTCGTCCGTGGTTATGAGCCGGCGACTGTCGAGCAGGAGTGATCTTACTCCCGCGCTCCGGAACGCCGCCGAGAGAACGACCGTGGATAGGCGTTCGCCGAAGGAGAGGATCGCGTCGAAGGTCCGGGGGGTGCACTCCCGGACGAGGGCAAGGCCGTGGACGACCGACTCTAGCTCCGAGAGGAGGGCCTCGACGGCGCCGACGACCTCCTCGTGAAGGGGAGCGTCGAAGAGCTCTCCGGCGGCGGCTCGGTGGTGCTCGCCGATGCCTTCGAGGAGCGCCTCCGCTTCCGGAAGCCGTCCCCGGGAGCCGTGGCCGGCCATTTCGACGAGCCGGTCGGTTGTCTTTCCCATGGCGGAGGCGACGACGATTGGAGCCTCGGCGGCCCGGGGCGCCACGATATCGACGACCCGTCGGATCCACCTGGCATCGGCGACCGAAGAGCCGCCGAACTTAAAGACCGTCACCGGGAGAAATAGCCGAGAGCGAGGTAAGCCTCGGCGTTCAGGACAGCCGCGCCGGCCGCCCCGCGAACCGTGTTGTGACCGAGCACGACAAACTTAACGTCGAAGACCGGGCACTTCCGGATACGACCGACAACCGCGGCCATGCCGTTCCCAACCCAGATGTCCCGGGCCGGCTGCGGGCGGTCCGGGGCGTCGAGGACGACAATAGGCCGAGGCGGTGCGCTCGGAAGTTCCTTTTCCTGTGGCATGCCGGAGAAGGACTCCATGGCCCTACGAACCTCCTCCGGAGATACCGGCTTCTTGAACTTTATGCTAACCGTCTCGGTGTGGCCGTCGAAGACGGGTACGCGATTGCACTGGGCGCTGACGACGAAGGGCGCAGGCTCGATCCGGTTCCCCGAGAGCGTCCCTAATATCTTCGACGCCTCTTCCTCCAACTTCTCCTCTTCGCCTCCGATGTAAGGTATGACGTTTCCGAGAATGTCCATCGAGGCCACCCCGGGGTAGCCGGCGCCGCTGATGGCCTGCATCGTGGTTACCTGAACGGCCTCGATGCCGAAGGGGGCCAGCGGCGCCAGGGCCATTGCGAGAAACATCGTCGAGCAGTTGGAGTTGGTAATGATGCCTCCGGGGTAGCGCTGTTTCTCCACCAGAGCGAAGTGATCCGGGTTTATCTCGGGGATGACCAGCGGAACGTCGGGGTCCATGCGGTGATTCTTCGCGTTGCTTATGACCAGGTGACCGGCTTCGGCGTACTTCTCTTCCGCCGGGCCGGCGACGCTGCTGTCGAGGCCCGAGAAGAGGATACGGCTGGAGAGCGTTTCTTCGGTACCCTTTACCGTCATCGACGCGACGGCCGCAGGGATAGCCGAGTCCTGTTTCCACGCCGTCGCTTCGGCGTATGACTTACCCGCGGAGCGGCTCGAGGCGACGACTTCGGTAATCTCGAAGAGCGAGTGATCCGAAAGAAGAAGAACGAACTTCTGTCCTACGGTGCCGGTGGCACCGAGGATGGCAACGGGTATCTTGTTGTTACTCATGACCTAAGGTGTCGGAACTCTACTTATCAAGTCCAACTGGTGTCAAGGCGGGATGAGCGGAGTCAGGATTGCCGGGGGCGCGTGCCGCCTATATCATTGCACTACCCATGGACGCCGACGAGAGGCTCGGTCCCGAGCCACAGGAAACAATCCGAGAAGCCATCGCGGACGCCGGGGGGAACGAGGTGCTCTTCGTCTGCTCTGTCGACGAGACGGGGATGGTGTCCGAGGTCCGGATCCGCGCCCGGGGCAACCCAGTTACCGTTCTCGCTCCGGCCCACGAAGTGGAACGCGGGGACGTCGTAATCCACAACCACCCCAGCGGTAAGCTTACGCCGAGTGGCGCCGACCTCGAGGTGGCGTCCCAGCTCTCTCGGATCGGCGTCGGGATGTATATCGTCGACAACGATGTCGACCGCATCTATGTCGTTACCGAGCCCCTCCTCCTCGAGGCGATAAAGCCCCTCGACAGCTTCGAGCTTGTCCGCCTGATCGACGACGACGGCCCCCTTGCCGGCGCCATGCAGAGCTTCGAGGTTCGCGAGAGTCAGCAGCTCCTCCTCGAGGCCGTCGCCGAGGCCTTCGGCGAGGACCGGGTCCTCTTCGCCGAGGCGGGAACCGGGGTGGGTAAGTCCCTCGCCTATCTTATTCCCGCTCTCGCCTGGGCCAAGCAGAACAACGAGCGAATCGTCATCTCTACCGCCACGATTAACCTTCAGCAGCAGCTCGTCGAAAAGGATATCCCGATAGCCCAACGGCTTCTCGGTAGCGACGTTTCGGCGGTACTGGTAAAGGGGAGGGGCAACTACCTCTGCCGGGTGCGTCTGGCGGAGGAGCTCGCGGAGCAGACTCTCTTCGGCGAGGATAATGCCGACCTCGAGGCGCTGCGGCAGTGGGCGGAGGTTACCGAGAGCGGCAGTCGGAGCGACGCCCCCTTCTACCCAGCTGATAGCCTCTGGGAAAAGGTCAACTCGGACGCCGACAGCTGCAGCGCCGCGAAATGCCGTGCCCAGACGCCCCACTGCTTCGTGGTTCAAGCCCGGCGCCGGGCCGCCAAGGCTCACATTCTGATTGTCAATCATCATCTGCTCTTTTCGGACCTGAGCTTGCGGCTTCAGGCCGTCGGTTTTGACGCTACGGCAGTTCTGCCGCCCTTCCGGCGTCTCATTTTCGACGAAGCTCACGAAGTCGAGACGAGCGCGACCTCCTTCTTCTCCGAAGCCTTCTCCCGATTGTCGATTGCCAAGCAGTTACGGCGCCTGGTGCGGCGGAAACGTGGGCGCGAACTAGGGGTTCTGTCGGGGCTCGCCGAACGCTACGGGGAGGGGCACGCCTTCTCCCGGCTTCGGGGGCTTATCCCCGGTGTCGAGGAGGCTGCGGCGGCGATCGACGCCACAGCGACGGCGTCCTTAAGAGAGGACTCGAGTCTATGGCTTCGGCCGGAGTCCGAGAGCGAGCTTCCGGCACCTCTTCGCGAGGGCCTCGAGGCCCTCCGAGTGGCCCTGGGGGAGCTTCTCGACGCTTTGCAGCAAGACCTTTCAAATTTGCCGGAGGAGGCGACCGAGGATCCCTTGTTCCTCGAGGCCCGGGGGGTCTACCGACGCCTCGGGAGGGTGTCGGAGCTCTGCGGCATCCTCCAGGATCCGGTTTCCCGGCCGGATTCGGTCTGTTGGTTGGAGCTCTCGAGTCGAAAAAAGGGAGACGCCTACACCCGTTTTACCGTCAGCCCGCTGGAGATCGGCAGTCTGATGAAGGAGGCGGTGTACGACCAGTATTCGTCGGTCCTGTTCTTGAGCGCGACTCTGACCGTCCGGGGCAGCTTCGAGTTCTACCGACGCCGCCTCGGCAGCGATAATCTCGAAACAGGCCGTCTGGTCGAGGCGGTCTTTCCGTCGCCCTTCGCCTTTCGAGAGCGGGTGCTCCTCGGGTTGCCAACCGACGGACCCCTTCCGACGGAGGCGGGGTACGGTGACTTCCTTGCAAGGATTGTTCTCGAATCAGTCGAAAGGTCGCAGGGAGGAGCACTCATTCTCTTCACTTCGTACCAGCTGTTGATGGCTACCTACGAGGCGGTGGCACCGCGGCTCCGGCAGCTCGGAATCAGTTGTCTCTACCAGGGGGAAGACGAGCGCGGAAGGCTCCTCGGCCGTTTCTCCGCGGATACGGCGAGCGTCCTCTTTGCCACCGATAGCTTCTGGGCAGGGGTCGACGCTCCGGGTGAGACTCTCAGACTCGTGGTTGTAACCCGGCTGCCCTTTCGGGTGCCGACGCATCCGGTGACCCTCGCACGGATGGCTGCTATCGAGCGCTCCGGAGGGAATCCCTTTATGGATTTCAGCGTTCCCGAGGCCATAACGCGCCTGCGGCAAGGCTTCGGCCGGCTGATGCGCCACCGGAACGACCGGGGTGTGGTGGTAATCGCCGACGGTAGAGTCGTCAAGAAGCAGTATGGATCGCTCTTTCTCGCGTCCCTCCCAGAGACCCAGCGAATAACCGCCGGGTTCGACGAGGTCCTCGAAGGGGTCGAACGGTTTCTAAAGGAGACCTCGGGATAAAAAAGGGGCCGCCCCAGCTGGTGGGACAGCCCCTCGCGCGTTGCGATCCTGAGTCTGTTAACGACTATTCGACGATAGCGATGATGTCGTCCATCTTTACGATAAGGTAGTCCTCGTCGTCGATCCGGATGGTGGTGCCGGCGTACTTGTCGTACATCACGTGGTCACCCTTCTTCACCTTGATAACTTCGTCGTCGTCGCCGACTGCTTCTACGATGCCGGACTGGGTCTTCTCTTGAGCAGTCTCGGGAATAAAGAGACCACCTTTGGTCTTTTCTTCTTCCTTCTCAGTTTTCAGCAGAACCCGGTCGCCAAGCGGTTTGACCTTCATGTTTTCCTCCTACTAGGAATTGAAGCGCTAGTGGTTGTAGATTTGTGCCGAAAATATACGTATTGACCGGTGCCGGGTCAAGATTTCACCTTCATATGCCGCAAAACTAAGTTGCGGGTCAAATTGACCCAGCTTTTCCCAAAAGACTCCATCCTGAGGCTATTTGACCCAAACTTCGACGAGCCCACGAAGCGGCATTTTCGGCTCGCCTCTAAGTTATTGCTACAGAGTAAGTTAAGTCAAGAGAAATTTCTCGTCTATTGGCACGCTCCTTGCTTTTTTAGGGGGGAGTATGATGAGGAGGAAAAAATGCCGGCAGCAAAGAACAGCACGAAAAGCATAGGCTACACACCAAGAAACAAGGACGACGAAAACGTCCTCTCGATATATCTCAAAGAGATCAACAAAATACCCCTTCTGACCAGGGAAGAAGAAGACAAGTACGCCCGAGCGTCCGCCCGTGGTGAAAAGTGGGCAAAAGACAAGTTGGTTCAGGCGAACCTGCGCTTTGTCGTAAACGTCGCGAAAAAGTATCAGAATCAGGGACTGCCGCTTTCGGATCTCATCAGCGAAGGAAACATCGGCCTGATGAACGCCATCGAGCGTTTCGACGTAGACAAAGGGTTTCACTTTATCTCCTACGCCGTCTGGTGGATCCGGCAAGCGATTCTAAAGGCAATTTGCGAAAAGTCGAGAATGATCCGCCTTCCCCTGAACCGGGCAAACGAGCTGGTGCAGATCGAAAAGGTGCGGAAGCAGATCCACGGCTCCAACGGCGAGACCGCCGAGATGAAGCAGATCGCCAAGACCCTCAACATGAACGAAGACCACGTCGCCGATCTTATCAATATTTCCCGGGAACTTATCTCCCTCGAGACGCCGGTCTACGCTGAGAAAGATTCTTCTCTCCTCGGGGACTTTGTCGAGGACGAAGGCTATCAGGCGCCTGAGGAACAGGTGATCGAGCACTCTTTAAAGGAAGACATAAACGAGGTCCTTGCGACTTTGACCCCGAAGGAGGCGGAGATCGTACGATACCGCTTTGGTCTCAACGGACGGAGTCCTCTTTCGTTAAAAGAGATTGGCGACAAGTA
Organism: uncultured Spirochaetaceae bacterium; assembly: GCA_964616245.1. Classification (GTDB taxonomy): domain Bacteria; phylum Spirochaetota; class Spirochaetia; order DSM-27196; family PWMO01; genus CAYPUT01. Next base: position 25,980 of record CAZTRQ010000002.1, on the reverse strand, counting down.
CAGCCTGACCAAGGAGCGGATCCGTCAGATAGAGAAGAAGGCGATCAAGCGGCTGCAACATCCCAAGAGGTCTCAGCTTCTCGAGAGCTACATTTCTTAAGCTAATCATACTGAAAAACCGAGGGTCCCGGGGGTCAGGTTGACACCGGGGCCCTTTTTCTTTAGCCTGCAAAGGATAATCCAACGCACTACGATTCGGGGGTAATTAGAATTATGGCAACGAAATACGTTTATTTTTTCGGCGAAGGAAAGGCCGAAGGGTCTTCCCAGATGAAAGACCTTCTCGGCGGCAAGGGTGCCAACCTTGCGGAGATGACCAACGTTGGCGTCCCGGTCCCGCCGGGGTTCACGATCTCGACCGAGGTCTGCGAATACTTCAACGAACACGATAGCGACTATCCCGACTCCCTCAACAAGGAAGTGACCGAGCACCTCGATCGCCTCGAGAAGATGATGGGCAAGAAGCTCGGCGACGCCGACGACCCGCTTCTGGTCTCCGTCCGGTCCGGCGCCGCGGCTTCCATGCCGGGAATGATGGACACCGTCCTCAACCTGGGTCTCAACGACAAGGCAGTAGAAGGCTTGGCGAAGAAATCGGGCAACGAGCGGTTTGCCTGGGACTCCTACCGCCGCTTTATCAACATGTTCGGCAACGTCGTAAAGGGTGTGAAGCACGAGAACTTCGAACACGCTCTCGACGGAATCAAAGAGAAGAAGGGTGTCGATCTCGACACCGATCTCGACGCCGCCGACCTGAAGGGTGTCGTGGAGAAGTACAAGGAAGTCTTTAAGTCCCACACCGGAGAAGACTTTCCCCAGAAGCCGATCGACCAGCTCTGGGCCGCCATCGACGCGGTATTTGGCTCCTGGAACAACCCCCGGGCGATCCGGTACCGAAAGCTCAACGACCTTCGGGGCTTCAAGGGAACGGCCGTCAACGTTCAGTCGATGGTCTTCGGTAACTTCGGCGAAGATTCGGGAACCGGGGTTTGTTTTTCCCGGGACCCCTCGACCGGCGAAAAGTACTTCTACGGCGAGTTCCTGATGAACGCCCAGGGCGAGGACGTCGTCGCTGGTATCCGAACGCCGATGGACATCAAGAGCCTCGCGGAGAAGGACAAGAAGAGCTACGACCAGCTCGTCGAAGTCAAGGACAAGCTCGAGGCGCATTACAAGGATATGCAGGACATGGAGTTTACCATCCAACAGGGTAAGCTCTTTATTCTTCAGACCCGTAACGGAAAAAGAACCGGCGTCGCCGCTATTCGCATCGCCGTCGAGATGGTCCAGGAAAAGCTTCTCACCGAGGACGAAGCGGTCAACCGGGTAACCCCGGCTCAGCTCGACCAGGTCTTCCACCCGATGATCGACCCGCGTACCACCAAGGACAAGGAACCCCTCACCAAGGGGCTGAACGCTTCTCCCGGTGCCGCCTGCGGACAGATCGTCTTTACCGCCGAAGACGCCGAGGAGTGGGTCAAGGACGGCAAGAAGGTCGTTCTCGTCCGAAAGGAAACCTCCCCGGAGGACATCGGTGGTATGCACGCCGCGGAGGGTATCCTGACCTCCACCGGCGGTATGACGAGCCACGCCGCCGTCGTTGCCCGGGGCATGGGTACCCCCTGTGTCGCCGGAGCCAAGGACATCGGAATCGCCAACAAGCAGATGAACGTAAAGGGCAAGTCCTTCAAGGAAGGCGACTTCATCACCCTCGACGGAACCACCGGCGAAGTCTACGAAGGTCAACTGGTGCTGATAGAACCCCAGATCTCCGATAAGCTCGAGAAGTTCCTTAAGTGGACCGACAACGTTCGGAACAAGGCCCAGCGGTCGAACGTCGATATGAAGGGCTTCGGCATCCGGACCAACGCCGACACCCCGGAGGACGCGAAGCGGGCGAGAGAGTTCGGCGCCGAAGGTATCGGTCTCTGCCGAACCGAGCACATGTTCTTCGAAGAGGACCGGATCCGGATTTTCCGGCAGATGATCGTTGCCGAAGACAAGGCCGCTCGGGAAAAGGCCCTCGAGAAGCTCTTGCCGCTGCAGAAGTCCGACTTCGTCGGAATCTTCAAGGCGATGGCCGGCTTCCCCGTAACCGTACGGCTCTTGGATCCGCCCTTGCACGAGTTCGTCCCCCATACCGAAGCGGAAATCAAGGAGCTCGCGAACAACACCGGAGTAACAGTCGACAGCCTCAAGGCCAAGATCGATTCTCTCCACGAGTTCAACCCGATGCTCGGTCACCGTGGTTGCCGGTTGGGAATTACCTACCCGGAAGTCTACGACATGCAGGTCCAGGCCATCATGGAAGCGGCTGTCGAGGTCGCCAAGGGTGGCGCCGAGGTACAGCCGGAAATCATGATTCCGCTGGTCGGTACCATCAAGGAGCTCGAGATTCTTCGGGCCAACGCAGAAAAGGTCTGCAAGGACGTCCTCGAGAAGGCGGGGAGCAAGCTCGAGTACCTCATCGGTACGATGATCGAGGTACCCCGGGCGGCGCTAACCGCCGACGAGATCGCCACCCAGGCGGAGTTCTTCTCCTTCGGAACCAACGACCTTACCCAGATGACCTTCGGGTTCTCCCGGGACGATATCGGAAGTTTCCTACCCCAGTACGTCGATGACGGCATCCTGGAACAGGATCCCTTCGCCGCCCTCGACCAGACCGGCGTCGGACAGCTCGTCGAAATGGGAACGCAGAAGGGCCGCAAGACCAATCCGAAGCTTAAAGTCGGTATCTGCGGAGAGCACGGTGGAGAGGCTTCTTCCATCGACTTCTGCTACCGCGCGGGACTCAACTACGTCTCCTGCTCCCCCTTCCGGGTGCCTATCGCCCGGCTCGCAGCGGCCCAGGCGGTCGTGAAGAATAGCTGAGTACTCTCGCAGTCAAAACGAAGGTCGCCCCCGCGGGCGGCCTTTTTTTGTGCCCGGGAGGGGTAGTACCGGGTGTAGAAAGGGGGAGTAAAAAAAGAGAGCCCCACGTTTGTGGGGCTCTGCCGCCGGACAGAATCGAACTGTCGACACGTGGATTTTCAGTCCACTGCTCTACCGACTGAGCTACAGCGGCATGTTAGATAGAGCCGTAATTGTGCCCGGCCCGAAAAGAATTGTCAAGACTCGATGAACTGCTTGATGAACTGCTCTCCCCTTCAACCCTCGATGTCGTGCAATTGGATCTTTAGCGCGCGAACCGAGATGGTGAGCTCCCACACCAGAAGCACCAGAGAGACCGAGAGCCCGAAGAGGGCTGCTCCGAAAGCTATTTCCGCTGCGGGGTGGAGCTCGATGTAGAGAAGGATCATACAGACGACGGCCGCCAGAAGGGACAGCGCTCCGGCGATCTGCATGTTCCGAATAAGCTCGATCCGGAGGCGCAGATTCCCGATCTGCGCCGTGAGCACGCTCGAGGGGTCCTCCTCCCACCGCCCGTGGAGGTTTCGAACCAGGTCGGCGTACGCCAAAAAGCGGTTGGTATAGGAAATAAAGAGTAGCGAGACCGCAGGAAAGAGAAGGGCCGGGGTGGCGAAGGTCAGCTCCATGGCCAAAGGATAGGGCGAGGCCCCGGAGGGGTCAAGCCACAGGCGCCGAGCCACAGGCGCCGAAAGACCGCTACGCTGAGAAACCTTCGATAGCATGGGTTACCGCTTCCCACTCGTCGTGGGCGGTCTCTTGGGCGGCCTCGTTCTCGGCCAAGGCACGCTGATTTCGCTTGAGTCCCTCGGGATCGCGGTAGACCTCCGGCGAAGCCATAGACTCCTGAATACGCCGGTGCTCCTCTTCTAAGGCTTCGATACGAGATAGAAGCTCCTCTTCGCGTTTCTGTAGCTTTCGGAGCTCCGCCTTCCGGGCCTTCTGGGCCTGAAAGTTTCCCGCGGTCCCGGGCACTGTCTCCGTGTCCGGACTGCCCGGACCGGCCTTCGGCTGATGAACCCCCGGTTCGAAAGCCGTCCCCGGCCGAGGGCCCGCGCCCCGGTTCGGGGATTGCCGTGCGGTGGGGTCTTCGAAGACCCGGCCGATCCCGCTCTTCTCGAACTCTCGGTAGCTTCCCGGGTAGCGTTGCCACCCCTGGGACGGCACGCCGTCGGCGACACCACCGGCCGGCCGCCGGGGTTCCGGGGGCCGTTGCTCCCGGGGCCAGAGCGCCAGAACCTCGGTTGCTACCTCTCGAATAAAGAACCGGTCGTGGGAAACAAATACGACCGTTCCCGAGTAGCCCCGGAGAGCGCCGGCGAGGACTTCTTGGCTTGTCATGTCGAGATGGTTCGTCGGTTCGTCGAGAATCAGCAGGTTTGCGGGCCTCAACAAGAGCGTGGCCATCGCCAGGCGGCTACGCTCCCCGCCTGAGAGCACCTCCAAACGCTTCTCCACGGCGTCGCCACCGAAGAGAAAGGCCCCGAGAACGTCGCGAACCATCGGTTGGGCCTCCGTCGATGCCCGGGAGCTCGCGTACTCGATAATGGTGAGCTCGCCGGGAAGGGTGTCCGGAGTATCCTGTCCGAAATAGGCGACCTCGACGTTCCGGCCGAAAGAGAGCGTCCCGGCGCTCGCCTCGTCTCTCCCCCCGAGGATTCTCAGAAGCGTCGACTTTCCGGCACCGTTCCGGCCCAAGACGGCGAGCTTGCTTCCTCGCTGGACTGTAAAGGTCAGGCATTCGAGGACCGGGGTAGTTCCGTCGGCGTCGTAGGACTTCGACAACTCCTCAACCTCGATGACGATGTTTCCGCTGTGGGTCGCAGGAGGCAGCTTGAGGTTGATGGGGCGCAAGTGTTCCGGGATCTCGATCCGTTCCTGCTTTTCCAACATTTTGACCCGGCTTTGGACCTGCTTGGCCTTGGTCGCCTTAGCCCGAAACCGCCGGATAAAGTCCTCTTGCTTGGCGATGTCCCGCTGCTGGCTCTCCCAAGAGGCCACTAACTGCGCGAGCTCGGCGTTTCTCTGTTCCTCGTAGGAGGAGTAGCCCCCCTTGTATCGGCGAACCCTCGAAAGAAAGAGCTCGAGAATCTCGGTAACGGTGTCGTCGAGGAAGGCACGGTCGTGGGAGACGATCAACACGCCGCCGGGAAAACCCTTGAGAAATCCGGAGAGCCAAAGGCGGGCTTCCATGTCTAGGTAGTTGGTCGGCTCGTCGAGGAGTAAAAAGTGCGGGTGGCTCAAAAGGGTCCGAGCCAGAGCTGCCCGCATCCGCCAGCCGCCGCTGAACTCGCTCAAGGCTCGGTTGTGGTCTCCCTGTTCGAACCCAAGTCCCTTGAGCACCTTGGCGATCTCCGGTTCCCGGAGATAGAATCGGCTCTCCTCGAGATCGTGGTCGAGCTGCGCCAGCTCCGCCAAGAGGGCGTCGTGGTTCGCCCCGCCGCCGCTCTGAAGCAGCCCGGCAACCTCGTCCCGCCGTTTTTGGATCTGAAACTCGCGACGAAACCCACCCTCGGCCGCTTCGTAGACCGTGGCGTCGAGAGACAGCTCGAATCGCTGCGGGAGATAGGATACAACCAGGTCTCTCGACACGCTTACCTCGCCGCTCTCCGGCGCCTCCCGTCCGGCGAGAATTCGAAGGAGCGTGGTCTTTCCACTTCCGTTCGCGCCGACTAACCCCGCACGGCTCTTCGTGTCGAGGGTCAGCGAGACGTTGTCGAGGACTCTTTGGGCTCCAAACGCTAGTGAAACATTGGTCGTGGCTATCATATGGGGTGGCTCGTCACACTGTACGACCCAGGGAGAGGGAGTGCAAGGGCCGAGGACAGGACTCTCGGACCAGCCCTCTTGTCCCCCAAGCCCAGCCGCGGTACCTTAGCGAGTGCAAACCAGAGGAGGTTCTCGGTTGTATTCGGTCCGGCTGGCCTATTTGTTTTGGATTCCCTCTCTCTTCGGAGTCGCGGGGCTTCAACGTTTCTACATCGGTAAGATAGGGACGGGGATCCTCTTTCTCCTGACCGGGGGACTCTTGGGCCTGGGAACCCTCTACGACCTCTTTACCCTTCCAAATCAGGTGCGCGACGCTTCGATACGGCATCGACTGCTTCAGGACTACACCGGGGTGTTTACCGCTCCCGGGGCGCCGAGGGCTCCGGAGGAGAGCCTGGAGTACCGGATTCTGAAGACCGCCCGGGACAACGGAGGCTACGTCACTCCGTCGGAAATCGCCCTCGAGGCGAGAGTGTCGCCGGACCAGGCGAAAGCGCGCCTCGAAGAGATGGTGTCCAAGGGATACGCCGAACACCGGGTCAAGAAGACGGGGATGATCGTCTACGCCTTTCCGGAGTTTATGCGGGAGGACCGGGAGTCCGAGTTAGAGGACCTTTGATAGGTTTGCACTAAACGTACACGAGGTATCTCTATGAAAGCGAACGAGCTTCGATCCAAGTATCTGGAGTTCTTTTCCAAGCATGGCCATGCGGTCATTTCCGGAAAGTCTCTTATTCCCGAAAACGATCCCACGGTTCTCTTTACCACCGCGGGGATGCATCCCTTGGTGCCCTACATTCTCGGCGAGCAGCATCCCGCGGGAAACCGCCTGGTCAACCATCAGAAGTGCATCCGCACCGGCGATATCGACGACGTCGGCGACTTTAGCCATCTGACCTTTTTTGAGATGCTCGGAAATTGGTCCCTCGGGGACTATTTTAAGGAAGAGGCTATCCGGATGAGCTACGAGTTCTTGACCGGTGCCGACTGGCTTGGAATTTCCCCCGACGCGATATCGGTTACCGTGTTCGCCGGGGACCAAAACGTACCCCGGGACGACGAGTCGGCGAAGGTGTGGCGCTCCCTGGGTATCCCCGACGACCGTATCTACTTCTTAGGCCGGAAGGACAACTGGTGGGGACCCGCCGGCTCGACGGGCCCTTGCGGACCGGACACCGAAATGTTCGTCGACACTGGCATCCCGGGAAGCGACCAGAGTCGCCCTGGGGTTTCCGACGGCAAGTTTATGGAAGTCTGGAACGACGTCTTTATGCAGTACAACAAGGGTCCCGACGGAGCGTTCTCGGAGCTTTCCCGAAAATGTGTCGACACCGGGATGGGAATCGAGCGGACAATCGCCATCCTTCAGGGAAAGAACTCCGTCTACGAGACGGAGCTTTTCACGCCACTTATCGGCAAAATGGAAGAGATTTCCGGTGCCGTTTACGGCGGCGACACCGAGGGTGATACGTCGTTCCGGATTATCTGCGACCACGTCAAGGCGGCGACCTTTATTCTCGGGGACGAGCGGGGTGTCGTCCCGTCGAACGTCGGCCAGGGCTACATTTTACGACGCCTCATTCGCCGGGCGGTCCGCCACGGTCGGAAGCTCGGCCTGAGCGCCGAGTTCCTCCGGCAGCCGGCTCGTCTGGTCGTCGAGATGTACCGGGATGCCTACCCGGAGCTCACGGAAAACCAAGATCGAATCGAATCGGAGCTCGTAGCCGAAGAGGAAAAGTTCTTCTCCACACTTCAAAAGGGGGAACGAGAGTTCGAAAAGCTTCTGCCGGAGATCCGCTCCCAGGGAAAGAACAGCATTCCCGGAGCCCTCGCCTTCCATCTCTACGACACCTTCGGCTTTCCAGTAGAGATTACCGAGGAGCTTGCAAAGGAGCACGGACTCGTCGTCGACCGCGAAGGCTTCGAAGCCGCCTTTTCGGAGCACCAGGAGAAGAGCAAGTCGGATACCAGCGCGACCTTCAAGGGAGGCCTCGCAGATCACTCCGAGATGACCACCCGTCTCCACACAGCAACCCACCTTTTGCATCAAGCCCTTCGGGACGTCCTCGGAGACCATGTCGGCCAGAAGGGGAGTAACATTACCCCGGATCGACTCCGTTTCGACTTTTCGCATAGCCAGAAGATGTCCCCGGAGGAGATCCAAAAGGTGCAGGAAATTGTCAACGATAAGATAGAAGGCAACCTGCCGGTGGAAATCGAGACGATGCCGATCGAAGAGGCAAAGGAGCGGGGGGCGAGGGCGCTCTTCGGCGAAAAATACGGAGAGGTCGTCAAGGTCTACAAGATTGGGGATTACTCGATGGAAGTCTGCGGGGGGCCCCACGTAGAAAACACGAAGTCCCTCGGTCGCTTCAAGATTGTTAAGGAGCAGTCCTCGTCTCAGGGCGTGCGGCGGATCAAAGCCGTTCTCGAATAGAGCTTCGGGCCCGGGAGCGCCGGGCCGCTTCTAACGAGTTCCTTCGAGGCGGTCCCGGAGTGCGGAGATTTGGCGGTTGACGGCGCCCTCCGCGAGAGCCCGATCGAGGGTGGCAAGAGCACGCTCTCGGTTGCCCTGCTCCAAATAGGATTCCGCGAGCTCGTAGTAGAAGCGGGGATTCTTCGAGTCGTTCTTGACAAGACCTTCTAGGGACACAATAGCGTCGTCGGTTTTCCCCGAGAGGCGGTTGATTACCGCGAGGCCAAGGACCGCGTAGGCATCGAACTCGATGTCGAGGGCCCGTTCGTAATAGCTGCGAGCGGCAGCCGTGTCCCCGAGGCTTTGATAGGCGTCCCCGGCCCGGGTCAGGATTACCTTGTTCTCCGGATCTCGTTCGAGAATACGATTCCAATAGGCGAGGGACTCTTCCGCCTTACCCATACCCCGGCAGCAATCGGCCATCCCGAACAGCGCGTAGAAATTATTCGGTTCCTTCCGGAGGGCCTCTTCGAAGTAGCGCACCCCCTCTGCGAAGGTCTTCTGCTTTCTGTGGCAGTTTCCGAGGGAGGTCAGAACCCGGATATCGACCTTCGGACCGCTAATCTCGTACATCCGTTCCCAGTAGTGGAGGGCGCCTTCGAAATCCCGAAAGTCGTAGTGGAGGTGGCCGAGGCCGATCAACGCGTAGGCGTTGTCCGGCTCCTTCTCGAGGACTCGGTCGTAGAGCTCTTTCGAACGGTCGAAATTGCGGACCTTGCGGTGGGCGTCGGCGACCCGGGTAAGAACCGTAACATTCTCATCGTCGTGCTGCAGATAGCGTTCCCAGACCCGAAGCGCCTTATTGAAGTGCTTTAGGGAGCGGTAGCAGTCGGCGAGGCCGAAGAGAGCGTAGTTGTTGTCCGGGTGGATTTCCAGACAGCGCTCGTAGAAGCCGATAGCCTTCTCGTAGTGCCGACGCTTGCGGGCCGAATCTCCGAGGCCGACGAGGGCGTAGTTGTTTTCCGGATCCATCTCGAGAATCTCGGAGAACCGCGCTTCGGCCTCGGAGAGAAGATTCTCTCGGAGAAACTGGTATCCCTGCTGTGAGAGCTCCGCGAGGTCCCCGGGGGACCGTGTCGGCTCGTCTTTCTCTGACACTATTCTTCGGACTCCTTCAGCCACATTCTAACAACAGCCGCCATCTTCTCTATCATCGCCTGCGTCTTCCCCGGTTCCGAGGCCAGCCAGTACATTCGAAAGGCTTCCAGGGGGCGCTTCTTCTTGTCGTACCAGTCGCCGAGGCGGATCAACCCGTCGCCATACCCCACGGTCAAGAATATCCGCTTTGCGTCGTCGATTCTCCCCTCGTTGAACAGCTGGTTGCCCTTACGGATTAGCGCCGCGCGGTCCTGCGGTGTCACCGGCGCTTGGGTGACTTTTTGAAATCCGGGATCCGGAGGATGCTCGAAGCGTATTCGTGGCTTCAAAATGCCTTGTTTCCGAGTATATGCAAGTCTATCGCCAAATTCAATTTGACTCTGTCCTTTAAGTCAAGACCATGAGCGAGTCAAGACCATGAGGTGGACACAGGCTCCGCGATTCCACTATCGAGAAGTCGCTCTACAAAGCGGTTAACTCGCCGGTAATGAAACTTATAGTACGCAGGGTTTGCGACAAGGTGAACCTTCATAACGGCAAGCTCCCTCGCAACGACCAGGTTGTTTGCCTTGAGGGTCGAACCGGTTTCCACCAGGTCCACGATGTAGGGACAGAGACCGAGAACCGGGGCGAGCTCCACCGAGCCGTTGAGGCGAATGACCTGCACCGGTATCCCTAATTCGTGGAAGTAGTCCCGAGCGAAGCGGATAAACTTAGTCGCAACGCTTAAGGTGCCGACGTCCGTCTTGGGGTCGTGGTCCTTTCGATGGGCGAGGCACATTCGGGTGCTCCCAAAGGGAAAGGTCGCAAGACGGACCAATGGGAAGGAGGATTCATAGAGAACGTCCCCGCCGCAGATACCGAGGCCGGCGATCCCGAAGTTGACGTAGACCGGAAGATCGGAGTTCTTGACCAGGAAGAACTCGAGCCCCTGGTCGCTGTCTCGGCTGACAAGCTTGCGATCGTCGAATGAGACGTGGACCGAAATCTGCTTGAACGCTTCGGATATCGAATCGAGGAGTCTACCCTTTGGCAGAGCGACGCTCAACGCGGTGCTCATAAAACGGTTACCTCCCCGGCGTTTCGTTTTTTTCTCGCGTCGCGGTATCGAGCCGCGAAGTCTTGTCCCGAGGCCCGGCGGGGGGCGTCTGGAGGTTTCGGCGTATCGTCCTCGGCGATGCGGGCCTCGAGCTTCCTGAGCATGATGGAGAACCCGACGCTCGGGGCGTCGAAGCCGAAGGAGCCGAGGAGCCCATCGTACCGGCCCCCGGAGGCGACCGGTGCGTCGAGTCCATCGAGGTAGACTTGGAAGACGATCCCGGAGTAGTACGGCTGCGAGGCGACCTCGGAGAAGTCGACACGTCCCTGAGGGTGGTCGACCGCGTCAAGAGAGGAGACCGCGGTGGCAACCGCCTCGACCTCGACGAAGGCTTCGTCGAAGCGCTCGTCGGAAAGGCGTAAGTCTCCGCGAAGGCGCCGGGCTTCCTCCGGGGAGCCGATAAAGAGCAGAAGCCGGGCAAGGCGGTCGGCCTCCGCTGGGTCATGGCCGCCGCCTTGGAGGCTGGTGACTATCTTCGGGACATCGCGAAAGGCCAGCGCGCGAATGAGGGATCGCCGCGGCTCCTCCGGAGGACAGAGGAGGTCGATAAGGCGTCGGCTCCCGACGTGGAGGAAGAACTCCGAGGGGCTCGATTCACCGAGTATCTCGGCAAGCAGTGCCATTACCTCGAGATCCGCATCGGGCCCCTTCAGACCGATGAGCTCTGCCCCACTCTGATGAAACTCGTTTCTGCTGATGTCGTCCGGGTCCTGGTGCCGGAGGATCGTGTCGGAATACCAGACGCGGATCGGCAGGTCCTCGGGACGCAGGATCAGGCCCATCTGCTTGGCGAGAAAGAGTGTGACATCGGAGCGCAGCATCAGGAGGTCTCCCTCTCGGTCGACGAGGCGGTAAACGCCCCGGGCCTCCCGTTCTCCGAGGAGATCGCGATAGACGTCGTAGAAATCCATAACCGGCGTTTGAACCGGAAGGTAGCCCCAGAGGTGGAAGCGCTCTGCGAGACGGTCCCGGAGTGCGTGGTGTCTGCGCGCCTCCTCGAGGTAGAAGGCCTCGGTTCCTTGAGGTATTTGGAGTCTGGCGCGAATATCATTTTTCATCACTATTCCTTAAACCTCGTGAATGTAGCAGAATCACCCCGCCTTCGTGAAGCGATGGACGACCGACCGTCCGTACCGGGCATACCCCGTCTCGGGAAGGCCCGGCGGAAGGTCGTCGAGGCGATCCTCCCGGGGGCAGTGGAGAACGACCACGGATCCTGGTAAGAGGAGGGGAGACTTGTTCAGGCGCCGCAGAAGATCCGCCTTGTGGGGGTAGCGGAACGGGGGGTCGAGAAAGACGATGTCGAAGTTACCTTGGCCCCGGAGAATAAAGCGCTCGGCGGGCCATGGGACGACCCGAGAGGGGGTGTCGACGAGGGATAGGTTCCTTTTGAGAATAGAAATCTTTTGAGGGTCTCGCTCGACCGCCGTAATAGACTCAGCACCCCGGGAAGCCGCTTCGAGTGACATGGACCCGGAGCCGGAGAAGAGGTCGAGAACCGCGGCTCCGGACAAGTTCCCGAGAGAACCGAAGAGCGACTCCCGCATACGGTCCATCGCCGGGCGTATTTCCCCGGGAGGTACGCTAAAGGTGATGCCCGCGTAGCGGCCTCCGGTAATTCTCACGAAGTGCTCCCAGAATTGTGTTTTTTTCCGGGCCCGGGGCTCTCAGCTCCGGAGCACTGAACCCCGCCGTTCTCGTCCTCGGTGGCCAGAAGCATCTTCCTGAGGCCCTGGTGTGAAAGGCCGACGAGTCCGGGGTCGATTTCCAGGACCGCGAAGGCGTCTTTTCTCGACTGGTTCATCAGCTCGAGGTCGGTGGCGACGTCGGCGACCCGAAACCTTAGGAATCCCGACTGCCGAAGGCCGGCGACGTCTCCGGGACCCCGGATCCGAAGATCCTCTTCCGCGATAACGTATCCGTCGTTCTCCTGGTGCATCACCTTCAGGCGCTCCTTCGCCTCCGGTGTCAGCGGCTCGGCGTAGATGAGGAAAGCGTAGGACTGTTCGAGCCCCCGGCCGACTCGTCCCCGAAGCTGGTGGAGGGCCGAGAGTCCGAACCGTTCGGCGTGCTCGACGACCATGCACGTCGCGTTCGGAACGTCCACGCCGACTTCGACGACGCTCGTTGCGACAAGGACATCGACGTCTCCACGGTAAAACGCTTGCATCCTTCGCTCCTTATCGGCCTCGTCTATTCGGGAGTGGATCAGAGCGATCCTGCGACCGGGATAGACCTCGGTGGAGAGAAAAGCGGCCATCTCCTCGGCGTTTCGAAGCCGGGACTGCTCCGAGTGCTCGATGAGGGGATAGACGAAGTAGGCCTGCCTCCCTTTCTCGAGCTCTCGACGGACCCGGTCGTAGACCTTCTGCTCGTTGCCGAGGCGCGTCAGGTGCGTCTCAACCGGCCGGCGGCCCGGGGGCATCGAGTGAATAGCCGAGACGTTCATGTCTCCGAAAACGGTCATCGCCAGGGTCCGGGGAATAGGGGTTGCCGTCATCATCAAGAGGTCCGGCTCGGCAGCCTTCGACACGAGGGCCCTGCGCTGCATTACCCCAAACCGCTGCTGCTCGTCGACGATTACGTAGCGCAGCTGTTTGTACTCGACCCCTTCGGAAAAGAGGGCGTGGGTCCCGACGACCAACTGCGCACGGCCGGCGGCGATCGCCTCGAGGAGCCCGGTGCGACGTGTCGATTCGACGGAGCTGGTCAAGAACGCAACCTCGAGGCCGAGGGGGCCGAAGAGCTCGGCGGCCTTCTCTGCGTGCTGTCGGGCGAGAAGCTCTGTGGGCGCCATCAGGACGGCCTGGTAGCCAAGCTCGATATAGGGCAGCGCCGAGAGGAGAGCGACGATCGTCTTTCCGGAGCCGACATCACCTTGGAGCAGCCGGGACATGGGAAGGGGCTCCTGGAGATCGCTGATAATTTCCTCGAGGGTGGTTGCTTGGTCCGCCGTCAGGCGAAAGGGAAGTTGGGAGAGAAGGCGCCCCATCAGCGATCGGGGAAGACGTCGGGGCTTCTTTGTCCCCTCCCGGCCCCGGTCTAGGCGATGCCGAGCGAGACCCAATTGCAACAGCAGTAACTCGTCATAAGCCAATCGGCGGCGGGCCGCTTCGGCTTCCTGGAGGGTGAGCGGCGTGTGAAGCTTCCACAAGGCCTCGGCCTTCGGAAGAAGCTCCCGGGATTCGACAAGCCCCGGCGGAAGCTCGTCGTCGATCCGCGGACCGTAGGTTTGCAACGCCGAGGCGGTCGCCGCCACTACCTTCGCGTTGGTCAGCCCCTCGGTAAGGGGATAGAGCGGTATGAGCCGCTCGAAACGCCCCGTAGCAGCGTCCACCGGTTCGAAATCGAAGCCACTGCTCTGGAGGTCGCCGAAACGGTGAGAGAAACGTCCTGCGATGCGCACGCGACTACCCGGCGGCAGTTTCGTTTCGAGATAGTTGCGGTTAAAGCACATCAGCGCAGCCACACCCGTCGAATCCCGGACATAGATTTTGAGAATACCCTTCCGCCCGACGAAGTCGTGCGCCACGACATCCGCCACGGTGTTGACCCAGCCTTCCGGCGCGGCGTCGCCAAAGGTTCGGAGGGTCAGCCGGTCTTCGTAGGCCCGAGGAACGTGGGTAAGGAGCTCGCCGATGGTTCCCACGCCGAGGCCGGCGAAAAGCTCGGCCCCTCGCTTTCCGATCCCCGGGAGGGTAGATACTAACTCCGTCAACTCCGAAAGGTACACGGCACGGCGGTTCCCTAAATGGGAAGGGCTGCGAGGGCGGGTATTAGAATGTCGAGGACGAGATTGCCGAGGAGCAGGACGGCAAGAATCGACGCCCCGAGGGTGGTCAGCGCCATCCGGTAGGAGAGCTCTCGGTCGCGGATGATCGACCGCGAGAGGCGGTAGCTCATCGGTTCGAGAAGGCGGTCGAGAGTCATCCAGAATTGCCCGAAGGCGTCACTCTGGACGAAGGTGCCGAGAAGACGAACAAGGGTCAGAATGAGAAAGAGAAACAAGAAAAAGGAGGCCGCCGAAGCAATTGCCGAAACCGCCGTTGCTAAGACGAAACCTAAGGAGACCGCCCCGGTGTAGCCGATCGTCGTGACGACGTTGTTGAGCACCGAGAGGAGGATAATCGCCGCCAAGGGGCTAAAGTCGACGTATCCGATCCGGAGAAACCGTGCGCCCCGAAAGAGGTTGAGGTAGGGATCGGTAATCTGCCGGAGAATCTCGAAGGTCCGGCCGTAGACGGCGCCTGGGAACCAGGTCATCACGATTCGGACAAGGATAATCACCATGTAGATCGATATGGCAGCGCCAAGAAAGCGCATTACCGGCTGTAGCATCAATGTTCCTCCATTAGTCAGCTTCGCCAGACGTCGGCTACCGCAGCGTGGCGCCGGATCTCCTCGAGGGTCTCCTTCCGGGACGAGACCCGAATTTGCGAGGAGGCTTCGACAATCGACTCACCACCGTTGGAGCCGACATGTAGGTATACCGGACAGGGCCCCTGCCGGTCAAAGAGGAGGGCCCGAAGCTGGTAGAGATCTTCGCCTTCGGTAAGAGAGCCCCGGAGCCGGATGTGCACTTCCCGGGCCTCCCGTTCCTCGAGACGATTCGGCGGCCTTAGGTCCTGAACGATTATCTGCCGTCGTCCTCGACGCTCTTCTAAGTTCCCGATTATGCCGACAATCGCGTCGTCCACCAAGGTTTCCCGGTTCGATTGATACGCCTCGTCGAAGAAGACGAGCTCCACCGAGCCTTTGAAGTCCTCGAGAACGGCGAATGCCATGTTGCCGCCCTTTCGGGTCTGGATGACCCGGACCGATTTTAGGAGCCCGAGAAGCGTGTAGCTTTTATCCGGCAGGGCGCTGTCGAGGTGCTCGAGGTTTAGCGTGACCGAGTTTTCCCAACTTTTGCGATAGTCGTCCAAGGGGTGTCCGGAGAAATAGAACCCGAGGTTTTCCCGCTCGAGCTGGAGCCGCTCGATAGCGGGAAGCTCCGGCACCTCTTCGATTACCACCGAAACCATCGCGTCCTCTTCCTGCCGGCCGAAGAGGGAGGCCTGACCGACCCGCTTGTTTTCTCGTCGCCGGAGGGCAATTTCCAAGAAGGAGTCGAGATTGTGGGCAAGGGTGCCTCGGTTCTGCCCGAAGCGGTCGAAGAGTCCCGAATGGATCAGTACTTCGACGACCTTTCGGTTCACGACCCGGAGATCGATCGACTCGAGAAAGTGTTGGAAGGATACGTACTCCTCGACCTCCCGCCGAACCCGAAGGATCTCGTCGACGGCCGCGGAGCCGACGTTTCGGATGCCGATAAGGCCGTAGACGATGGAGCCGTCGGTTACGCTGAAGGCTCGATCGCTTAGGTTGATGTCCGGGGGAAGAATGGGGATGCCCATCGACCTCGCCTCTTCCATGTAGGTGGCGAACTTCTTCGGATCGTTTATCTCGTTCGTAAGGTTGGCGGCCATGAACTCGACGGAATAATTCGCCTTGAGATAGGCGGTCTTGTACGCGAGAATCGAATAAGCCGCCGCGTGGGATTTGTTGAATCCGTAGCCGGCGAAGGGCAAGAGCAATTCGAAGATCTCTTCCGCCTGCCTCGCCGTGTAGCCGTTGTTCCGGGCGCCCTCGAGAAACTCCTCTTTCATCTTAGCCATGGCGTCGAGCTTTTTCTTTCCCATCGCCCGGCGAAGGATGTCCGCCTGCCCGAGGGAGAATCCGGCGACAATCCGGACAATCTCCATGACCTGTTCCTGGTAGACGATGACGCCGTAGGTTTCCTCGAGTACTCTCTCGAGGGCCGGGAGGGGGTAGCGGATCGGGCTGCGTCCCTGCTTCGAGTCGACGAACTGATCGATATTCTCCATCGGCCCGGGACGGTAGAGGGCGTTTAAGGCGATCAGATCCTCGATTCTGGCGGGCCGAGCACGGGTCAGGATGCCCTGCATCCCCTGGCTCTCGAACTGGAATATGGCGGCGCTCTTGCCTTGCCCGAGCAGCTCGAAGGTCGGTTTGTCCTCCTCGGAGACCAAATCGATCCGAAACTCGTCATCCCGCCGCCGAATAAGTTTTTCGGTGTTCTCGATCAGGGTAAGGGTCTTGAGTCCGAGGAAATCCATCTTGACCAGGCCACAATCCTCGAGCTGGTCCATGGTGTATTGGGTCGATATCGACCCGGTCTTCGGGTCCCGGTAGAGAGGGACGTATTCGACCAGCGGTTTCTGCCCTATGACGATACCCGCGGCGTGGGTGGAGGCGTGGCGGTGGAGTCCTTCGAGCTTTTTGCTTATGTCGATAAGCTCGGCGTAGATCCCGCCCTTCTCGTAGGTTTCCGTCAGCTCCGGCTCGGCGGCGACGGCGTCTTGAAGCGTTTTCGCTCCCAGGGGCACCAGCTTCGCGATGGTGTCCGCCTCGGCGTAGGGAATGTCGAGAACCCTCGCGACGTCTCGAATGACCGCCTTCGCCTTGAGGGTTCCAAAGGTGATGATCTGTCCGACTCGATCGTCACCGTACTTCCGGGTTACGTAGTCGATGACCTCCCCCCGCCGTTCGAAGCAGAAGTCGATATCGAAGTCGGGCATCGAGATGCGGTCCGGGTTCAAAAACCGCTCGAAGAGGAGCCCATACTTCAGGGGGTCGATATCGGTAATCTGCAGGGAGTAGGCTACCAAGGATCCCGCACCGGAACCGCGGCCGGGACCAACAGGAATACCCTGTGACCGGGCAAAGGCGATAAAGTCCCAAACGATCAGGAAGTAGCCGGTAAAGCCCATCGAGATGATCGTATCCAACTCGTAGGTAAGACGCTCTTCGAGCTCCGGAGTAACCTCGCTGTAGCGATGATCCAGACCTTCCCGGGCAAGATGCCGAAGGTAGCTATCCGGAGAATCGAACTCTTCGGGTATCTGATAGTCCGGGAACCGGGGTCCCGGAAGGTCTATCTCGAGGTTGCAGCTTTCGGCGATGACACGGGTGTTGGAGAGCGCTTCCGGAGTATCGCCGAAGAGAGCCGCCATCTCTTCGCCGGTCTTTAGGTAGAACTCGTCCGTCGAGAACCGAAACCGGTCCGTCTCGTCCCGCTTTCGGTTGGAGCCGATACACATCAGCACGTCTTGCGCCGGTGCGTCCTCCCGGTGAACGTAGAAGATCTCGTTGGCGGCGACGAGGGGAATGCCCGTCGCCTCGTGGATAGCCCGGAGACCTTCGTTAACGGTTCGTTCTTCTACGAGCCCGTGGTCCTGCAGCTCGAGATAGAACCCGCCGGGGCCGTAGAGGCTTTGGTAGTGCCGAGCGAGCTCTTCGGCTTCTTCGAGGCGGTTATGGCGGATCAACAGCGGAATCTCGCCGGAGATGCCGCCGCTCAAGGCGATGAGACCCTCGGCGTGTGTTTCGAGGAGCTCTCGGTCGATTCGAGGACGGTAGTAGAAGCCTTCGGTATACCCCTTGGAAGAGAGGATAAGAAGGTTACGATACCCCACGGCATTCCGTGCTAAAAGCACGATCCTGGTGTACCGATTACCGCTCTCTTGGCTCGACTTCTCGTGCCGGGAGCCGGGTGCCACGAAAAAGTCGCACCCGAGAATTGGGACGATATCGGCGTTCCGACACGCCTTGTAGAACTCCAGGGCTCCGAACATGCTGCCCTCGTCGGTGAGGGCGAGGTGGGACATACCGAGCTCCTTGGCTCGGGCGACGAGGGAGCTTATTTTTGCCGCGGAACGCAGCAAGCTGTAGTCTGAATGCGTATGGAGATGGACGAAGTCCACCGGAGCCCTCCCGGCCCCACTATATCCTCCCACGGCGTCTCATTCAAGATTTCGCCGTGGGATCGACGGCCCCAAGGTAGCCCATAAAGCGTTGGATCAGGCGAACGACCCGAAAACGCTGGAGGGGCAGTGGCGTCTCGGCACCGGCGTAGAGCAGATTCTCGATACCCCGCCTCAGACCAGCCTGTTCCTTGGCGGTGAGGGGAAGCCGGCGGCCGACGTACTGCGCTTCGAGCTCCCGATTCCGGATGACCGTCGACCGCCCGAAGGCAATGACGAACCGGATTTCCTCCACGACTCGTTTTTCGGTTCGGGCGACCGCGGTGACCGCGTGGTAGTTCAAGTCGTTGCTCCCGGGGGATCCGGATTGCCAGAAGAGCGTTCTGTCCCAGCCTCCCATCGGTACCCGGATGCGAGTTACGATCTCTCCTTGTTCTAAAGAGATGGAGCCATCTTGTTGTCGGAGTCGGGGGGCAGGAATCCATCGACTGTTGCCCTGGCGACGAACCTCCACCTGGGCTTCGAGAACGCGGAGAATCGGTGCCAGGCTCAACGTCCGATCCGGGGCGCAGAGGTTTCCGCCTATTGTCGCCAGCGACTGCACCGCTGGGGTTCCGATGGTCTGCAGACCGGCTACCAGGGGCGCGTCGACCATCTTGGCCCCGATGGCGAGAATCTCTCGGATGGTAACCGCGGCGCCGAGCTCCACGAAGCGCTCGCTCCGGGAGATTTTTAAGAGCTCTTCAACGGCGTGAATCGAGATAAGCTTGTTCCCCGGGATCGCAGCGGCGAGGCGCTCCCGGGTCAAATAGGTCGCCCCGGCGACAATCGGCGTTGTCGGATCCCGACGAAGCATCTGAAGCACCGTCGAGAGACCTCGGGGACGGTAGACGGTCAGGTTACGTTCTTCGGCCACCGTGGCTCCTCTTGCGATCGAACTCCAGGGCTAATCGCATTCCCCGCGCGAGGCGGTGGGTCGGAAGGCAATCACATTTCAACGATCCTGCGTAGCGGTCGATCTCCTTTTCCGACGGGGTTGGTGTCGTGGAGAGTATCGCAACCATCGTGACTAACAGCGCCGGGGCGCAGGCGTCGCAGGGCTCGATGCCGGCCCGAGCGAGTCCGAGTTCCGCGGGCCGAACCTTCGGCGAATCTAGAAGACCCTGGGCCGTTACTACGGTTCCTCCGGCAACACGGTACATCGGGAGCAGGCAGGAAAGGCAAGGGTGGCCGTCGAAGAGAACGACGCAGAGACCACACTCGCCGAATCCGCAGGGGGCGAAGCGTCGGAAGCTCGACGAATGCTCCCGGAGGAGTTGAGAGAGCGGCATTTCCGCGGGAACCGAGACCGTAATCTTCCGGTCGTCGAGGGTAAACGAGACGTTCATTCCGACTCCTCGTAGCCGTGGAGAAGCTCCGGCGTTATCGGAATAGCGTCTACGTAGTGATTCGACGCCTGGGTCACCGCCGCTGCCACTGCCGCGGGTATAGTAAGGTAGGCGAGCTCGCCGATGCCTCGAGCCTTGGTGGACTCCTCTTCCGGGAGAAACTCAACAGAGAGGTTTTCCACCGCAACCGACCGGGCGTGGCGAAAATCACCGAAGGTGGCAGGGTACTCTTCTTCCCGGCGCTGCCGCATTACGGCCCCGCTTGTCCAACGGAGAGCATCGAGGACTGCCAACTCGGTCTGCTTTCTCGCCTGTTCCGGACGGAGGATCTGTCCCCCGCGAATCGCCATCCACACTCCTCGAATCGAAAACCGCAGGGTCGCCGTGTCTAGCTCCACCTCTACGACGGCAGCGGCAACGCTGTCGTGCCGCGGATCGGCGTCTTTGGCCGCCGCAGACTCGGCGGTTCGGAAACTTCGACTCGCTTCGAGGGGAAGGCCGTGGTGAAACCGCCTACGGTTGATCGCCTTGGCGCAGTTGTCCAGAAGACGGGTAATCACGGTTAGGTTTCGGGAAAGGGTAGATGGTCCACTGTCGGGTACGAGGTCCGAGTCGAGGGGCATGAAAGACACGGTGTCGCCGTCGACGCCGAGTTGATGTGCGATGTTCTCGCGCCAGATTTCGGTTATCCCGGGGCCCTCTGCCACGGCAGAGGTAGACACGCGGGCCGCCCCGTCACGATCGAGACGAACCCGAACCGTCGCCGGCAACCCTTCGCTTAGGCTGCTGCCGAGGGTGGAGTTTTGAGCCCCCACAGCGATACCGATGCCCCGAGTCGTTCCTCGGCGGTCGGTAAAGGACTCCCTTCGTTTCCGTTGGAGTTGGTAGGCGGCGTACTTCCGCCCGAAATCGGAGGCCTTGGATACCGTTTGGATTACCGCGACGTGGGGCGCTTCCCGGGTGCCGCCCCGGCGTTGCCGATGCTCCCTCGGCAGGTTCTCCAGGCGCCAGATATCCGGTGCCCCGTCGGCTACCTCAGCGAGACGCGAGGCGTTACTTTCCAGTGCAAACTGCGTCTGTGACGAGCCGAAGCCGGAGTAGCTCGTCATCGGCGGAAACGGGGAGCGGATGGTTCGAACGGTAACTTTTACGTTTTCGCATCGGTAGAAACGCCGGGTCGACCGTAGGACCCGGCTGACAATCTCGCTCGTAAAGAGAGGGTACGCACCGAGGTCGAAGGTGGCGTCGACGTCCATTCCTCTAACGTTTCCGTCCTGATCCAAGGCCGTGGTAAAGCTCCACTGGCTCGGCGCCCGGGCCGGTCCGTAATTATAGCGCTCCTCCGAAGTGGTATGGAGTCGCACCGGCTGCTGGAGCCGGAACGCCGCGACCGCGGTTCGGGCCGCCAAAATCGATGGGTACCAGAGGTAGCCGTCGCCGCTTCGAGAGATCCGGGGACAGACTACCCGGACCGAAGGGGGCTCCAGGCCCAAGGCTTCGGCGACGACCTGTCGGAGGTGGTAGGGCCACCGGCTGGTGGTATAGACACTTACGCCGCCGGGGCTGGGCTCGGCGACGATGTCCAGGGGTTCGGATCGAAGCCCAAGCTGACTGCCCGTCTGATACCGCGCCTGCACCAAATGGAACGCCTCCGCTAGGTGAGCGGCGGCATCGCCGTGCTCTCTTTCCTCGACCGCTATCGTCTCCGATTCCGGATCCTCGGCCTCGCTCTCGGGGTCGTAATCGATGTGGCAGACCCCAAGGGCCTCCCGGGCGTCCTCCTGGGTATCGGCGACGACGATTCCGATCGGCTCTCCGGGAAAGCGTATCCGGCCGTCGCTAAAAAGAGGCAGCGTGTCAGCGCCGATCCGAAGCCGGTTCCGTCCGGGCACATCGACGGCGGAGAAAAGATGCCGTCCTTCGAGAGCCGAGTCGAGGGTGACGCCGGAGAAGGTGCCGGGACAGCGGAAACCGCGAAGGATTACGGCGTGGAGGGTCTCCATCCCCGGGAAGCGCGCCGCAGCGACGTCCGAGCTCTCGACCCTGCGCCGCAAGAGGGATTTGCCGGCTGTCATCTTCTACCCCCTTCGCTTCGGATCGCAGACGGCCTTGAGAGATGCGGCCACGCGGTCGACCTCGTCGTCGGTCAGATCTGGATAAATCGGCAGACTCAAACTCGTCATGAACCGCTCCAATGATACCGGAAAATCGGTCGGCTCAAAACCGTAGCTCTTTCGATAATAGCTCATCAGGTGAAGCGGTTTGTAGTGGACCGAGGTACCGATTCCCCGGGCCGCGAGCTCCTCTGCGACTTCGTCACGGCCAATGGAAAGCAGGCGGGAGTCGAAGGATACGACGAATAGGTGCCAGGAGTGGTCCTCCCGGGGTGGCGGTAAGACCAGGTAGTCCCTGTCTGCGAGGTGCCGACGGTAGGCCTCGGCTATGCGGCGTCTCCGTTCCCTAAGCTCCGGTGCCCGGCGCAACTGTACCCTTCCGAGGGCAGCGGCGGTGTCCGGAAGGTTGTACTTGTACCCCGGGGCAAGTACGTCGTACTCCCACCCTCTGGCGGCGCCCTTTTGCCGATCCCACACCGGCCGGTCGATGCCGTGGAGTCGCATCGTGGCCATACGAGCCGCCTCTTCGTCGCCGAAGGCGGCCACCATCCCCCCTTCTCCGGTGGTTATCGGTTTGGTCGCGTAGAAGGAATAGACCAGGAAGTCTCCGACGGCCTCCCGGGGCGGCAGGGGAATGCTCGGACAGCAGTGGGCGGCATCCTCGACGACCCTCACCCCCCGGTCCCGGAGCTCCCGGAGGAACCCTTCGGAGGTGGTTCGGAGGCCGCCGATGTGGACCGGCATTACGGCGGTTATGGTCGGATCTGCGGCTATCGCCGACAGCGCTCTCTCTTCGTCGAGGTTCAGGGTTTCGTAGTCGATGTCGACGAAGAATGGATGTGCCCCGAGGTACCGAACCACTTCTGCGGTGGCGGTAAAGGTGTAGGGGCTCATCAGAACCTTCGCCCCCTCCGCTATTCCGGCGGCTTCGGCGGAGAGGTGGAGCCCGGCGGTCGCCGAGCTAACCGCCAAGGCACGGGGCGCACCGACGGCCTGAGAAAACTCCCTCTCGAAGGACGCCGCCTCACCGGCGGTGGTAAGCCATCCCCCGGAAAGCACCCGGGCAACTGCATCGATCTCCTCGGGCCCGATCGACGGTCGCGCAAAGGGAATAGAAAGGTCAGTACTCCGGTTCATCGTCTTTGTCCGGAAGGGTAGGGATGTAGCTCTGCAGAACGCTCCTGAGGTACTTTCGATTCCGGTAGACCGCCGGATAGCGGGGGTCTCGGTAGCAGATAGGCCGAAGACTCTCGAGAACGTGCGAAACCCGATCTAATCGCGCTCTAGGGTACTCGATCCTCTTGATTCGGGTAAAATCGGTCGGCTTTTCCTGCTCATCCGTGGCGCAGAGCTCTTCGGTTAGCTTTTCCCCCTCCCGGAGGCCGATGTATCGAAGGCCGATCTCGGTCTCCGGGGCGTATCCGTAGAAGCGAATCATCTGCTCCGCCAGCTCCCGGATCGAGATCGGCTCGCCCATATCGAGGAGGTAGAGGGTGCCTGCGGTTCCGACGCCCCCCACTTGGAGCACCAGGGACGATGCCTCGGGAATCGTCATAAAGAACCGAGTGGCATCCGGAGCGGTTATCGTTACCGGGCCACCTTTGAGAATCTGCCGGCGGAAGAGGGGGATAATGCTTCCCCGGGAGCCGAGCACGTTTCCGAATCGAACGACCATGTAGGAGCCGATGTCGTCGTTCTGGCTTAAGACGATGTCCTCGGCAATGCGCTTCGAAGCCCCATAGACGCTCACCGGATCAACCGCCTTGTCGGTCGATACGAAGACGAAGCGCTTGGTCCCCACTGCCCTGGCGGCCCGGACGAGATTTTCGGTGCCGAAGACGTTGTTCGCGACGGCGTTTACCGGATTGGCTTCCATCATCGGGACGTGCTTGTACGCCGCAGCATGGAAGACGACATCGCATCGAAGGCGGGAGAGAATAAACGAAACGAAGTCCTCATCCTGTAGCTCGCCGATGACCGGCACGATGGTCGCCCCGGGCCCGATCCCCTCTTCCTGAAGAAGTCGCAGCTCCTTTTCTATTTCGTAGATCGAGTTCTCCCCGTGACCGAGCAGATAGAGGCGCTCGGCTCCCCCGAGGAGAAGTTGTCGGGTCAACTCGCTGCCGATGCTTCCGCCGGCACCGGTTACGAGAACGCGTTTTCCGCGGAGGTATGAGAGGCTCTCTTTTAAGTTGAGGGTTATCGGCGTCCGGCCCAGGAGGTCTTCGGGATCGATCTCCCGGGTTTGAATGAGGTGCGGGTCCCCCTCTACGATCTGGGAGACGCTCGGGAGAATTCGTATTCGCCGAAAGCCGGCCCCCTCCAGGAGGCCATAAATCTCCTTGAGCCGCTCCCGGGGAGCGCTCGGGACCGCGATAAGCGCCTCGTCGCCGGGACTTCGGTCGAGGAGCGACACGACGTCCGCTATCGGACCAAGGACCGGAACCCCGTGTATCCGGCGACCGATCTTCCGGCTATCGTCGTCGAGAAAGGCCACAACCTCGCCGAGGAGGCCCTTGTTCTGTACCTCCGTCGCGATGGATTGGCCCGCGAAACCGGCGCCGACAATGTAGATTCTGCCTCGTTTGTTGCCGGTCATTGCTTCTGGTTCTCTCCCCCTCCCCAAATCGGGCGACGGGTGGGTGTGCTCGGCTGGATCGTCTCGAATCCGAAGTCGACCAAGAAAGACTCGTTGTAGAGGTCCAGCTTGACCTTGGCCCGCCCCTTTCTCCGGTCAACTTTTACGATGTTTCCCTCGAGCCCCTTCAAGGGGCCTTCGATGACCCGGATGCGGGCGTTCTCGTCGAAGTGAACCCGGGACGTCTCGACGACGGGGCCGAAACGCAGAAAATGGACGATCAACTCTCGATCGACCCCGGAAAGAGGTCTGACGTTTTGATTGCTGTCGAGAAATCTGATGAACCCCGGTGTCTTCCGAAGGACCCAGTAGCTCTCCGGCGGCAGGGTTTCCGCCTCTAGGAAGAGATACCCCGGAAAAATCGGAGCGAGAGACGGTATTCGCCTGCCTCTCCGGCGGATGAATAGCTTGCGCCGGGGCCAGAGGATTCGCAGAACCCCTTCCGGGAGCTGTCGACTAATATGGCCGAGAAACTTCTCCTCCTCCGAGGTCATAACCTGGACCACGTAGTAGGAAAACTCTTTTCGATGATCGGACATCGCGACATTGTAGGGAAGCGCAGGCGTCTGCGCAACAAAAGGGGGCCTCAGGAGTAGGGAGAAACGCGCCGACATTAAGACTGTATACTATTATCACGAGGTGTCCGATGACGAGACTAGGGCGATTTCTCCTCTGCGCTTTCGGCGGAATGCTGGTTGCCTCCTTTCTACCGGCGGAAACCGTCCTTGTGGCGGTTTACCAGTCCGGCACCGGAGAAATGAAAGACCAGGGCCGTTTTCTTTTGTCCGCGGTGGAAGATGGCGTTATGGACGTCATGTTCGACAGCGGACATATCGTGTTCAATCTTGGCTCTTTTTCGGTAATCGGACCCTCGGCGGTTCAGGCGCGTTACGATATTCGGGAGACCGCCCGGGACGGGGGGGCGACCTACGCGGTGCAGGTAACCATGGACGTCCGTGATCTCGAAGACAACACCGTCGAGCCGGTGAGCGTTGAGTATCGATTCGTAAACGTCGATACGGATCGGATTCTTGCCGAAGCGCGAATGTCGCTTTCCCGGGACGTCGGCGGCCGGAAGGTCAGCTGGGGCGACGTCTGCTTCCGGGCCGGCCAAGAGATCGCCCGGTCGGCTCTCTCGAGCTTGTAGGAGAAGACGATGAGGTTTAGATGGATAGTATTGTTCCTCGGAGCGCTTGCCATTGCTCCCGTTGCAGCCCAGAACGAGTGGGAAGGTAACGCCGTCGTCGGTGGCTACGGAGAGTTTCCCCGGGAGGGAAACTACGCCGCTTCCAACACCTTCCCTCGAAACAGCGTGGTCGTCGTTACGAATGCAGACACCGGAGCCCAGGCCGAGGTTATCGTAACCCGGCGCCTGGAAGAACCGGGAATCTTCATGCTTCTCTCGGAGGATGCCGGAAGCGAGCTCGAGATCCGGGGAGACCGACCGGTAAGGGTTCGAGCGCGCCCCTCCTTCGGCACCGGTGTAACCGCAGTCTCGCCAAGCCAGGACGTGCCATTCAGCCGAGACCCGGACATCAACCCCGCCGCGGCAGCCGGAGACCCGAACGCCGAGGCGATCCGCCCAGGGGCACGACAGCCCCTCGCCGGGACCCCGGGAGCTCCTTCGGCGACGACTTCGCCCCGGGTCGCACCCTCGGTAGAAGAGCCCGGCGCTGTCGCCTCGGTGGTGCCGGAGCCGAGCCCCCGGAGGCCCGAAACGGA
>CAZTRQ010000001.1:0-54015 GCA_964616245.1 uncultured Spirochaetaceae bacterium | reverse complement strand
GTAGAGCAGCTCACTCGTAATGAGCAGGTCCGGGGTTCGAATCCCCGTCTTGGCTGACGTGTCAACAAGCCTGTTGATTTTTCGTTCTAAATCCTTCCGCCGTAGTTTCTTCTCTCCATAACCCGGATTTATGGAGCAGTACGCTATTCGAGTTTTCATCAACAGGCTTATTGATACTCTCAAGTACTCGACAAGACGTGGTAGATACGAGTAATGATAAAAGAGGAAGTTCGACGATTCGTAGCATCGAATGAGAGAACAGAACAAACCAAAGGAGCAAGCGAATGTCTAAGACACGCGTTCTCGCAATCTGTATACACAACAGCGCTCGCAGCCAAATGACCGAAGAGTACCTCCGACAGGCGTGTGGAAGCGCCGAACTCGAGGTAGAGAGCGCCGGTATCGAGCCGGGAAACCTTAACCCAGTGGTCGTCGAGCTTCTCAAGGAAGACGGCATCGACATTACCGGCAAGGCGACCCGAAGCGTCTACGACCTCCACGCTGCGGGGAAGGCTTTCGACTACGTTATTGCGGTCTGCGACCCGGAGGCGGCTGAACGGTGCCCCATCTTTCCGGCGGAGAAGAAGCGGCTTCATTGGCCCTTCCCGGACCCGTCGAAAGCCGAAGGCACGATGGAAGAGAAGGTCGCCTACGTGCGTCCGATACGGGACCAGATTAAGGCAAAGGTAGAGGAGTTCTGCCGGGAGCTTGCGGCGGGAAGGCTCTGAGTCAAGGACCCGACCAATCGATCCGGCGGTCCGACGCGTCGGTAGGGGCGAAACCTTTTGCAGCGGTCGTCGTCAGTAAGGACGGAGGAAACACATGAATCAACACAATACCGTTCGCGATACCGTCCGGGAACACTACGCTGCCAGGGCGGCGGAGGAAGTCTCCCCGGATAACTGTGCCCCGGAATGCTGCTCTTCGACCAAGACCTCGTCCTGCGGGGGTGGATATACCGCCGAGGAGCTCACGCTGGTACCCGGGGGCGCCGACCTCGGTCTCGGATGCGGTAACCCTACCCTCGTCGCGGAGTTAAACCCCGGTGAGGTCGTCCTCGATCTCGGCAGTGGTGCGGGTATCGACTGTTTCTTGGCGGCTCGGCGGGTCGGACCGGAGGGCCGAGTTATTGGCGTCGACATGACGTCCGAAATGCTCCTCCGGGCCCGGAAGAACGCAGACGCTGCGGGCCTCGAGAACGTGGAGTTCCGCGAGGGACTCATCGAAGCGCTACCGTTAGAGGACGGGACTATCGATGTAATCGTGTCCAACTGCGTGGTCAACCTTTCACCGGAGAAAGAGCGCGTTTTCGCTGAGGCGTTTCGCGTCCTCAAACCCGGCGGCCGCCTCGCTGTAGCGGACCTTGTGGCGCGACGCCCCTTCTCCGAGGCCGAACGGGCCGACGCGAGCCGCTATTCCGAGTGTATTACCGGAGCGGAGACGGCGGAAACCATTACGACGCTGATGAAGGAAGCCGGCTTTGCCGACATCGCCATCGAGACTTCGTCGAAAGGTGCCAATCCCGATTGGAACGACGGGGCGCCGGAGACGGCGGTGTATTCGGCGATTATTCGCGGCAGGCGTCCGGTCTAGAGCCGGCGCCCCGCTCCGCACGCCCGCGCCCTGAGCGGTTCGTAGTCGATGACCCGACCCGCGGCGTCGAAGGTAAACCGACAGCACCGGAGGAGGTTCTGCCTCATCAGCTCGCGGCCTCGGCGGACCCGGCTCTTTACTGCCGAGAGGGTAACGCCGCACCTTTCGGCTACGACCGCATAGCGCACGTTTTCGATTTCCGTCATTCGGAGGGTTTTTCGGTAGGGTTCCGGCAGCCCTTCGACGGTGCGCCGCATCCACCCGGCAATTTCCCGTCTCGTCTCTTCCGGGTCGCTCACCGACAATCGGTCGTCCGGCAAATCTTTAAGCTCGGCGGTCGGCTTCGATGTTCGGTAGTGGTCAATTACGACGTTTCTCGTGGTCGTCGCCAAGAACGCCGCCATGTCCCTCACCCTTCGGCCTTCGGCGAGGGTGGACAAGAGCTTCGTAATAGCCTGTTGCGCGAGGTCTTCGGCTTCGTCGGGAGAGGAGACCCTGCGTTGGACGTAGCTCAACACCCAGTGGTGGAGAGATTTGTAGGTAGCATTCGATGTCATGTCCACGTGTATGACGATAGGGGCATAGAAAGGTTTCGCCTTTAGGTCTTACGGCGGCTATTCACGAACCGGGCAAAGTCGTTGATATTCTTTACGACGATCTTATCGTTGCTTATCTCGATCCTGCGCTGAGAATTGAAGTGGCTCAAGACGCTTCTGCTCTGCTCCGGAGAAATCCCGGCCCAGTGGGCGATGTCTTCTACGGTGGTGTGAAACTCCCGTTCCCCGGTGTCCTCGTCCGGCTCCGGCTTCAGCTCGTTCAACATCAGGAAGACATCGGCGACCTTTGCTTGGACGTCGTCGAGGGTCAGGATCATGAAGCGACGACGCTGGTCGTAGATGCGCTTGGTAAAGAGGCGAAGGAGCTTCAGGGCGATTTGAGGATTCCCCCGCATCAGAATCTCGAAGTTCTCCCGGTTGAACTCGAGGGCCTTTACCGGATCGAGGGCGATGGCGTTCGCCGACCGAGGGGCCTCTTCGAGAATAGCCATCTCGCCGAAGATTTCCCCGGGGTGAAGAATGTCGATCGTCTTTTCGATGTCCCCCATGATTCGGGAGATCTGCACCCTACCCTCCTGGATAAGATAAAAGGAATCCCCGGGCTCGTACTCGCAGAAGATTAGGTCGCCCTTGGGAAAATTGACCGCGAAGCGTTCGAATGCTTGAAGGTTCGGCTCCACTAGCTCGCCGCCTCCAGCGTCCGTATGGCCTTGTTGACCTTGCGCTTGAGCCCCTCTTCCACCTGGGGCATCGAGAGAATCTTCCGGTAGAAGCTTTCCGCTTTGGCATTGTCCCCTTTGGCCTGATAACACTGCCCGACGTAATAGAGCGCATCCTTGAGGTCCGGAAGCTTTGGATAGCGCTGGATTACCCCGGTAAAGTGCTTAATCGCAGCATCGTACTGAGTCATGCTGTAGAGACAGCGGCCGATCTCGAAGAGCGACTTAACGTGGTACTCCTCGTCGTCTGATTCCTTGGCGATGTGTTTGAACTCTCGGAGCGCGTCGTTGTAACGCTGCTGGGAGAAGAGACTCACTGCCTCGTAGTAGCGTTTTGCGGCGTCGGTCAACTTCGGCTTACTCGAGGTAGAGGAAGCTCCGGCGTCACCACCGTTACCGGCGCCGTCCGCGAGTCCCGGGGCTGCGGGGCCCTTTCCGGGGCCGTATCGCTGAGAGTAGTCTTCGGCGGTCTGGGCGAGCTTGTTCGCATCCATATGGAAGCGACCGGAGGGGTAGTAGGTTAGATACTTGTTGAAGGCGTAGAGGGCGTGGGAGTACTGCTTGCGCTTCATAAAGTACTCCCCATTCCGAAAGAGCCCCTCTTCGGGGTCGACCTGCTCGTCCTGAGAGAGAAGACTCCGAACCTTCACGTGAAGGCGACGCAGCTGGTTCGAGAAGACCTTGAGCATCTTCATGATAACCCGAGTATTCTGGGCGACGATGGTCTCGAACTCCGGCACGGCAAACATAACCACGTGGGCGTCCGATAGGACGACGGCATTCTCTTCCCGGGGATAGCGTCCCATGGCCGATTTGACACCGAAGAACTCACCGGTCTGGATATAGTCGTGGATCTCTTGGCCCGTCTCTATGTCGTTCGACGTCAGGCTGACCCGGCCGGATTTGAGGATAAAGATTTTGTCCCCGACGTCTCCCTTAAAGTAGATAACCGAGTTGGCCTTATACTGCATTGGCCGTGGCACTAGTTTCCTCCGGCGTAAACTCTAAAACGACTGAGACCATTAGTTCAAGCAAGTCGAATCGGCATCAGTATTGACCATCGGCCGAAAAAAGCCGGAAGATCACCCTCGGTGGTCGATTTACACACCCATTCTACACGTTCAGACGGCACCCTGACCCCAACCGAGCTCGTGCGAGAAGCACGGCGGCTGTCTATCCGGGTTTTGGCCCTGACGGACCACGATACCATAGAAGGCGTCCCTGAAGCACTCGAAGAAGCAGCCCGAAGCGGGATTACTCTGATCCCCGGCATCGAGCTCGAAATCTCCTTCCGCCCCGGGGTGTTCCACATGCTCGGTTTGGGGCTGACCGATGTAGGCAACGCCTTTTCGGCTTCCCTCGCAGAACTCCGGCAGAGGCGCACCGAGCGCAACCTTCGAATGGTCGAAAAGCTCCGGGACATCGGCATACCCGCGGACTATGCAGAGGTCTCTCGAGAAGCCGGAGGCACCGTCGTAGGCCGCCCCCATTTCGCCCGGTACCTTGTCTCGATCGGAGCCGTCAAAGACATCCGGGAGGCATTCTATCGCTACCTCGGGAACGGCAAAGAGGCCTACGTACCGAAACCGAGTCTCCCGGTGGAAGAGGCCACGGCGCTTATCCACTCCGTCGGGGGTAAGGCGGTCATCGCTCATCCCATGACCCTCGGACTATCCCTCGGAGGCCTTGACGATGCCCTCGCCGAATGGAAAGAACAGGGGCTCGACGGCGTAGAGGCGTATCACTCCAACGCAAAATGGCAGGAATGCCTCAAAATCGAGCGCCTCGCGGTAAAGCACGGGCTCCTTTCCACCGCGGGCTCGGATTACCATGGACCGTATCGAAAGGACCGCGCTCTCGGTCACACCGCCGGTGGGCGGCTGATAGAAGACCGCTTCGCCGCGCCTTTTGTGGAGCATGTGAATTGATCCACAGCCACGAAGGGGTACAACAGGGATTCGTCGAACGCCTCGGAGCCCGATGGATTGCCCGTTTCCGCGCGGCACTCTACGCAACGGGCTTCTTTTTCCGGGTCGTCGTGGAGACCCTCCGGTTCCTTCGAAAGAATCCACTGGGAAACCGGGTTCTTACGATGCAGATACTGTTTACCGGCGTCGAGGCGTTGAGCGTCGTGGCAGTCCTGTCGGTGGCCCTTGGAGCGGTCATCATCGTGCAGGGGCTGAGCCTTCTGCCGCAGTTCGGCCAGGGACGCCTAATCTACAGCATTCTGATAACCGTGATTACCCGGGAGCTCGGGCCCATCCTTACCGCCTTTATTATCGCCGCCCGGTCTGGTACCGCGATCGCTACGGAGCTCGGCAACATGGTCACGAGCCACGAAATCGAAGCCTACGTCGCCACGGGCATCGACCCGATCTCCTACCTCGTGGTACCCCGCTTCTTGGGCGTTACGATATCGATGGTCGTCTTGAATCTCTACTTCAACATCTTCGGTCTTCTCGGGAGTTACGTCGTAACCCAGCTCGTTCGCTCGATCGGCTTTGTCGAGTACTTTTCGAGCCTCTTGAGTGCCATCACGGTCGTCGACGTCGTTTCCTCTCTGATAAAGAGCGTGGTCTTCGGTGCGATCGTATCGACGGTGGCTACCTATTACGGATTCAAGGTCGAACGCTCCTACACCGAGGTTCCTCAGATGGCGATCAAATCGGTTGGCCAAGGTTTTACCCTTCTGATCATCGCCAACGCTCTTCTAACGCTGGTCTACTATGTCTGAGCCGATCGTTCTCAGAAACGTCCGTCTCGAGAACAAGGAAGAGACGGTGCTCGACGATATCTCGCTCGCGATCCCCGGGGGGAGCTTTACCCTCGTCATGGGGCCTTCCGGGTCCGGGAAGAGCGTACTATTGAAGGTGGCCTGCGGCTTGATCCCGCCGACCTGGGGCAGCGTCGAGCAGTTCGGACGCTCCCTCGTCGGACTGTCGAAGCGCGACGAAGTCGAGACGAGGAAGAGAACAGGTTTTGACTTTCAGGATTCGGCTCTCTGGCAGAACATGACGGTCTATCAGAATCTTGCTCTGCCTATTCGATACCACGACTCGAGCATCACGGATGTTCGGCTCCGCCGCAGCGTCTTCAACATGCTCGAACCCTACGGTATGGCGGCGGCGCAGAACCTTCGCCCCTCGGATCTCTCCGCCGGGGAGCGGAAGATCGTGTCGTATCTTCGAGCCCTCGTGCTCGAGCCGGAGGTCCTCTTCCTCGATGAACCCCTTTCGAGCGTGGACTATCAGGCAGGACGGAAGATTATCGCCTCGATACGGGATCTCAAGAAGCAGGGGCGGACTATCGTCTCGGCAAGCCACAGTCCGCAGCTCGCCTCCCAGTTGGCGGATTATCTGTTGATTATAAAAGACGGTCGTGTCCTGGTCTTCGATCGGTTCGACGAAGTCGTCCGGTCCACCGATCACGAGATCTCGAGCATTCTGACCGACGTGTTGAGCCAAGCGGCGACCTACGACGGCGACATTCTTTCTCTCCTCGACGACGACGACAATTGACCAACGAGCGAGCTTTCGACTAGAGTAGCGCCGGGATGAAGTTTCGGATCCGTTTCGCTAATCAGGTGGTCGGGGCTTTCATTCTTGCCGCCGTTGGTTTCCTCGTTGTCATTCTGATCTCGATTGGGGCGAATCAACGTTGGTTTGCCAAGAACTACTTCTACCAAAGCACCTTTCCCTCGGCCAACGGACTCAGCGTCGGAATGCCGATTCAATTCAGAGGCTTTGAGATCGGGAAGATTCGCAGTATTACGCTGAACGACAAGAACTTCGTCGACGTGCGGTTCTACATCCAAGACAACTACATCGACAAGGTCTACGAACACTCGATCCTTGAACTGGTGTCCAATCCCCTTGGTCTCGGAGGTGGTCTGATTTTTCACCAAGGGAGAGTGCCCAGCGAGCCCCCGCCGGAGGGCACGACGATTCCTTCGTTGAACACCAAGGAAGCCCGAGCCCTCATCCAACAGAACCTCGTCGTCGTACCGCGGCAGGACGACCAAATAGCGTCGATTCTCGCTCAAGTTGAGCCGGTCCTCGGAAACGTAAACCGCGTACTTATCTCTCTCGACGAAGTGATGAACCAGATGTCCGAGGCCTTCGCCGGAACCGGGGTGGGCCCCGTCGCGAGCATTCTCGAGCAGACCGATGAGGCTCTCGCGAACATCACCATAATCAGCGACAACTTAGCAGCGACGACGACCGAATTGAGGGATCCCCGGGGGATGGTTCCAATGCTTCTCGACGCCGAAGGCTCCTTGGAAACGCTGTTGAACGACAACAATGCCCTCTACGACCAAATCGAGGGCATTCTGGTCGGGCTTAATCAGACCGTCGGTGAGGTTCAGCAGATTACGGAGTTCTTCAACGATTCGACTCCCCAGCTCGCCGGTCTTCTCGAGGAGGGGCGGCAGGCTATCTCGACGGGCCAGGAGGTTCTGGTCGGTCTTCGAAACAACCCGCTTCTGCGGGGAGGAATCCCGGAGACCTTGGAGCAACCGACTACCGTCCAGAGCTATAGGGATTCGGCGTTTTGAGAAGGCTCAATGCGCTCGTGGCCCTAGCCGCGGTGCTTCTCGCCGTATCCGGGTGTTCCAGCGCTCCGGACCCGCCGGAGGAAATCGTAAAGCGACAGAACCAGGGCGCGACGTACGCCGATTTCGGAAACGCCTATTTCGCCCAAGGTCAGTACCCTCGGGCGCTCTACTTCTTTCAGTTGGCTCTCAACGAGCACCAGGCGGTTGACAACGAAGCAGGCGTCTGTCGAAGTCTCAATTCCATCGGAAGCGTCTACCTTGCCGCGGGTCGTCTCGAATCGGCTGAACGCAACTTTGCCGACGCTCTCGCTCTTGCCGAAAAGCTCGAGGACCCGGCGCTTCTTTCTCTAAGCCACAACAACATCGGCGAGTTGTCACTCCGAAGGGAGGAAACCGCCGAAGCCGCCGAGGCCTTCGGCCGGGCTCTAGGCTTCACAGACTCCGGGGACCGAAGCCGCGAAGCCATCATCCGGCATAACCTGGGGGTTGCGCTCCTCCGACAAGACAGCCTCGAAGATGCAGAAGCCTCGTTCCGTGCCGCCCTCGCTTTGAACGAAGCCGAGGGCCGAAAGTCGGAGCAGGCGGCGAACTGGTACATGCTTGCCGCACTCCGATCACGGGAGGGCGACTACCCCGAGGCGGCGGTCTACGCCCGTCGCGCCCTCGAGCTCGACAAGCAGATGGAGAACTCCCTTGGTATTGCAAAGGACCTCGAAGCCCTCGGCGTCATTCACACCCGGATGCAAGAATGGCCGGTTGCCCTGGACTACACGCGCCGGGCCCTCGAGGTCTATGTTGCCCTCAATATGGCGCGGGAGACGATAGAGACGCTCCGGGAGCTCGAAACGCTTTCCCGGGCCGCAGGACGGGAGGACGAAGCGGATGAGTATCGTCGTCAGCGGGAACGTCTTGAAGACGCATAGAGGGCTCTCCGGGCTCTCGAGCCGCGTCGTCTCCGGCTGGCTCGGGCTTGCACGGATCCTCGGGAGCATCGCCCTGGGGGTTCTCGTCGCTGGAGCCCTCGGGGGCGCGATCGTGTTTCCCCTCTGGCTTTTGGCTTCTCGGGCGACCGAGGCGTATAACGGCCTGGTGGGGCTAACTCTTATCGGGTTGATTCTTTTTTGGCTGGTCGGAAAGCTTCGGGGACAAACCTCTCGATCACTTTTGCCGATACTAAGAAAGACCGGCGTCGGTATCGTCGGCCTGGGAGGAGTGTACGCCTTTGCGATTCTGGTTTGGGAGGGTTATACCGTGGGCGCCGTGTTCTTGGGGGCGATCTACCTTGTATGGCTCGGTGCCTCCGTCGGACGCAAGCGAAGTCCTCTGCCGAGGCGGGAAGCCGATGACCCAAGCTAGTCAACGGCGGGCTCTGAGGCCCATCGTTCTGGCTCTGTTCTTTCTTATCCCGGTTTACCTGCACGCCGACTACCCTCTTATCGGGCGAACCTCGCCGCAGGATGTCCTTTTTCGACAGCACCAAGAATCTCTGCGACGCTTCTACGCGGCGGAGCGCAGCGGCGGTCCTCTCCCGCCCCTGGTAATCTATACCTATCATCCCCAACCGGAAGAGAGCCTTATCCAGGTAGCGTCCCGTTTTTCGATTTCCTACGGCGCCCTCGCCAGCTTGAACCGCCTTCCCTCGGCGGAGCTCTCGGGAAGGGTGGAGGAGCTCTTGATTCCGAGCATTCCCGGGATATTCGTTCCCCGAGAGCCACAGACGGACCTCGAGCGACTGATGAGAGAGCTGAGGACCGCCGGCGACCCCGAGTCGGTGGAAGTACGGGTGCACCGCCCCGACGGTGCGGTTAGCTACGAGTTCCACCCGGGGTCCGACTTCGATCGGGTCGAGAGACTCTCCTTTCTCGGGATTCTCTTCCGTCGCCCGGTAAAGAATGTGCGGATCTCCTCCTACTTCGGTCCCCGGCGGAGTCCCTTTACGGGGCTCATGACGGTACATGCGGGCGTCGATTTCGCGGCCCCTATCGGAACTGAGGTGCTCGCTGCCCGGTCCGGCGTCGTCGAGGAAACCGGGGTAGACCCCGTAATGGGTAACTTTGTCCTCCTGGGGCACGACGGAGGTTACCAAACATTCTACGGCCATCTCGACCGTGTCGACGTACGGTTGAATGATAGACTGTCTTCGGGTAGTATTATTGGCACCGTAGGGAATACCGGTCTTTCGACGGGTTCTCATCTTCACTTTGAAGTTCGACAGGGCGGGATACCGCGGGATCCGCTCTTGCATCTACCGGGCCTGAATCGATGAAGTCGTTCGCTCTCCTTACCCTATTTCTCCTTTCTTCGATCCAGGCCGGATTCAGTGAGACCCTTCGGGGTAGCGTTGAACAGGTCGAGACCCTTCCGATTGCCGCGGGTTCGCAGCGCCGCTTCGAGCTGGGAATGGACGACCTCGGAGCGCTGAAGCTCGAGGGCGACGTTCGATTCCTCCGAGGAGTCCAGTTAGAAGTGCAGGTACCGGGTTCGGCTCAGGAATTCCCCGGCAGCTTCGCGCTCTACATTCTACGCGACGTTTCGCCGGAGCCGGAGCTCGCGGTGATGACCTTCCAGGGTAGCCGAGTGGCCCTGGAGCCCCTGCCCCCCGGCGCTCGGTTCTTTTACAGCATGCCTGCGGTGTCGGAGCACCAGCTTCGTTCCACCGTGGACGCTCGCGTAGCGCCGCAATCCCTGGGAACCGAAGCCTACCCCGTGGTCTTTTCGATTATCCCGGTTATGAAGGGAATTTCCCCCGCAGCCGCCGAAGGGCGTTTCGCGGTGATAGCCCGACCACTCCTGTTGGACCGGGGAGCTCTTCGGCTGTCGGTCCTGACCCCCGAAGGCGCCGAGATCCGAGAGGCCCAAGGAGCCTTTCGCAATTTTTCTCTTACGATCGACGGGGAAGAAGTGGAGTACACCGGAGAAGAGATTCTTCTCGCAACCGGGCTCCATCGCCTTTCCCTCGAGTCCCAGGTCTTCGAAAACGAGACCGTTACCTTCGGGGTCGAGCGGGGTACCGTCGCAGAGATAGCCATCGAGCTCGAGCGGCCGAGGTCGGAGATAACTGTCGACGCCCCTCGGAACGCAGAGCTCTTCGTGAACGGCGTTCCATGGAATCGGAACGAGACCCTCTCGCTGGACCCCGGGGATCACACCATCCTCTTCGAGCTCGGGGATTTCTCGATTAGCCGAAGATTTCAAGTCGAGCCAAAGAAAGACTACGAAATTGTTCTGTCTCTTGATATAATGATAAGAGAAGAGTAAAGATCTTTGTTAAGCAAGTGTCGTCGTGAGACGATAAATAGAATGTCGGTTACTTAATATAGTTCCCCTCCCAGTTTACTATATTAGCCGATAACCGATCATCTGGGCCGGCCTTCGGGCCGGCCCTCTTTTTTTCCTTCGCTTGACAAAGCTTGACAGCTCTCCCTACCCTACCCTTGATGAGTCCAAAGAGAAAACGACGAGTGGTTCTCCGCGTTGCCCTTGCCGTTGCCGGGGCCGTGGCATTGACCGTCGGGATTACCACCGGATTAGCCATAGCTTCCGTACGAAATGTCGGAAACCTCGAGAGCGTCGGAACTCAGGTTGCCGCGCTCCCGTCCCAGATTCTAGACGTAAACGGTCGCCTGATAACCGAGTTCTTCTCCGACGAAAACCGGGAGCTCGTTACGATCGACGAGCTCCCGAAGCACCTGGTCTACGCTCTGATTACCCGAGAAGACCGGCGGTTTTTCGAGCATAACGGATTCGACTTCGTCAGGACGTCCAAGGCTGCCTTCGACCTGGTTAGAGGGTCCTATTCCGGCGGGGGGAGCACCCTCACCCAACAGCTCGCGGGGCACCTCTACGCCGACCGGAGCGACTTCTCGGTAACGCGAAAGCTCCGGGAGCTCTGGTGGGCACTCCAACTAGAGCGGCACTGGACCAAGTACGAAATACTCGAGAAATACCTCAATACGATGTTCTTCGGCCACGGGACTTACGGTGTCGAGGCGGCGAGCCAGTACTACTTCGGGCACTCGGCTCGAGACATAACCATCGCCGAATCTGCGCTCTTGGTCATCCAGTTGGCTAACCCTTCCCTCTATTCGCCCATTCGGCGTCCCAACGAGGCCCGGAGAATGCAGCGAACGATTCTCGACCAAATGGTAGAGTTGGGCTACACGACCCGGCAGCGAGTCGACGAATCCTTCGAGGAGTACTGGAGCAACTACGATTTTACCCGGACAAGCACCTCGACGGCATTTTTCGAACGAGAAGACAGGGCACCGTACTTTAGTGAGTACGTCCGCTATCAACTGGAGAACGAGCTGCTCCTCGGTAGTCTCGATATAAACCGCGACGGCTTTACCGTCCATACGACTCTGAATCTGGACTATCAGGCCGCGGCGGACCGTTACATGCAAGAAGGTCTCGAGTCGGCGAATAGAATCTACCGGAGCAACTCTGCCCGACGATCGATCGAAGGGAACGACCTGATCCCGATAATCGACTTGTTATCGCTGACCTTCGATATCGGCGAGTTCCGGGTCGGAAACGCAAAACAGCTCCAGAACGCGAAGGCCTATTACCGGCAGGAAATCAATCCGGTGTTAGATGCCGTCGCACTGCTCTTTGGCCCCCCGGAGGGCGAAGTCCGAGACGCAGTGAAGACCTCCTACGCAACAGCCGACCGCCAGGCGAAGAGGACAACCGTAGAGGGAGCACTCATTACGCTGGAGAACGGCACGGGGCGTATCCTGGCGATGGTCGGTGGAAGCCGTTTCGAAGCCCGGAACCAGTTTAACCGCGCCGTCGATGCGGCGGTCGAACCGGGATCCTCCTTTAAGCCCCTCTACTACTCCGCCGCGATAGAGAGTCGCGTCATTACGCCTGCGACGATGATCTACGACTCTCCGGTCGTTTTCTGGAACGATGACGGCACGCCCTACACCCCGCGGAACTATCGGGGCGAATGGCAGGGGCCCGTTCTCGCCCGGTACGCCTTGGCGCACTCGATGAACGTGCCATCCTTGAGGATTCTCGAGCGGGTTGGGTTTACCGAGGCCCTAACGACCGCTCGTCGGCTTCTCGGTATTCCCGAAGAGGACATGGTGCGGCGCAACCTGGTGCGCCGGTATCCCGTGGGACTCGGCATCGTGGAGGTTGCTCCCATCGAAATGGCGAAGGCCTTTTCGACGATCGCCAATCAAGGGAGAGAGGTTGTCCCTATCGGTATTCGCTATATCGAGGATCGCAACGGACGCATAATTATGGAGCCGGAGCAGGAAGTCCGCCTTGCCCAGCAACGAAAAGGGCAAGATGCCCAAGTTCTCAGCCCCCAAACCGCCTACATCATGACCGATATGCTCCAGTCGACCGTCGAGAGCGGAACTCTAAGATGGGCAGAATCGTTGGTGGATGGCTTCGATCAACCGACCGCGGGAAAGACGGGGACGACCCAAAACTGGGCCGACGCCTGGACCCTGGGCTTTACGCCCTACTACACCACGGCGGTCTGGTTCGGCTTTGACCGCGGTGGAGGAAACTCGCTGGGAACCAACCAGACCGGAGCGGTTACCGCGGGACCCGTATGGGCGCGCTACATGAAGGAAATCCACCGCGGCCTCGATCGACGGGAGTTTCCGGAACCGGCCTCCGGGATAACCCGGGCGAGAGTCACCGCCCGATCGGGTCTGCTGCCGACGGAAAACTACAGCGGTCGGATTATCGAAGAGGTGTTTCTGGCGGGAACCCAACCCCGGGAGTTCGACCGCCTCGAAGATTTCGAGCGGGAGCAACAGCCTATTCTCGTCGACCGGCTCCGGCGGAGCATTACGAATCAGAACTTCTCCCTGAGCACCGGCTCTCCGGAATTCGGGGAGGAGTTCGACCGCGGCTCCTTCGACCTCGACTTTACTCTGGATCTGGACGCCGACCTTGGTTCCGGCGGGGAGAGCAGAAACTCAGAAGAGGGTAACCCACTTCTCGACTAGGAGCCATCGGAGATAGTATGAAGAAGCAACCGGCACGAAACAACGTCTCACCCTCGGGGAGAGAGCTCGTCCAGATAGGGGTAGGAGACGTGGTAATCCGAAAACGAATCCGAAAGAACCTCGGCGACCTGACACTGCTGATGGATAGCTTGCGTCGCCACGGTCTGTTAAATCCGATCGTCATTACCCGAGACCGGGAGCTCGTAGCGGGGCATCGCCGTCTGGAAGCCGCCAGACGCCTCGGCTGGCAACGCATTACCGCGTCGATAATCGATACCACGCAGGAGACTGCTCTCTTGGAGGTGGAAATCGACGAGAATACGCAACGGAAGAATCTGAGCACCGACGAGTTGGCGGACGCCTACGTTCGACTCGACCGACTCAAGAACCCCGGCATATTCAAGCGAGTTTGGAACGCCCTCCTGCGGTTGCTTCGCAAAATTTTCGGACGGAAAAAACCCCGGGGCAAAAACTAAGCTTAGGGTCCCCCTACTAAGGCGGCTATCGAAGCCGGTCGAGGGTCGCTGCGTCGAGGCCGACGATGCTACCGTCTAGAAGCTGTACCCACACGCGGTTTTCGGCGAACTGAACGGTGGTATACGGAGTAACCTCCGTCGTCGACCGCTCCCTCAGGACCAATCGATCGTCAAAGCGCCCGAGATGCCACCCTCCCCCGGCTCGAACGACCGCATAGATCTCCCGCCCCCCGTCTCTCGATAGAAGGATGCTCTGAGGAAAGATCTCGTCTTCCCCCGAGATACGGACCTCCAGGTCCTCGGGACCGACGAGTAAGAGGCGTGACTGCCCTTCGGTCTCTCCGACGAGTAGAAGGTCGCCGGAGACGAGCTCGTAGCTTCGACTCGTTACGGTGGCTACCGGCGATTCTTCTTCGACTGCGCCGCTCTCGGCGTCGACGTAGACAAGCTGCCCGAGGGGGCCCTCGCTCCGTTCTCGTACCCGTAAGAAGAGCACCTGCCCTGGCTCGGCAATTCGGCCTTCGGCGCCGAGCAATTCGCGTCGGTCTTCGGCGACGCTTTCCCGGCGTTCCCGGACCGCCTCGGTTAGCTCTTCGACGTCTTCTCGCCGGTCCTGCACCGCTTCTCGGCGCTCCGAGAGCTCTTGCCGCTCCGCTTCAATCTCTGCCTCCTCTTCCTCGACCTGCCGCCGCTCTTCGTCGGTTGTCGCCTCCTCCTCCTGCTGCTGAAGCTCCTCCTCCCTTTGCCGAAGCTCCTCCTCCGCCTCGGCAATGGCCTCTTCCTCTTCTTCGATGCCTTCCTCTTCCTGGTCGATAGCGCGCTCCATAAGGTCGACCGCATCTTCTCGGGTCTCGATGCCTCGATCTTCGCGTTCTCGCAGACGATCCTCGACGCCCTCATCGGTAAGCTCTATAGGATCGATGGACCGCAGTCGCCCGGGCTCGGCACCGCTGTCGAGGGGTGTGACCAACTCCGTTGCGCCGGGCCAATCGGAATAGAGCGTCGAGATGCCAACGTCGCCGGCCGATAGGTTGCGCAAGACAACGTCCTTATACCGTCCCCGATAAAAGTCGAGATTACCCCGATATATCGCGTTGTAGATGGTCACGAGCTCCGCCAGAAGAAGGGCGTCGGATCGGCTGTAGTCGTAGGCAGCCTCGAGATAGCCGGCGAGGATTCTCCGGACATTGTCGATGTGGTCCACCCGTCCCTGGGGAAGGATGTAGAGAATGTCGGCGTCGAGACCGTCGAGGACGTCGGGGTCCGCCGCTCGGACAATCTGGTAGCTGTTTCCGATGCGTCCGCGACCACCGGGGCCGTCGATCTGCGCCGCGAGGGATCGCCCGATTCCGAAAATCTCTTCCGCCGGGTCGATCCGCTCGTAGGGACCGGTGTAGTTCTGAAACTCGACGGATCGGTCTATCTGAGACTCCAGCTCCTCCTGGTCGACATCGAGGGATGTCTGGCCGTACAGCGCTAGGGGCCACAAGAGCACCACGAGGGCGGTGAGAAGAGTAACACGTTCGATTGATTGTCTGATGGACATTGTCCGGAGCCTCCTCGGCGTTCTTCGTACTTCGATTATAGCTCAGGGACGGAAGGATTCAAGGGAGCCGAGAGCCAGGGCGCGCCTCTTGAGTTCCATAGGATAGTCTCCCTCCGACACGTAGCCGACGATGCCTTCGAAGGCCGGTGAGTAGCGCCCTCCGGCGTAACCCACGAGTCGCTGTGAAGCACGCACCACCGCTTCCACCACCTGAAGGTCCGAGCTCCGTTGG
The DNA here is from genome assembly GCA_964616245.1 of uncultured Spirochaetaceae bacterium. Classification (GTDB taxonomy): domain Bacteria; phylum Spirochaetota; class Spirochaetia; order DSM-27196; family PWMO01; genus CAYPUT01. Next base: position 38,365 of record CAZTRQ010000001.1, on the reverse strand, counting down.
AGAATTCGCAGAAGTGCCCGGGCAGCCGTCTGGTTAGGATCGCTCCCAAGCCCTCCTATGGCCTCGGCCACGGTTTCGAGAAGATCGGGGCCGGCTCCGGCTGCGAGGTCCGAGAGCGCCCCTGAGGCCTCATAGGTGCCAATCTGGCCGAGAAGACGGACCGCTTGGCGCTGATCCTCCGGCGACAAGCCGGGGGCCCTTCTTCGCAGCGCGATCCCCCGGAGCAACGGCACTACGTAGACCCGAAGGGATCCCAGTCGGCCCTCCTCGAGTCTCCGGCGAACCTCGTCGAGCCCCTTGCCTCGCTCCTCGGGGTCGGCCGAGGAGAGCAGTCGCTCGAAATAGATGCGCTCGAGGCTCCCTCCCCCGGTTCCCCGGGGCAGCACCAAGTCGCGGGCATCCTCGGAGGCGCTTCTACCGGCGAGCGATTGCCCCCCTCGATAACAGCCCCAGGGTGCCCGGCAGCCACCTTCCGGCGCCGAAAAGAGGTAGACGACCCAGTTCGACCCCACCGCAGCCACTCCGCCCCCGGCGAGAACCGTCGGCTCGCTAAGCTCCGCCTTCTCCGGAAGGCGATATTCCCGAATAAGAGCTCCCTCCGGAGAGAAAAGGTAGAGTTTTCCACCCTGGGAAACCGAGGCGATCCAATCCTCTGTGAGGGTTACCCCGGTTAGGAATTCGCCCGGCGGTCCTGCAACCCAGACCCGGTCGTCCTCCCGGTCCAGTACCCAGAGCCTGCCGTCGGCGAGGGTCGCGGCAATCGTCGTCCCGCCGCTGCGCACCTGCCGGACTCCGGCGGTAGCCTGCCATTCGGCGGCCACCCGGCCCTCCGGGCCGAGGATAAGGATCCGTCCGTCGTCCAGACCCAAGACGACCGATCCCCCTTCCCCGGCGGCGACACTCACCGGAACGCGGCGGAGCGATAGCTGCCACAGGCGGTTACCCGCACCGTCCACCGCCGAGACGACACCGTCCTCTCCGAGGAGGAGGAGGTATCCGTTGGACAGGAGAACCGGTTCGGCAACGAGTGTGCCCGGCCCCCTAAAGGAGTTCAAGAGACGGCCGGAAGGTGAATAGACGGAGATCGTCCCCTCGGCTCGAGGAACTACCAAAAGACCCCGGGGCGTAACCGTCGGCGGAAGGGTTACATCCGGAATATCTGCGTCCCACAGGCGGATACCCCGCCGGTTATACGCAGAGACTCCCCGACCGTCCCGGGAAACGTATATCGTGCCGTCGGGACCGAGTATCGCGGGCCCTAAGGGGCGTCGCCGAAGATCCCGACGCCAGAGGCGCTCGCCGTTATAGGCGAAAGCGTAGAGGTAGCGGTCCTCGGATACCAGGTAGAGAAGCTCCTCCGTGGATGCAGGAGGCCCCGGTGAGAGCCCCCCGGTAACGTAGCGGAGGACATCGGGGTAGAGTTCGGCAGCGGCGCCGAGGAAAAACGCCGAAAAAACCAGGACGAACGTCGCTACCGAAAGATGCCGCTTCACCATTGCCTGATCCTACCAAAAACCAGCACACTGCGTTATACTCTTTGACGGCACGCCGGGTTCCCGGCGTTTGTTGCATAGCGAAGACGCACCGGTTACGACCGGAATAACCGTACTCTCTGGAGGTTCGTTCTATGACTAGACCCAAGCTTGGAAGCCAGCCGACTATCAAGCGGCTTCCTTCCTATCTGCATGTCATAGAGAACGCACAACGAGACGGCAGAGAGTTTATTTCCGGCACCACCATTGCCGAGGAGCTGGAGCTCGAGCCAATCCAAGTCCGGAAGGATCTCGCGGTTACCGGCATCGTCGGAAAGCCTCGGATCGGTTTTCCCGTCGACAAGCTTATTGAATCGATCTATTCGTTCTTGGAGTGGCACAAAGACCACCGCGCGGCGATCGTTGGGGCGGGCAGCCTTGGAACCGCACTGATCGGCTACCGGGAGTTCCGCCGTCGGGGTCTAAATATTGTCGCCGCCTTCGACATGGACAAGAAGAAGATCGGAAAGAGCATCCACGAAACACCGGTGTTCACGCTTCATCAAATGGCGGAGAAGATCCAGGAGCTATCGATTAAGATCGCGATCCTGACGGTTCCCTCCTCCCACGCCCAAGCTGTGGCGGACCTTCTGATCAAGGCGGGCGTCGAAGCAATTTGGAACTTTACCAATGTTAAGTTGAAGGTTCCCGATCACATCGTCGTGCAGAAGGAGGATCTCTCCTCCGGATACGCCGTCCTTTCGGTAAAGCTGCGCATCCAGGGTAATGGGCATGCGGACTAACCAGGCCCACTCCCGGTCGCGCCGGCTACTCTCCGAGTAGGAGCGCGGTCAGCTCTCTTTGGAGCACTTCGACCCTCTGACCCCCGATGCTGCGCTCGTCCCGGGGGATATCGGGAACGACCAGCGCCCGGACCCGCGCCGGCCGGTCGGTAAGGATCGCAACGAGGTCCCCCAATGCGGACGCTTCCTGGACGTCGTGGGTTACCATCACCACCGTCCGACGGTCCCGGGACCAGAGCCTCGAAAAAACTTCCATCATGCGCAACTTCCTCGGCAGGTCGAGACCTCGGAAGGGCTCGTCGAGGAGCACGAGGTCGCTGGGGTAGAGGTAACACCGGGCGAGGGACAGCCGATGTTGCATTCCGCCGCTTAACTGACCGGGAAGAAAGCGCTCGAACTCCGTCAGCTCCAGAATCGACAGGACCTCGTCGATAGTCTCTTCGTCGGCCCGGCGTAGGACGTAACGCAGGTTCTCCCGGGCGGAGAGCCAGGGCAGAAGGCGGGGCTCTTGAAACGCGAAGCTTACCGCCCTTTCCGTTATCCCCGGAAGAGCTCCTCGGTCCGGAGAAAGCAGCCCGGCGGCGATGCGCAAAAGGGTCGTCTTGCCGCAGCCTGAAGGACCAAGAACGACGGTAATGCCTCCAAGAACGAGATTCAAGGTAAGGTCGTCGAGAACCGGGGTAGAGCCGAACGCCTTATGCACGCCCTGGAAGCCGACGGTCGGATCGCTCATGTCAAAGCTCCCGAACCGTCTCGGACCGGCGAGGAATATCGGAGGGTCCCGACACAGGACGGCGGGCCATGGCTCGCCGAAGCCCCCGGAAAGCAAGCTCCCCGAAGCCGCTCAGCAGAAGGAGGATTACGGTCCAGGCGAGTACTTCCGCGGTCTTCAAAAGGATTCGGGCTTCCTGCATCGCGCTACCGATTCCCCAGCGGGGCTGGGCAAGAACCTCTGCGGCGGCGACGACCTTAAAGGTTAGTCCCAGGGCCGCGTGGAGCCCGGAAAGAAAAAACGGGGCAACCGACGGAATATAGAGTTGTTGAATCTTTCGCCCCAGCGGGACGCGGTAGAGATCGCTCATCTCCTCCAGAGCGGGGTCGACGGAGCTTACCCCTTCGACGACGGTTACGTAGATAAGCGGAAAGGTTATCAGAAGGGCGACAACCGAGGGGACCACGCTGCTCCGGAGCAGGACCAAGGTTAAGAGAATGATCGAGATTACCGGGGTGGACCGGACGATCATGACCCAGGGTCGAAGAAAGAGCTCGAGGGAAGGGAAGACCCCGGCGGCTATACCGAGGATGCCGGCACCCGCCGTAGCGAGAAAAAAGGCCACCAGGGACCGCCACAGCGTCGCCCCAACGTGCTCGAGAAATACGGTCTCCTGCAGAAGGCTTACCGTTGTCCGGAGCACCTCAGGTGGCCCCGGAAGCAGTATGGAAGAACCGAGGAGCCGCGCGGCAAGAAACCAGACCGCTCCAAGGGCACCGATGGAGACACCAAAAAGCACGGAGCTTTTCAACCCGGCGCTTCGGCGGCCACCCGGAGACATCTTACCTTCCGCCGGTCTGTTCCGAATCGACAACTATCCGATGGTACCGCTTCTTTCCCGCCCGAAGGAGCAACTCCCCGGATTCGAGCCAGGACGCGTCGACAAGGGTCTCCTCGTTCTCGATCTTACGGTCGTTGATCCGGGCGCCCCCTTGGCGGATCAGCCGCCGGGCTTCGGATTTCGAGGCGGAAAGCCCCGAACGGGTAAAGACCTCTAGAGCCGCTATTCCCCCGTCGAGCTCTCCGGCGTCGACCGGGGTCGCCGGAATCGCGGAGCGATCGCCGCCGGCGGCGTCGGTAAAGGCGGCCCTCGCCGCGTCCCGTGCCGCGGTGGCCTCGGTCTCACCGTGAATCAGCCGGGTCAGCTCGAAGGCGAGGCGCTCTTTGGCCTGGTTAATGTCGCCGGCGCCCGAACCCCCGGCGCCACCGGTAAGCTCGTCAATCTCCTCCATCGCAAGGAAAGTATAGAGGGCGAGGAAGCGCCGGACGTCGGAATCCGGTACATTCCGCCAATACTGGAAGAACTCGTACGGCGGGAAGAGAACCGGATCGAGGAATACCGCGCCTTCCTCGGTCTTGCCCATCTTCTTCCCGTCGGCCCGGGTGACCAAGGGAAAGGTCAGTCCGTACACGTTGTCGTCCCCGGTAGTTCGGCGTATCAGGTCCGCCCCGGCGACGATATTGCCCCATTGGTCGTCCCCCCCTACCTGGAGGCTGCAGCCGTGCCGGTCGTGGAGCACCAAAAAGTCGTAGGACTGGAGCAGTTGATAGTTGAACTCGATAAAGGAGAGGCCCGTCTCCAATCGCCGCTTGTAGGTTTCGAAGGAGAGCATCCGGTTTACCGAAAAGTGGCGCCCGATATCCCGCAGAAAAGCGATGTAATTCAGCGAGTCGAGCCATTCGGCGTTGTTCAGAAACGTAAGTTCCACGTCGAGGCTTCTGCAGAGATCCTCGATCTGCTTTTGGATCGCGGCGGCGTTGCCGGCGATGGTCTCTTCGGTCTGCATCTTGCGCATCTCGGTCTTCCCCGAGGGGTCGCCGATTTTTGCGGTGCCACCACCGATCAGGATAATCGGCTTGTGCCCTGCTCGGGCAAGGTGGATCATCGCCATGATCGGGACCAGATGGCCGGCGTGGAGGCTCGGACCCGTCGGATCTACGCCGACGTAGGCCGTGGTCGGCTGTTTCTCTAGCTCGGCTCCGAGGGCTTCGAAATCGGTACACTGCTGGAAAAAACCCCGAGCCCGGAGCTCTTGGAGAATCATCTTTGCGACGCCTCAGGTTCGCCGGTAGGCATCGATCGCCGCCCGAATGGTCGGGACCAGCTCGTCGACGGGAACCCGGGTCTGTTCCATCGAGTCACGGTGGCGAACTGTCACCGTGCCCTTCTCCATGGTCTCGTAGTCGATGGTAACGCAGAAGGGCGTGCCGACTTCGTCCTGCCGACGGTAACGCCGGCCTATGGCGCCGCTCTGATCGTAGAAGGTCATAAAGTGAGCCTTCAACGATTTCTGAATCTCCTGCGCCTTCTCCGCGAGGCCGTCCTTCTTCACTAAGGGAAAGACCGCGACGGTTACGGGAGCCACCAGGGGATGAAGATGCAGCACTGTCCGAACATCGTTCTCGCCGATCTCCTGCTCCTCGTAGGCGTCCGCGAGGACCATCAACACACTCCGGGTCAGCCCCGCGGAGGTTTCGATAATGTAGGGGGCGTAGCGCTCCCGGCTCTGGTCGTCGAGGTATTCCAGGTCCTTCCCGGAGTATTCCATGTGGCGCTTTAAGTCGAAGTCGGTCCGGTTATGGACGCCTTCGAGCTCCTTCCACCCGAAGGGAAACTCGTATTCGATGTCGAAGGCCGCCTTGGCGTAGTGCGCGAGCTCGTCGGGCCCGTGTTCCCGCCACCGGAGCTTCTCCGGCCGGACGCCCATTCGCTTGTAGTAGTCCATCCGCGCCTCCCTCCAGAAATCGAACCATTTCTGGTCTTCCGAAGGGTGGACGAAGTACTGCATCTCCATCTGCTCGAACTCGCAGGTCCTAAAGATAAAGTTCTTGGTGACGATCTCGTTGCGGAAGGCCTTTCCGACCTGGGCGATCCCGAAGGGAACTCGGACCCGGGCGGTCTGGAGGACGTTTTTGTAGTTGACGTAGATACCCTGGGCGGTCTCCGGCCGGAGGTAGACGACGGACCCCGAATCCACCACGGGCCCAAGGTGGGTCTTGAACATAAGATTAAACTGCTTCGGCTCCGAAAGCGGGTTGCCGTTCGGACTGGTCATTGTCCGTTGCTGTTCTTCGGTCAGAAGGTCGAGGCGGTAACGCTCGTTGGTTACGGTGTCTTCGACCATGACGTCGGAGAAGCTTTCGACGTGGCCCGAGGCCTCCCAGACCCGAGGGTGCATCATGATGGCCGCGTCGAGTCCCACGATATTATCGTGGAGCTGGGTCATCTCCTTCCACCAGAAGGCTTCGATGTTGTTCTTGAGCTCGACGCCCATCGGACCGTAGTCCCACGCGGAAGAGAGCCCGCCGTAGATATCGGAGCTCTGGAAGACGAATCCTCGCCGCTTACAGAGGGAGACGATGCTCTCCATGGTCTTTGTATCGTTGGTAACCTGTTCAGCCATCTAATTCCTCGTTTTTCAGGATGGTAAGGGCTGCGTCGACCCGCCGGAGGGCGGCCTCGCTTCCCAAGAGTGCTATGGAGCCGAAGAGCGGCGGTGAGACCTTGGAACCGGTAACAGCCACCCGGAGGGGCGTTAAGAGCTGTCCGATTTTTGCGTCGATTTCCTCGGCCTTCTGCCGGAAGAGCTCCTCGTTTTCTTCCTGGGTCCGGGAGTCGAAGTCGACGATGAGCTCTCGAGCAATCTTAAGATACTCGTAGGCGTCTGTCAGGGTCATCTTTTTGCCGAGAAACTCTTCCGGCGGTGCCGTCGCCGGCTCGGTGAGAATGAAGCGAAGGAGATCCGGGGCGTCCGAGAGCAGCTTTAGCCGCTCGTGGATCAAGGGGAGTGCTCCCATAATTGTGTTTTCTTCTGCCTCGGTCGGCGGGTCCGACACCAACTCCGCCCCGACTAGGAAGGGGAGTATCCGCCGGTAGAGCTCTTCCGGAGAAAGCTCCCGGATGTAGTTGCCGTTGAACCATTCGAGCTTTTTGTAGTCGAAGACCGCAGGCGCCTTGTTGATCTTTTCCAGAGAGAAGAGCCCCTCGAGCTCGGACTTGGTGAAGAACTCTCTCTTGTCGTCGTAGGACCATCCGAGGAGGGTGACGTAGTTCAGAACCGCTTCGGCGAGGTAGCCTGCTTTTCGAAACTCCAGGGCCTGGGTGGCGCCGTGGCGTTTGGAGAGCTTCTGCCCGTCCTTCCCGAGAACCATCGGGAGGTGACAGTAATGCGGCGGCTCCCAGCCGAAGGCGCGGTAGAGTTGCACGTGGAGGGCCGCCGAGGGGACCCACTCCTGGGCCCGGAGGATGTGGCTTATCTCCATCGAATGATCGTCGATGACGTTGGCAAGGTGGTAGGTCGGAAAGCCGTCGGATTTCAGGAGGACCGGATCCGGCGGGATGTCGGCGTTCTTGCGCTTAATCCGGCCGAGGACCAGATCCTGCGTCTCGGTCGTGCCTTCGAGGGGCACCTTAAAGCGCACAACCCCCGGGACGCCGTCGGCCTTTCTTCGCTCGTTTTCCTCGGCGCTCCGGTCGCGCCCCCGGCGGTCGTACCCCGGCCCCTTTCCTCCCTGGGCGGCCCGCATTGCTTCGAGCTCTTCGGCGGTATCGTAGGCCCAGTAGGCTTTTCCGGCGTCGACGAGCCGGTCGGCGTGCTTCCGGTAGAGCTCCACCCGCTCGGACTGGACGTAGGGACCGTAGTCACCGCCGACATCCGGCCCCTCGTCCCAGGATATCCCGAGCCAGGCGAAGGTCTCGTAGATGTCCTCGAGGGCCCGGGGATCGAAACGCTCCTGGTCCGTATCCTCGATACGGAGGACAAAGGCGCCGCCGGCGCTGCGAGCAAAAAAGTAGTTAAAGAGGGCCGTCCTGACCCCTCCAATGTGTTGGAGACCTGTCGGGGACGGCGCGTATCGTACTCGTACCTTCATATTTCCTTGTGCTCGCGCATTGTACCGATGCCCCGAGGCTGCGGTCAAGGCGAGCTCGTTCCGGGGGATGCGCCCTACTGTCGATACCAGGAGAGAAAGTCTGCGATCCCTTCGATCGCCGCCGACAAGGTCTTGGTGTCCGGAAGAAAGACGATCCGGAAGTGGTGCTGATCCGCGGCGTGGAAGCCGCTCCCCTGCACCACCAGTACCTTCGTCTCGGTCAAGAGGTCGAAGACGAAGCGGGCGTCGTCGGTAATCCCGAAGCGCCCCGGATCGAGTTTCGGGAAGAGATAGAGCGCCCCCTTGGGAAGGGTACAGCTTACCCCGGGAATCTCGTTGAGCATCCGGTGGGCGAGATTGCGCTGCTCGAAGAGGCGTCCCCCGGGGAGGACCAGCTCCTTGACGCTTTGATAACCGCCCAATGCCGCCTGTATGGCGAACTGAGCCGGTACGTTCGAGCAGAGGCGCATGTTGGCCAAGAGATCGAGGCCGTCCCGGTAGTCGCTTCCGAGCATCTTCCGCCCCGAAATGACCATCCATCCGGCCCGGAAACCGGCGGCACGGTACGCCTTCGAGAGCCCGTTGAAGGTTACACAGAACAAGTCGTCGCAGATGGTCGCCAGGCTTACGTGCTCGGCTTCGTCGTAGGTGATCTTCTCGTAGATCTCGTCCCCGAAAACGATAAGGCCGTGCTCGTACGCCGTCTTGTGAATCTCTTCGAGAATCTCGAGGGGATAAACGCTTCCCGTGGGGTTGTTCGGGTTGATCACGACGATACCCTTGGTCCGGCTGGTAATCTTGCCCCGGATGTCTTCCATATCCGGAACCCAGTCGGAAGCCTCGTCGCAGAGGTAGTGGATCGCCTTTCCCCCGGAGAGGGTAACCGCCGCGGTCCACAACGGGTAATCCGGGGAAGGGACGAGAATCTCGTCCCCGGCGTTCAGAAGGCCCTGCATCGCCATGACGATAAGCTCGCTGACCCCGTTGCCGATGTAGATATCGTCGATCTCGACCCCGAGGATCCCTTTCTGCTGGTAGTCCTGCATGACGGCTTTTCGGGCGCTAAAGAGCCCCTTGCTGTCGCTGTACCCCTGGGCGTTCCGGAGGTTCACGATAACGTCGTGGAAGAGCTCGTCCGGGGCGTCGAAGCCAAAGGGCGCGGGGTTTCCGATGTTTAGTTTGAGGACCTTGAAGCCCTCCTCCTCGAGACGCTGGGCTTCGGAAAGAACCGGGCCTCGGATGTCGTAGAGGACTTCGTCCAATTTGTGAGACTTGATGTAGGTTCCGGGTTTAATCGTGTCCGCCACTTTTTTGTCCTTGTTACCGAGAGTCTCGGAATATCAGAGTGCCGCGCCGGGGGAGCCGCCGGGGCTCCTGGTTTCGAAGGCCCAGGCGGTGGCGTCGTCGATCAGCTTGGAAAGTACGACAATTTGGATATTGCTCCGCTGTCGTTCGACTTCCTTGCGCCAAGAGCCCACGCTGTATTCCCTCGTTATCGACCGCACGGTTTCCAGCACGATGTTGCGAACATCTTGATCCTGGGTAGCGTAGGCGTCGAGGAGGTAGGCAGTCAGAAGACGCAGGATAGGGTCTTTCGCTTCGTCGGCGAGACTCAAGAGCTCGTCCCGAGCCAGCTCCGTCTTCTTTCCAAGCATCAAGGCAAAGGCGTAGCTCCAGCGAACCCAACGCGGATCCTTGGTCTCTTTCTTATCCTTTAACTCCCCGTAATAGAGCTCCATGTCGACCGGGTCGTTCCTAAGCAGGTGAGGAACCCCGAGAGCGAGGGAAAACCGGGGAATAATCTCCGGTTTCTCGGCCCGGAGGAAATCTTCCAGTTTCGAAATACCCTCTGTCCTGGAAGACACGATGTACGCGTTTATCAGGATGCGTATCCGCTGGAGATTGAATCGTCGTTTCCGGTAGACCTGGTCTTCGAGGTAGTCGATCAGACTCGACCATTCCTCCCGCTCGAGGTAGCCGAAGAGTTTCCAGTTCGACAGAAAGTAGGCGTTGAGTCCCCCGAGGACCGCGACAAACGCGGCACCAAGAAGCCAATTGCTCGACCAGAAGAGACGGCCGTACTCCCAACCGAGAATTATCGCCGGCATAAAAAATATGAAGAGAAAGGAGACGACAATGACGATATTGAAGACGACGAAGATGATCTTAAACTTCATGGTGAAGTGCTCTATAATAGGGCTAGCATAAGTAAAACGATATGGGGGGTCAACGGGAGCGGGATGAACCGCCTAGCATTGCAGAACGCCACCAGCGGCAAGTACTTCACTCAGCCTGTCTTTCTCGACGAGAAGTATATCCTTTTGTCGCCGGAGACGCCGCTAACGGACGAGCTGCGGAATCGGCTGGTTAAATGGGGCTACGCCTCGCTTCTCTGCGAAGGGAATCCGGTAGACGAATCGCCGACGGCCCCGATTACCGACGCTGCGGAAGACGCCCCGCTTATCGACCTAGAACAGGGGGTCAAAGAACGGGAGCTCCTCAAGGAAGCCCAGAGTACCTACGCCCAGATGCTCAGCTTTACCGAGAAAACCTTCACCAACTTTGTCACGAAGAACGAGCTATCCCAGCGGACCGTCTCCGAACGGATCAAAGAGCTCGTCGAGATGGTGAAGTCGCACAGAAAGTACCTCTTGAGGTTTAGCGCCCTGCGGAACCTCGACAAGAATTACATCGTAGAGCATTCCGTGCGCACAACAATTTTGAGTACCGCGATTGGGGCCACCTTGAGAATTCCGGCCCACAAGCTTATCGAGCTCGGTACCGCGGCAATACTCCACGAAATCGGCATGATTCGACTTCCCCCTCAGGTCTATATGTCTTCGAAAGAGCTTTCGCCCCAGGAGCGGAAGGCCATCCTTGCTCATACGGTGCTCGGCTTCAAGGTTCTCAAGCAGTACTCCTTTCCTTTGAGCGTCTGTCTCGCGGTCCTCGAATGCCGAGAAAACCTCGACGGTACGGGATACCCCCGGGGCCTTACGGCCGAGCGGATCTCCCAGTACGCCAAGATAATCTCGGTCGCCGGCTCCTACGCCGCCCAGACGGCCGAACGGCCCTTCCGGCCGGCTGGTGATCCCCACCAGGCGATTCTCGAGCTGATCCAGGGCCGAGGAACCAAATACGACGAACACGTCTTGAGGGCTCTTATTGCCAACTTGTCGATCTTTCCCCTCGGAACCTATGTCGAGCTTACCAACGGCTATCGGGGAATGGTGGTCGAGAGCAACAATGACAATCCCAGAGCTCCGATCGTTCGACTGATCGCGTCCGCCGAAGGGCATCGGTACGCCGACCAGCCGAGTGTCAGAACCGTAGAAGAGCAGTACAAGGTAGTCCGGACCCTGAGTCCGGAAGAGAGTCAGGAGCTCCTCGACCCACGATCATGACTACGAACATCACCTATCATCTAGGAACGGCGGGGCCGTTTACGGCCTTTGCGGGCATTCGCGTCTCAGAGGCCATGAGGGCCGCGGGAACCGATCCGGCGGACATTAACTTAATGGCGATGCGGGTAAACAACGAGATTACCAGCCTCTCCTACCCTTTGGAGATAAACGCCCGACTCGAGCCGGTTACGATCGACTCGACCGAGGGCCGACGGGTATACCGCCGGAGCCTCTGCTTTTTGCTGACGATGGCTTTTCACGAAGTCGCGCCGGAGATCCGCCTTGTTATCGGGCACAGCCTTGGTGACAGCTACTACTATACCCTCGGGGAGGAACAGACCGTTGCCCCCCCTACGCTGGAGAGGGTCGAAGAGCGGATGCGGGGCCTCGTCGAAGAAGACCTCGATATTACCCGGTGCCACCTTGCCTACGAGGACGCGATCGACTACTTCGAAGACAGTGGCATGGCCGACACGGCACTTCTGGTAGAGCACCAAAACGCTTCGAAGATAGCCGTCTACCGTTGTGGAGACGTCATGGACCTGGCTCACGGCCCCTTGGCGCCAAGAACCGGGGTCCTTTCGACCTTCTCCTTAGAGACCTACGAGGGTGGCTTTATCCTTCGCTTTCCCGGCGGAGAAGGAAGCCCACGGGAGCTCGGTACCTTCCGGGGAAGCCCCCTCCTCTTCTCGGTGTATCAAGAGCATAAGGAGTGGGGCCGTATTCTCGACGTAGGCTCCGCCGGACGGTTAAACGATCGCGTGGTCTCCGGCGGCATTCGGGAGTTCATCCGGGTCGCCGAAGCGCTTCAGAACAAACGGATCGCCGAGATCGGCGATCGAATTGTAAGCGAGAGCCACGTTCGGGTAGTTCTGATCGCCGGTCCGTCTTCTTCCGGCAAGACGACCTTCGCGAAGAAACTCGAGATCCAGCTCCGGGCCGCAGGCCGTATCCCGGTAAGCGTCGCCCTCGACAACTATTTCGTTCCTCGCGAGCAAACGCCCCGGGACGAAGAGGGAAACTACGATTTTGAAAGCCTCGAGGCGATCGACGTCGCCCTCTTGAACGACCAGCTCTTAAAGCTGTTTGAAGGGAGAGAGGTTCGAATGCCGGTCTTCGACTTCAAGACGGGGAGCCGGATTACGAGTGATACCCCGATTCGTCTACCAGATAACGGGATCTTGATTCTCGAGGGAATCCACGGCCTAAACGACAAACTAACGCCCCGGATAACCGCGGAGAACAAGTTCAAGGTCTACGTTTCGGCGTTAACCCAACTGAACCTCGACGACCACAACCGGATCCCGACCACGGATAACCGGCTTATCCGCCGAATGGTCCGGGACTACCAGTTCCGGGGCCACAGCGCCTTAGATACTCTGCACATGTGGCCCTCGGTTCGCCGGGGCGAAAACCGTAACATCTTCCCGTACCAGGATTCCGCCGACGTAGCCTTCAATTCGGCCCTCGATTACGAGCTGGCGGTCTTGAGAAACTACGCCTGGCCGCTTCTGTCCATGGTAAAGCCGCACCACGACGTCTACCACGAGGCGATCCGCCTGATGGGATTCCTCGATAATTTTGTCGGCATCCCGGAGCGAAACGTTCCTAGCGACTCGATTCTCCGGGAGTTTATCGGAGAAAGCGGGTTCGACTACTGAGGCGACTAATCCGCGACGACCACGAAGGCGCCGAACATGCCCCTGGCCCGGTGGTTCCCGACGCTGCAGTAGAACTCGAACTCACCGGCTTGATCGGCGACGAACTCCACGGTCTCCGAGTTTCCTGCGGTTATCTGGCTCGTGGCGGCATCGAACTCGTCGATGACCCAGTCGTGAAACCCGCCGGTATTTCGGAAGGTAAGGCGAATCCGGTCTCCCTGGTTCACCCGAATCTCGTTCGGAACGAAGCTAAGGCCGTCGTTTTCGACGACAATCTCCTTGACGGCGGCGTTCGAATCGGTGACGTCGACTACCTCTTGGGCAAACGCGGGGGCCACCGCAAAGAGAACCAATAGGGAAAAAGAGACCAAAAACAATCGTGCTCTGTTTGTATTCATAATCGATTATATACGTATTATTGACTATAAACGTCAACAATTAACTACGCCGGCCCCTATTTGGCCATAAGCAAGAACATCGCCCCCGAACCGACAATCGCGGCGATAAGGTACTGGGGCCCCATCAGAGCAGGAACGAAATAGATCGCAACTCCGGCGGCTATCTGGGCGAGTCCGCCGGCCGTAAAGAGCTTAGGGGTCCACCATCGTGCGTTTATCAGAAAGGCCACCCCCATAAGAACGAGCCAAAACGCACCGAGGTAGGCGGGAAGAGTCCGGAGCCACTGCCAGGCGAAGGCGCCGAAGGAGGCCACCATGCCGACGGTAACGGTGATAACCCATAACAGGAGGATGTTCCTCATCTTCTGCGCCTTCAGGGGCATGTAGAGGAACATCGGTATTAGACCAATTATCGTCAGAACGAGCCAGACCCAGTTGACCCGGGGGTCGGGCCAATAGTGCGTCGCGAGCCATCCGATCAACTCGACGAGGCCCCAGGTAAAGAAGACTATTCTCGGTTTGGTCCAGTAACGTGCCATGCCCGAAATATAGTGCATTATTGACGCGCTTTGTAATGAATTACGAGGCGAGGGACCAGGATTTCCAACTCCCACGCCGGGTCTCCTCGGCAAGAAGAGCGAGGAGGAGACCGGCAAACTCCTCTCGGGGAATGTGGCGGGCGCCGAAGGAAGCGAGGAGCGGGGTCTCCATCTGACAGTCGATCAACCGAATGCCGTTGGCCTCGAGGCCCCGAACCAGGGCCACGAACGCCGCCTTAGAGGCGTTGGTCTCCCGGTGGAACATGCTCTCTCCGTAGAAGACGCCCCCGAGACAGACGCCGTAGAGCCCGCCGGCCAGTTCGCCCTCCCGCCACGCCTCTACCGAATGGGCGTACCCCAACTCGTGGAGCCGGGTGTAGGCTCGGAACATCTCCCCGGTAATCCAGGTGCCCATCTCTTTCGGCCGGAATACCGTGGCGCAGGAACGGATAACCGCGTCGAAGGCGCTGTCGAAGGTTATCTCAAAGGGTTCCTTTTTGAGGCTCCGGGTAAGGCGCCGCGGTACCGAAAGCTCGTCCACGAAGAGGACGTACCGGGGGTCCGGGCTCCACCAGAGGATTGGCTCCTCGTCTTCCGAGAACCAGGGAAAGATTCCCTGGCGGTACGCCGAGAGCAGCATTCCCGGGGAGAGGTTGCCCCCGACGGCTACGACTCCCTCGGGGGTAGCTTCTTCTAGCGGAGGGAACCGTACGCTCTGGTTCTCGTCGAGGTAGGGGAAGGACACGGCTTACCCCTCGGGCGTCGGCACCTCGGTCCGGATGACCACCTCTCCGTCTTCGATATCCGCGACGGCGGTCCCGCCGTCGGCAAGATCGCCGAAGAGCACGGCGTCGACGAAGTAGCGCTTGAGCTTCTCCTCCACCAGTCGCCCGATGTTCCGCGCTCCAAACTCGTCGGAATAGCCCTTCTCCGCGAGCCAGGCGATACATTCGTCGGTCGCCTCGAGGCTTACATTCTTTTCGGAGAGCTGCTCGTTAAAGGCGGCGATCTCTTTGCGAACGATGTTCTGGATAACCTCTTCCGGGAGACGCTGAAACTGCACGACCTTGTCGAGGCGGTTTCGAAACTCCGGGGAGAAGATCTTTTCCACCGCGTCGTTTACCGCCTCGCTGGTAATCTGTCGCTCGCCGAAGCCGATTAGCGGTCGACCGAGCTCCCGGGCACCGGCGTTGGAGGTCATGATAAGAATGACGTTCCGGAAGTCGGCCTTCTTGCCGGTGTTATCGGTAATGGTCGCGTAGTCCATCACCTGAAGCAAGATGTTAAAGATATCCGGATGCGCCTTCTCGATCTCGTCGAGAAGGAGGACGGCGTGGGGCTCTTTTCGAATGGCTTCGGAGAGCTGTCCCCCCTCCTCGTACCCGACGTAGCCCGGCGGCGAACCGATAAGCCTGCTGACGGTGTGCTTTTCCTGGTACTCGCTCATGTCGAAGCGATGCAGCGAGATTCCGAGGGTGTCGGAGAGCTGCCGAGCGAGCTCGGTCTTGCCGACTCCGGTGGGGCCGACGAAGAGAAACGAGGCCACCGGCTTGTCCGGGTGACGAAAACCCGCCCGGGAGCGCTTTACCGCGTCCACCACCGATTCGACGGCCGGGTCCTGACCGAAGACGACGGACTTTAGGTCCCCCTCGAGGCCCTTCAGGCGGTCCTTCTCGGAAACAGAAACGCTCTTTTCCGGAATCTTGGCCATCTTCGAGACCACACGCTCGACCTGCTGCTCGGTGATTACGACCGGCTCGCCTTGTGCCTCGGAGGCCTCGAGCTTCATCCGGGTAAAGGCGCCGCATTCGTCGATAACGTCGATGGCCTTGTCCGGAAGGTGGCGGTCGTTTATGTACTGCGCCGAGAGATGAACCGCCGACTTGAGGGCTTCGTCGGTGTAACGGACGTTGTGGAACTCCTCGTACTTGCTCCGGAGACCTTTGAGAATCTCGACGGTTTCGTCTTCGGTTGGCTCGAGGACCTCGATCTTTTGAAATCGCCGGGAGAGGGCCCGGTCCTTTTCGAAAAAGCGACGGTACTCTTCAAAGGTCGTAGAGCCGATGCAGCGGATCCGTCCACTCGCCAGCGCGGGTTTTAGCATATTCGAGGCGTCCATCGAGCCTCCGGAAACCGCCCCGGCCCCAACGAGGGTATGAATCTCGTCGATAAAGAGAATAATGTCGGTGCGCTTTTCCAGCGCCTTCATCACCTGCTTCATCCGTTCTTCGAAGTCGCCCCGATAGCGGGTCCCGGCTATCATCCCCCCCATGTCGAGGGCGAGTACCGTGTAGTCCCGCAAGGCCGGAGGCACGGTGCCGTCGGCAATCCGCTGCGCGAGACCTTCGGTAATGGCGGTCTTCCCGACACCGGGGTCTCCGAGATGGATCGGATTGTTCTTGAGACGGCGGCAGAGGACCTGCATGGTCCGCTCGAGAATATCCTCCCGGCCGATCAGCGGCTCGAGGCGTCCTTCCCGGGCAGACTTCGTCAGATCGGTGGTAAATTGGCTCAAGGGATCCCGGCGACGGCGCTTCCCCCCCGCCTTCTCCTCGGCTTCCTCGTCCTCGGCGACGCCCTCGGCGGTTTCTTCAAAGGCGTCCTCCCCGACTTCGTCTTCGGTTGCCCCGTTCTCGTCTTGCGCCTCCACCTTGGATAGACCGTGGGAGATTACGTGAAGAAGATCGATCCGGCTGATCCCCGCTTTCCTCAAGAAATAGGCGCCGAAGGAGTCTTCCTCGTCGAAGATGGAGACGAGGATGTCTCCGATATCTACTTCTTCCTTCGAGGCGCTCTCGGTGTGAAACACCGCCCGCTCGACGACGCTTTGGAAACCGAGGGACTGGAACGGATCCGTATCCTCGACAACGGGAACCTTCTCGGTAAGGTGACCGTCTACCTCGGTGCGGATCTCGTCGGGCTCCGCGCCGCATTCGGCGACAACGTCCCGGGGATATTCAAAATGGAGCGCGGCGTAGAGGACGTGCTCCGGTGTCAGGTATTCGTGTTTCCTCTGTTTTGCCTCCTGAAAGGCGGCGTTGAGGATTACCTGCAATTCGCGGTTTATTCGCATGGCTTATGCTTTCTCCATGGTGCACTTGAGGGGAAAATCGCGCTGACGCGCGAGCTCGCGCACTTGTTGGACCTTGGTGGCTGCAATGTCGTGGGTGTAGACGCCTACGGAGCCCTTACCCGCCTTGTGGACCTGCATCATTATCTGGGTTGCTTCCATTACCGGCTTCTTGAAAACCTTCATAATGACCTCGACGACAAACTCCATCGTCGTGTAGTCGTCGTTGTGAAGCAGGACCCGGTACATCTCCGGTTCCTTTATCTTTTCCTTTGACTTTTCTTTTGTCTGTTCGATGCTCCCAGGGATCACGTCCCAAAGATACGATAGGCCCCAAGGGGGGTCAAACGTGATCCGCGCTCCCGGATACGATTGTTACTCTTCGGCTACTCTTCGGCGGGGATCGGAGGCTTCCGTCGCCGGGCGAAGGGGCGGAAGCGTTGGACATACGCGCAGCTTTCCGGCATGTAGCTATCGAAGAGGGCGTGGAAGATGGTGACCTTTCGGCAATCCTTACAGACCGAGAAGCGCTTATCGTAGACCGTACAGAGGCCATTGGAAATCTTGAGGTAGGGACAGGGCCTTTTCCAGAGAATAGCGACCCGCCCCCGAAGCGTTCGCTTTCGGTCGTAGCAGCACAGACCGCATCGATTGCAGATCTGCTCCCACTCGGCGCGACGGCGCGCTCGGCGGTCCCTGAACCCCATAGTTAGAACTCCAGGGGTGGATAGTAGCCCAACTCTCCTCGACCGCTCTTTCGGAACAGGTAGGTTTCGACGACCAGAGGAAGGTAGGCCCGGCCAAAATCGGTTTGGCTCGTAGACTCGTAGCGCAAGAGGTAACGACCACCGGGAACGCTACGAGCGGCTTCGGTCACCGGCCGCACTCCTTCTTCCTGGTAGACGTAGGCCGCCGATCCCCCGGTCTCGCGAACGAGAAAATCGAGCTCGGGGCTCGAAGTCGAGGGCGATAGGTAGACTACGCTAAAGGAAACCTGGTTGTTCTTGAGCAGCTCGGCGGTTTCCGGAAGGCCGTATCGGTCGAAGGCGTGGTCCGGAAGGGGGCCGGCGGCGTAAAAGATGACGGCTCTCCGTTGCGGCTGCGTCAGGAGTCCCATGGCGGCGTCCCGGAGCCCGAGATCGAAGCTCCAGGCCGGAGTAGCGACCCCTCGGTGCCGGGAGTAGAGAGACCCGGCTGCTTCGCTCCCGGTAACGGCTACCGGAGCGTCTGCGGCAAGAATCAGACCCCGACGGTCTTCCCCGGTAATTCCGGCAAGAGTGCCTTCGAGGGCGGCTTCGAGCTCTTGGTGCCTCGCCACGGCTGCCGGCGAGGCTTCGATTAAGAGGGAAAAGCTGGTTCTGCTCCCCTGGTCCGGGGCGCCGACGAGCTGCACGTCGTCGAGGCGTCGCCCGTTTTCCATCGCCAAAAAGTTGCTGCTCCGCAAGCCCACGATTGGGTTCCCTCGGCGGTCGGACACAGAAAGCTCGACGAAGATCCGGGGAAAGTCTTCGGCGATTACTCGGTCTACGTGGACGAAGAGCCCGCCGAAGAGGCTACTCGACTCGGAGAGGAAATAGACCCGGTCCTCTTCAAGATCCGACGCGAGAATGTTTCCGTTCTGATCGAGAGTAACCCCGGTAATTCGGCTCCCGATGGACCTTTCGCTCGTAACCGGCTCGAGCACCTCGTTGTCAACGTCGAGAAGGGCAACCCGATCCCCGTCGGCAACGAGGAGCCTCCGGGAATCGTAGACAGAGAGCATCTCGGGCCGCTGAAGGCCGATGTCCGCAATTTCCCGGACAAAGTTGCCGCTTGTATCGAACTCCGCCACGCTTCGACGCCGGGCGTCGGCGACGAAGATACGTCCGTCGACCGCGACGATTCCCGTTGGAGCCGAGAAGCCGTCAAACCCGGGAGCCCTCCGTCCGAAGGAGAGGAGAAACTCCCCCTCCGAAGAGAACTTGGAGACGCGCCGATTTCCCCAGTCGGTTACGTAGACAAAGCCTCCCTCGTCGACGGCGAGGTATTGGGGCCCGAGAAGCTGCCCCGCGTTGGTCCCTCGACTTCCCATCTCGACGATTCGCCGCCCTCCGGGGGAGAGGCGGACCACCCGGTCGGCACCAAACTCGCTGACCACCAGATCCCCCGAAGGCAGGGGCATAATGTCGTAGGGCTGGGAGAATCCAAGGACCCCTCCGGAAAGCTGCCGGGTAGGGACGCCGTTGACATCGAGGACAAGGACTTCGTGGGTCGCGAAGGAAGTCAGGTAGAAGGAGCCGTCGGGCCGGGGCCGCAGGGAGGTCGGTCGGGAAAAGACCCGAATATTGCCCGGGGTTCCCGAAAGCTCCCCGGCGACTACGTAGCGTCGATCCGCCTCGGCCTGGAGATCGACGTTCCGCCGCTGCGCTACGACCTGCCGTAGAAAGCGAAGATACGCCGTGTCCGAGCCGAGGCGGCCGGCATACTCCCACTGGGACAGTGCTGCGTCCTCGAACCCCGAACGGTAGTACGCGTGCCCGAGCCAAACCCTCGTTCGAGGGTCCTGGGGCTGATGGGAGAGAGACTCGGTAAAGGCAAGAATGGCCTGGGAAAGCCTCGCTTGGTGATACGCCCGGACTCCCCGTTGGAACTCCTCCTCTCCCCGGACGGCTGCCATGTCGATGTTCTGTCCGACAGCCGCAGGGAGGACGATAAGCAAGAGAAACGCCACCCGAACCCAGGGGCGATTCATCTTCCTGCCTCGATAGTCGCTCTGAGGTGACCGGCTATGACCTCGCTATCCGGCGATAGATCTTTGGCCCGGCGCAAATAGCTCCTGGCCTCCTTAAACTTACCGAGCTTGAAGAGGGTCCACCCGAGGGAGTCGAGGCAAGCGGCGTTGTCCGGCCGGAGACTTACGGCTCGTTTGCAGTAGTCGAGGGCCTTTTCCAACGAGACCTCCTCGTCCGCCAGGATGTACCCAAGCGAGTTCAGCGCCGTGGCGTTCTCGCCGTCCAACTCCAGTGCCTGTTCGAGGGCTTTGATTCCCGCCTCGCTCTTGCCCTGGGCGTAGAGCACGTATCCAAGGGCGGAGTAGACTTTGGTAGACTCGAAGCCGTCGGCGAGAAGGCGACGAAACTCGAACTCTGCGAGTCGTGGGCGCCTGGTTACCGAGTAGATGTAGCCGAGAATCATCCGGCTCTGGAACTGGAAGGGAAAATCGACGTCTCCTGTGGCAACCTGCTCCAGGTAGAGGAGCGCTTCGTCGAACTTGCCGAGGTGAGTGTAGGAAAGACCGAGGTAGTAGGAGACCAAGGACCGCTCTTCGGGCTCGACCTCCGCGTCCAGCAGGGCCTGGATCGCCTGACGGAACCGTTTGGCTTTTAGGAGCGCCACCGCCTTTTCCATCACATCCTCATACGGGGGAGACGACGAACTGAGCCGCTTTGTACGTCTCGTCCTCCTCTGTTATCGTCGGATGAATCGAGATCGGACTTACCGAAATCGATCCCTGGGATACCGCGTACCAATCGGTTCCCGGGGCGAGCTCGGTATCGACAGGTGCCCCCCGAAGAAAATAGTACACCTCTCCGTGGGGCGACGCAAACTCCTCTAATCGGTCGTGGTAGACCCGGTGGCTCGGCCGTGTAATCTCCACAGTCTGAGGGGCTTCCGACAGGTTCGGGGCGTTGATGCTCAAGAAATGGTCACCCTTCCAGAGATCGACCATGGTTTCCAGGTTCTCGGCGACAAAATCGGCCACAGGACCGAAGTGCATCGGCTCGGAAAAGGTATCGAGGGAGACGGCGACCGACGGCTTGCCCATAATCGAGCCCTGCCGAGCAGCAGCGACGGTTCCGGAATAGATAATGTCGGTCCCAAGGTTCGGACCAATGTTGATACCGGAGACGACGGCGTCCGGCTCGTCGGGCATCACGCCGAGCATCCCGACGATGACACAGTCCGCCGGAGAGCCCGAGGCGGTAAACCGTTGGGGAGCGATCTCCCGGACTATCACCGGGTTCTTTACGGAAATGTAGTGGGACATCGCGCTCCGCTCCGATTCCGGAGCTACTACCCAGACTTCGTGATGCCGGGACAGCGCCTGGGCAATGGTATGGAGGCCGGGACTCTCGATCCCGTCGTCATTGGTAACAAGTATGCGCATCGTCCCCTCCCTAGCGACGTCTCTCCATTCTAACCCTTAGTCCTCTGCTATTCAACAAAGACCATGACACCGGTATGCTAACGCCGTGTTAAAGATTCCCCTGCTCTTGTCGGCTTTCGCCGGCCTTCTTACCGCCGCGGCGCTTCCGAACGAGCTTTTCTTCGAGGGCAACCTCTTTCTCGGTCTCGTCTGTCTTGTCCCTTACTTCTTCGCGCTCCGCCGCTCTCCGGGGGGCTGGCGCCAAGACGCGACGATCGGCGCGGTCTACGGCGTCGTTTCCGGCTTTGCGACCAACTATTGGCTTATGTTCTTCGGAGAGTTCAGCGTCTGGACCATCGGCGGGGTAACCCTCGGCTTCGGCATCTACCACGCCATCCTGGGACCGATCCTGGGCACCCACCGGCGACTACCGGGGTGGGCCCGGCCTTTTGTTCTGGCCCTCTTCTTTGCCGCGTACGACTATCTCCGCTCCATCGGCTTTCTGGCCTACCCCTGGGGCCTCATGGGGTATCCGGCGGCGTCGATCGACCTTTTGATTCAACACGTCGATATCACCGGAGTCTGGCTCCTAGGATTCGTGGTGACCCTCGCAAACGCGGTAATCCTCGAGATCCTAGACCGCCGGCTCCCGCCGGCTCCGACAGTCGACCTCGGACATCGCCGAGCCATCGTCGTCGGGGGCGGCGCTTTTCTCGGCCTAAGCCTCCTTATCGTCGCCTACGGGCTCTTCGCCCTCCGGGAGGAACGCCCGGTGGCCGCGACGGCACGGATGGTCCTGATTCAGCAGAACAGCGACAGCTGGGCCCGGGGAAACGAGCTCCCCGCCTTGGCCCGGGCTCAGGAGATTACCTTGGAG
This sequence comes from uncultured Spirochaetaceae bacterium, assembly GCA_964616245.1. GTDB lineage: Bacteria > Spirochaetota > Spirochaetia > DSM-27196 > PWMO01 > CAYPUT01. The sequence goes on along the minus strand of CAZTRQ010000001.1, from coordinate 16,371 downwards.
GCGGTAGAGGCGGCCCGGGAGGTTTCCCCGGCCACCGACGAGGATGCATCGGGGGTAGACCTCGTCGTCTGGAGCGAGACGAGCCTCCGACGTCTCTACCCGGAAAACACCGGCTTCTACCGGGAGAACCCGGAGGAGCAGCCTTTCTTGCGCTTTCTTGCGGAATTGCCGGCGCCGCTGTTGACCGGTGCTCCGGTTCTGCTGGACGCCGAGGAGCGCCGGGTCGGGAACGGCGCCCTGTTGCTCTCCCGGGAGGGAGAGGTGCGGCAGTGGTACGCCAAGAACAAATTAGTTCCCTTCGCCGAAAACATCCCCTTCTGGGATCTCTCCTTCGTACGCGATTTCTTTCGGAAATTTGTCGGTCTCGGGGGCGTTTGGACCCCGGGGTCCGAATACCGCCTCTTCGAGCTTGCCGGAGTAACCGATGCCGAGGGCCGGACGCTTCGGTACGCTACACCCATTTGCTTCGAGGACGCGTTTAGCTATGTCTGTCGGGAGATGGTCCGGGAAGGAGCCGACCTCTTGATCAACCTGACCAACAACTCCTGGTCGCAAACCGATTCGGCCCAGGTGCAGCACTACGTTGCGGCGAAGTTTCGCTCCGTGGAGAACCGAATAACCCTCGTCCGCTCGACCAACTCGGGCCTAACGACGGTCGTCGACCCCTGGGGACGCCGACGAGAGGAACTCCCGATGTTCGAGGCGGGGTATCTTGTGGTGGATGTGCCTATCTATTCCCCGGAGAGCCCGACGTTCTATACCCGATTCGGAGACTACGTGGGTCAGCTGTTTGTGGCGTTGTCCGGGGCGCTCTTAGCCCTTATTCTACTGCGGGAGCGCCGAAAGAGGCGCTGAGCCGAAAGAGCGGCTCAGTCCTTGATGTTGTACTTTCGCTTGAAGCGCTCTACCCGTCCTGCGGTATCGACGAGCTTCTGCTTGCCGGTAAAGAAGGGATGCGAGGCGCTTGAGATCTCGACGTCGAAGACCGGATACTCGTTTCCGTCCTCGTAGGTGATGGTTTGCTTGCTCGCCACCGAGGACCGGCTAAGGAAAAGCGTCCCGGAAGCGGTATCGCGAAAGACGACCGGTCGGTATTCCGGATGAATCTCGTTTTTCATTGCTCTATTTTCTCCGTCTGTTTGTACGTCTGTTCTATTCGGCGACCGACGAGGTGTTCATCGATCGCAGGAAGGCCTCATTGTTTTTGCTCTTGCCCATCCTGTCAAGAAGTAACTCGATAATCTCGACGTCGTCCATAGGATTGATAACTTTTCGCAGAACCCACATCTTTTGCAACTCTTCCTCGGTCAGCAAGAGGTCCTCCCGGCGGGTACCGGACTTCTTGATGTTGATCGAGGGGTAGAGGCGCCGGTCCGAGAGGCGCCGATCCAGGTTGATCTCCATATTGCCGGTGCCCTTGAACTCTTCGAAGATAACCTCGTCCATTCGGCTCCCGGTTTCGATCAGCGCCGTTGCCACAATTGTCAGGCTTCCGCCGTCTTCGATATTCCGTGCCGCCCCGAAGAAGCGCTTCGGCTTATGAAGCGCGTTGGAGTCGACACCACCGGAGAGAATCTTTCCCGAGGTGGGGACCGTCTGGTTGTACGCCCGAGCGAGTCGGGTAATGGAGTCAAGGAGAATAACGACGTCCTTCTTGTGCTCCACGAGGCGCCGGGCCTTTTCGAGGACCATTTCGGTAACTTGAACGTGGCGGGTCGCCTGTTCGTCGAAGGTCGAGGCGACAACCTCGGCGTCGACGTTGCGCTGCATGTCGGTAACCTCTTCCGGCCGCTCGTCGATCAGAAGCACGATCAGGTAGACTTCCGGGTGGTTCGTCGTTATGGCGTTCGCGATCTTCTGCAGAAGCACCGTCTTACCGGTCCGGGGTGGGGAAACGATAAGCCCCCGTTGGCCCTTTCCTATAGGACAGAAGAGGTTGATCATCCTGGTTGCCGGCTCGCCGTTGGGCATCTCCATGTCGAGGCGCTCGTCGGGGTAGAGGGGAGTAAGGTTGTCGAAGGGAATCCGAGTCTGCGCCACCGAGGGATGATCGAAGTTGACCGTCTCGACCCGAAGCATCGCGAAGAATCGCTCCCCCTCTTTCGGAGGACGAATCTGGCCGTAGACGGTGTCGCCGGTCTTGAGGTTGAAGAGCCGAATCTGGCTCGGCGAGATGTAGATATCGTCGGGTCCCGAGAGATAGGAGTTCTGCGGCGACCGCAAAAACCCGTAGCCGTCGGGAAGGATTTCCAAGGAGCCGTAGGCGTAGATGGAGCCGTTGGACTCGGTGTGAGCCTTTAAGACCGCGAAGATAACTTCCTGCTTCTTGAGGGCAAGCAGGTTCTCCTGGTTGATGCCCATCTTGACCGCGAACTTCCGCAGCTCCTTCATGTTCATCATCGTCAGGTCGTTTATCGAGAGGCTCTTCTCTTCTCCGCCTCCGGATCCGTTCCCGCCGTGACGATGGGCGGAGCGCTTGCGCTTTCCTCGGTCCCCGGAACGGCGCTGCTGCTCCTGAGAGCGGCCCTCGCGATCGGAGCCGCCCTCACTGGAGTTCCGTTCGGCGGTGGTAGTCTCCGGCTCAGGCTCCGGGGTGTCGTCTTCCGGGGCCGAACCGTTATTCTTGCCCCCCTCGCCGTCCTTGATAAGAGCGACCCGGATCTTCTTCTTGCGACTTTTCTTGTTCGACGAATCTTCGGCGTTATCGGACCCAAGATTCAATTCTGTTTGTGTGTCCGAAGAGGCAGCGTTGTCTCCACCGTCATCGGAGGGGTGTTGTAACTTTCGCAAGTGTGCCATCAAGTTACTCCAGGATAATGATTTTTTGGCTTGTTCACAGTGTTTCGCAGCACGTTGACGCGTAGAGAAAGGCGCTTTACTGTCGAGGTACTATCGAAATATAGTTTCCGTCCAATAATGTGTCAAGTGCTCACAAAGGCGTGCCCGAGGAGCAACGCTCCGACGGCCGCCCGGCGACGTATGAGATCCCTCGTGCTTCCGAGGGACAGATCATGAGCTTCCACCGCACCGTCGGAGCCGGCGATACCGATCCATACCGTTCCGACGGGCTTTTCCGGGGTACCGCCGGAGGGTCCGGCGATCCCGGAAACGGCGATGGCCACGTCGGCCCCACCGGCCGCCGCCTCGAGGGCCCCCTGTGCCATGGCCCTGACGGTACGCTCGGACACGGCCCCATCGGTATCGAGCACCTCTCGCGGCACTCCGAGGGACCGTACCTTCGCGGCGTTGTCGTAGGTCACAAAGCCTCCCCAATACACCTCCGAGGCCCCGGGAACGTCGGTCAGCAGCTTACCCACGAGGCCCCCGGTACACGATTCCGCGGTCACCAACCGAAGTTGCCGCTCCTTGAGGGTATCGATTAGGATGCCTTCGGGAGACACCTCACCTCGACGTATGTAAAAGTCGCCCAGGTCCCGCTGTAGCGCGCCCAAGACGGTCTCTTGGTCCTCGTCGGACCCACCGCGAATGGTAAAGCTTATGCGGAATTCCTCCGCCCGGGTCCCCCACTCTATCCCTGGCAGGCGATGCTTCTGGAGTGATTCTTCGAGGGCCGACTCGGAAACGAGCAGCGCGGTGGCCAGGATGCGCGACGCCGACGGCAGGTCGTAGGTCCGGGAGAGGTAGGACCGGAGACTGGTGTCGCACATAGGGTGAAGCTCCCGAGGAGGCCCCGGGAGGGCCGCCACATGACAGCCGTCGATGCCCCCGGCGAACCCAGGCGCGGTACCGTTGGGGTTGGGGAAAAGCTCGAAGCCGGCGGGGGTTAGGGCCTGCTTCCTGTTGGTTTCCGGAACCACCCGGGGCTTGAAACGATCGACGATAGCCTTCCAGATCTCTTCCTTGAACTCGAGGTCGACGCCGGCAACCTCGGCGATTACCTCCCGGGTTAGGTCGTCGGAGGTCGGCCCGAGTCCCCCGGTCGTAACCACGACCTGACTGTCGGCGATGAGCTCCCGGAGAGTCTTCTTGTAGAGCTCCTCGTCGTCGGGGATAAGGGCGATGCGCCGCACGGTAAACCCGAGCTCGTTGAAGAAGGTGGAGAGGTACTGTCCGTGACGGTCAAGGGTCTTCCCCTCGGTCAACTCGTTGCCGACCCCGAGGATTGATACGTGGTTTATGTGACTACACTCCCTGGGCCGACTGTTTTAATTGATCGACCGGTGCCGAAAAAACATCGAGCGAATCCGCGTTCCGAAGCATCTCGCACTTCCCTTCGAAGACGACGCCATCGGCGATCCGGAGCTTTCCGGCGCGAATGTTGCCGTAAACCCTGCCGGTAGGAAGCATCTCGAGGCGCCCTCGGGCGGTCACGTTGCCCCGGACGGTCCCGCCGATTATGACGGACCCCACTTCCAGGTCGGCCTTTACCTCGGCTCCCTCGTCGACGAAAAGGAAGCCTTCGGAGACGATTTTTCCCTCGAAGCGCCCCCGAATAGCGAGGGACTTGGAAAACCGCAGGGTGCCCTTAAGGCTGGTCCCCTCGCCGAGGCGCGTGTCGGTCTTCGGTAGTGGCTTGGTATCCGCTTTTTTTCCGATCATTTGGTCTGCATTATGAATACACCGTCCCAGTCTTCCGGGGGAGGATTCTCGATATAGTGTTTGCACCGCGCGTGGTAGACCTGGGAGGGCCCATCCTCGGGGTCGATAGACAACGCTTGTGTAAAGTGCCCCAAAGCGCCGGAAAAGTCCATCATCTTGTAGTGCTTACGCCCCTCGGCGAAGTGTCTCAGCACCGTTTCCTTTTCCGGAGAGACCATCAGCTTACCTCGCCTGCGCCCTGCTTATTCTGGTAGCTGTCAAAGTGCTTCTGGTATTTTTCTTCGAGCATCTCCAGGGTAACTTCCCGGGACTTTATCTCGTTTCCCTTCGTCTGGAGATCGTCGATCTCTTCTTCGAGGCCGTCGAGAGCCGCGAGAGTCGTCTCGAACTCTTGTCGGGCGTCGTGGACAAAGGTATCGACGGCCGTCGGGTCTGAGGTGTCGAGGTTTCGGGCAGCTTCGAGGAGCGCCGTGACCGGTGTACGGAGATGCTGAGTAAAGTAGACGACGGACTGATTGAGAGACTCCACGAGTGCGATGCGCCGTTCCCGCTCGATAAGCTGCACCGAGAGCTCGCGGCTCCGGAGGACCGCCTTAATCCGGGCAAGAACCTCGGAAAAATTAAAGGGTTTGGTGATATAGTCCTCGACGCCCAACTCGAAGCCTTCGATCTTGTCCTTTACGTCGTCCATCGCAGAGAACATGATGATTGGAGTCGACCGCACATCGGCGTACTCTTCGGCCTGCTTGACCCTTCGAGTGACTTCCCACCCGGAGATCTTCGGCATGATGTTGTCGAGGAGGATGAGGTCCGGCTGTTCGTTTCGGATCCGCTCGAGAGCTTCCTCTCCGTCCTCCGCCTTGGTTACTTCGAAACCGAGCTTCGAGAGCATTACCTCGAAGAAATCGAGGTTGATCGGCTCATCGTCGACGATGAGTATTTTGCCTTTGTTCTCGTCCATAGTCGCGTCTCCGGTGTAGTCATTGTGCCCAATGCATCAGCGCCGTGTCAATCTTAAGAGCCGGTAGGCGAGTCCTCCGGCGAGGAACCCGGCGGCAGCGATAACGAAGACCCAGGCGAGCCAGTCCCCGGCGGCAGTGTAGAGGGTTCGGCGATCGGTGTAGACCGGAACGTCCTCGACGAGATAGCCCTCGGTAAAAGCCGGGAGCATGGCGGTTATGCGACCGTTGGGGTCTACGACGGTCGTCATGCCGCCGTTGGTGCTGCGGACAACCGAGCGGCGATTCTCGACGGCACGGAAGACGGCCATTGCCATGTGCTGCATCGCCGCCGGGACGGAATAGGACCAAGAATCGTTGGTAAGGTTTACGATAACCTCCGCTCCCTCCCGGACGAAATTCCGGGAGAGATACCCGAAGGTGTCTTCGAAACAGATCGGCGTCGCAAATCGCACCCCGGCGGCCTCAAAGACGGTGTACTCCTCCCCGGCTTCCCAGAAGGTGGTTTCGTTCTCGACCAGAAGACGGTGAAGCCAGGGAAACGCCGCCTCGAAGGGAAAGTGCTCGGTAAAGGGCACCAAGTGGATCTTTCGATATACCCCGCGGTAGTCCCCGTCGTCGTGGAGTACGACGGCGTTGTAGTCGACCCGCTCGAGGGAGCCGTCGCGCCGGGGTCGAAGCTCGCCGTCGCCGTTCCCGATAACGAAGGGGACCTCCTGCTCCGAGAGGTAGTCGGTAAGCTCCCGAACCAAGGCGTAGGACTCCGGATTCGTTCGGTAGCGAGTGTGGAAGTTGATGGAGGGAACGAAGGAGGTTTCGGACCAGACGACGACATCCGGATCCTCTTCGAGCGCCATATCACTCTGCCTCATCAGGATGTCCAGAGCCCGGCGGTAGGTCGGAAGGCCACCACGCCAGGGATCTACGTTTTGCTGAACCAGGGCCACCCGCCACTCTGGGCTCTCGTCGAGATCGACGGCGGAGAGGTAGCCGTAGCCTACCGCCAGGACGAACACAACCGCGTAGATTGCCAGCGGCCGTATCCGCTCCCGGGCCCGGGATAACGCGTCCCGCCAGGATGCCGCAGAATCGATGACCCAAGCCAACCATGCCGAGGGAAAGACGACCAGCGCACTGACGATCCAGACACCCCCCAACTCCGCGACCCCGAGGAGGGGCCAAAAGAGGTACTGAGAGTAACCGATTATGCCGTAGGCGTACCCGAGAAAAAACTGGATGCGGAAGTACTCGTAGGCCATCCAGATGACAGCCTGAACCAGATAGCCGTACCGGGGAAAAAGAAGCGTAGCCGCCTTGAAGAGGGGGAAGAAGAAGGCAAAATAGACCGCATAGATAACCGGCACGATAAAGATAGACAGCGGATGAAAGTTGATCAGCCAGTAGTTGACCGTGGCGTAGGTCGCAAAACCGTAGAGAAACCCCCATGCCACCGAGCCAATCCAGCTGGTCCGCCGGACGATGAGAAAGACCGGTACCACACAGACGTAGGCTAAGGGAAACCAGCCCCACTGGCTAAGGGGGCTCGGGAAGGGCAAGGCGTACAAAAGCGCCCCGCCGAGGACCAAGGCGAGGTTGCGAAGGGCGTTCTTTAGCACCTACCGCCTCAGGGCCCAGGCGGAGTCCTTCAGTTCCTTCCCAGGACGGAACACAACGACTCCGTGGTCCTGAACCCGAACGGTCTCACCGGTTTTCGGGTTCCGAGCCCGTTCGCGCCCTTTCCGTGTACGGACCTCGAAGGTGCCGAACCCTCTAAACTCGATGATCCGGTCCTCCAGGAGAGCCCCTTTGACCTGGGAAAAGAAAGAGTCGATGATGTGTTGAATTTCGCGCTTACTGACCGTCGTCGTCTCTGCAATAGCGTCGACGATCTCGGCCTTCGTTAGCTTATTTTCCGGCACACTCTATCCTCGGCGGGCAGAAGCTACTTCGCCTGGAGAGAACTGAGCCGCTTGTGGAGACGCGACTTGGAGCGAGACGCGGTATTCTTGTGGAATACACCCTTTCCCGCAGCGGAATCGAGAAGCTTGATAACCAGGGTGAACTGGTTGGTGGCTTCTGCTTCGTCGCCGGCATCTACTGCATCGAGGAACTTTTTGGTTGTCGTTCGGACGCGGCTCCGGACCGCCCGGTTGCGAATTCTTCGCTTCTCACTCTGTCGATGGCGCTTAGCCGCAGATCCTTTTGATATCAATGCTTAGTCCTCCAAAATGAATGCACAAGCTACCAAATCCCCGCCGAGTACGTCAACCTCTTCTCCAAAGGCGGGGATAACCGCTACACTGGCCAGCCTGTTACTATGCTAAAGGAATACCGGACTCTTCTACCCCTGGTCAAGCAGTACCGCGGACATTATTTCGCCGGAGTTCTCTGTCTCGTCGTCACCAGCGGTGGGCAGATACTTATCCCTCAGTTTGTCCGCCAGGGCATCGACATCGTAACCCAAAGGGGATTCACCCTCTCACAGCTGGTTCCCCCGCTCCTCATGATGATCGGCGTTGCAGTTGTCATTTCGATCGCCCGGTTCGGCTGGCGCTACTTTATCCACGGCGCCTCCCGGCGAATAGAGGCCAAGCTTCGCCGGCGCCTCTTCTCCCATCTCTTGACCCTGTCGGGCAGTTTTTACCGGGAACGGCAGTCCGGCGATTTGATGGCCCGGGCCACGAACGACATGCAGGCCATTCGAATGGCCTCGGGCATGGCCCTCGTAGCGGCGATCGACGGCGTCTTTATGACCCTCGCCATCCTCTGGATACTCTTTCAGCAGAACCCCCGGATCGCGGCCCTGACCATTCTTCCCCTGCCTCTGGTGACGGTGCTAATCCTTTCGGCAGGCCGCATCGTCTCCCGGCTCTTCAAGCAGGTGCAGGAGGGTTTTAGCGATTTGAGCGAGGAAGCAAGGGAGGCGATCGCCGGTGTTCGGGTCATAAAGGCCTTTGTAAAAGAGCAGTACTTTCTTAAAAAATTCGGAGAGACGAACCGGGAGTACCAGCGCCGGAACCTCGCCTACGTCCGCCTCTGGGGCCTCTTTTTCCCGCTGGTTATCTTCCTTTCGGGACTGACAACCCTGCTTCTGCTTCGTTTCGGTGGCGCGGCCGTCATTCGTGGCACCCTTACACCCGGCGAGTTCGTCGCTACGATGAGCTACCTCGAGATGCTCATTTGGCCCATGCTCGGCGTCGGGTTTACGGTCAACATGATCGCCCGGGGCGCCGCGAGCCTAAAGCGGATAAACGAGATACTCGACGTCGAGCCGGAGATTACCCCGGTAGTCGACCCGCCGGTAGCCGTCGGCCGGGCCCACTCGCACACCCTCGAGGCCCGAAGCTTGAGCTACCGCTACCCCGGCATGGAGGTAGACGCCCTCGCCGACGTCTCCTTCCGTCTGGAGCCCGGGAGCAGCCTGGGCATTCTCGGAACCACCGGATCCGGTAAGTCGACCCTCATGTGGCTCCTCCCGCGCCTCTTGGACCCTCCGGAAGGAACGCTGTTTCTCAACGGAAAGGATATCCGAACGCTGGACTTGGCGGAGCTCCGGTCGGTCTTCGGCATCGTGGCACAGGAGACCTTTCTCTTCTCGGCGACGATTAGCGATAACATCGCCTACGCCGCCCCGAACGCGACGGAGGAGCGTATTCGGGAGATGGCGGAAATATCGACGATCTCCCGGGACTTGGACCTCTTTCCCGACGGCATCGACACGCAAGTTGGGGAACGGGGAGTGAGCCTCTCGGGGGGGCAGAAGCAGCGCATCGATATCTCCCGGGTCTTGGCGACGGATCCGGAGATACTCCTCTTCGACGACGCCCTTTCGGCGGTGGACACCGAGTCGGAAGAGATTATTCTCCGGCGTCTTGAAGAACAGCGGAAGGACAAAACGAACATCGTCGTCAGCCACCGGGTCTCCACCCTCCAATTCGCCGACGAGATTCTCGTCTTCGATCAGGGCCACGTTATTCAACAGGGGACCCCCGAGTCCCTCGCCAAGGCGGAGGGGCTCTACCGACGCATCGCGGCGCTCCAATCGATGGAACGGCGGGTCTCGTGAAGTACTACAACCCCCGGGTTATGCGGCGCCTTCTCGGCTACCTGTCGCCGTACAAGCTTACCACTCTCGCCGCCATCCTCGGATTGATCGGCGCCACCGTCTGCGAGTTGCTCTTGCCGGTCATTATTCAACAGACCGTAGACCTTCACATCGTTGCCGAGTATGTCGAGGTCGACGAGGAGACGGCCGCAGAGCTCGAAAATCGGGAGATAGCTACCCGGCGCCTGGACGAGAGCATCTACGTCCTCGAGAGCGCCGTCTCGACGGTGACCGCAGGCAACGTATTCCGGCCGACGGAAGATCAGACCCGGTACTACGTCGTTACTCAGGGCAGCGAAACCCTTGCGATATCAAAGAGTGCATTCGAAGAGCTTTCGCCCGAGGAGAGGGGCGATCTCCGACGAGAGGATATCGCAGGCATCAACAGGAACGCTCTCGGCTTCTTGGGGCTTCTCTTCGGAATTCTCGTCTTTACCTTCGTCCAGGTCTATCTCTTGGCGTATCTAGGACAACGCTTGATGCGGGACCTCCGGACGCAGCTGTTTACCCATACGATTAACCAGTCGATGGCCTACCTGAATCAGAATCCCGTGGGCAAGCTGGTTACCCGGTCTACGAACGATGTGGAGACAATCAACGAGCTCTTTACCAACGTAATCGGAAACCTCCTCAAGAACTTCGCGATAATGGTCGGGGTCATCATCACTTTTTTCTTGATGAATCCCCGCCTCGGTATCCTCGCGACAGCTACGCTTCCGCCGGTTCTCTTGGTAACGATCGTCTTCCGCCGGCGGGCCCGGGACGCCTTCCGAGCCGTCCGACACCGGGTCTCCCGTCTGAACGCGTTCCTGGCGGAACACCTCGCCGGGGTAGCGGTGGTACAGATGTTCGTTCAAGAGAAGCGGACGAACCGGGAGTTCGAGGAGCAGAACGACGAGTTGATGAAGGCGAACCTCGGAGAAATGTACGTCTTCGCCACCTTTCGGCCCCTCATCGACCTCTTGAGCAGCGTCTCTATCGCTTTTGTTATCTACTACGGAGGCGCCTTCGTCCTCCGGGGGGTCGTTTCCCTCGGGGTGCTGATCGCCTTCCTCAACCTGATACGCCAGTTCTACCGGCAGTTGCTCGATATCTCGGAGCGTTTTGTCGTTCTTCAGAGCGCTATGGTCGGCAGCGAACGGGTCTTCGCCCTTCTCGACGAGGTGGATCGCATTCCGGATGCGGGTGGCGAGAGGCTCACGGAACCGATCCGGGGGGAAGTTCGTTTCGAAGGGGTAACGTTCTCGTACCGGGAGGACGACCCGGTTCTGACCAACCTGAGCTTAACGGTGCAACCGGGACAGAGGGTCGCTCTCGTCGGCTACACCGGGGCGGGAAAAACCACTATTGCCAACCTGCTGACTCGATTCTGGGACATTCAGGAGGGACGCATTCTTCTCGACGGCAAAGATATTCGTACTCTCCCCTTGGGGGATCTCCGGAGGGCCGTTCAACCGATCCAACAGGATGTTTTTCTCTTCCGGGGCACCGTCGGCGAGAACATCCGCCTCGGAGAAGAGCTTTCAGACGAGGAAATTTGGCGGGCACTCCGGGTCGTCCACGCCGATGGATTCGTCCGAGAGCTCCCGGAGGGTCTAGAGACGCATCTAGCCGAGGGCGCCCAGAACATCTCCGTCGGACAACGACAACTCCTCTCCTTTGCCCGAGCCGTCGCCCACGACCCACCGATAATCATCCTCGACGAGGCGACGTCGAGCGTCGACACCGAAACCGAGCAACGAATCCAGGAGGCCCTGGAGGCGGTTCTCGAGAACAGGACATCCCTCGTAATCGCGCACCGGCTCTCGACTATCCAGCACGCCGACCGAATCGTGGTCCTCTCCCAGGGGCAGATCGTCGAGGAAGGAAATCATCAGGAGCTTCTAAAAAACGAGGGGCTCTACGCTCAGCTTTACCGGCTGCAGTATGTGGGACCCTATTCGGAGACCTTCCACCGCGACGACCCACTGTCGTAGACGAAGCGATTTGCCGGAATCGTAATGGTCCTTCCGTCTTCGGCTACCATCCGGACCTTATGGGAGATTAGGTTGACCTCGCAGACCCGGCAGCCCGAGCCGTCGTATTCGAGGCGAGCACCTTCCCCGGGGACTTTCCCCTTCTCATCGGCGTAGTAGTCGTACTCGTAGGCGAGGCAGCAGAGAAGCCTGCCACAGGGGCCGGAGATTTTTGTCGAATTGAGCGACAGGCTCTGAACCTTTGCCATCTTTATCGAAACGGGCTTGAGCTTATCGGTCATACCGTTGCAGCAGAGCACGCGGCCGCAGACGCCGAGACCACCGAGCACCCGGGCGTCGTCCCGAACGCCAATCTGCCGAAGCTCTATCCGCATCTTGAAGTGGCCGACGAGATCCCGAACCAAGTCTCGAAAGTCGACCCGGGAGTCCGCGGTAAAAAAGAAGAGGAGCTTTGGCTCCTCGAGGACGTAGTGGGCGGAGACGAGCTTCATCGGGAGACCGTGGCTCCGGATCCGCTCCTGGCAGGCCGCAAAGGCAGCGGGCTCGGCGGCTTCGTTGTCGGTGTATCGCTTTACGTCGCTCTCGTCCGCGACACGAAAAATGACCCCCCGCTCTTTCCACAGATCGGCGTTATCGGGAAAAACAGGACCGAGCACCCGGCCGAGATCGTTTCCGTACCGGGTCGAGGTAACCACAGCGTCCCCGATTTGCAGCTCGTCCACCGACTCGGGAAAGGGGCAGAGCTGCGATTCGCTCGAATGAATAACCTTTACGAGGACGCTGGAATCCGTCGGTACGACCTCGGGCTTCAGCGCGAAGGGGCGGTTGCAGCATCCTGCTTGCATATTCGACATACAGATTCCTCAATGCGTAAGGTCAACCAACAGTCCCTGGATTTCTTCGACGCGGTCGAGAAGCGAGAATTGCGCCTCTTGACTCTGCATCAAACCGTGAACCAATCGTTCAAGACGATCGTTGACCACTGTAATTATGGTATACCGTTTCCGTGTCGCGATGGAGCTGCCGGATTCCTGCTCTTTAATCCCGAGGCCATCGCCGACGACCTGTCGCAGAAACCGTTTTACGGCCTCTCGGTACGCCCGGAGGGCGTGCATGGTACGTCGCTTTAGAAGCTCTTCGCCGAGCTGATGGATTCCGTCCAGCATACTCTCGATACTCGACGTGTCAAGGTCGGAAACCCCGGCCCCGGCCGAGACTACCTCGGGTCCGGACTCGATGAGACGATGAAAGGATGTCGTTGGAACGGAGGCACCCGAACGAGCAGCCTTGCCGCGGCTTCGGTCTCCGTAAAGAGGTGCGTTTCGATCGCGTTCGATCCGCGCCATTGTAACGCCTCTCCTACCGGGTTGCCGTTCCGCTGACCTCTTTGAGCTCTTTTGCGGTGTCGAGCCATTCCGGGGTCTGCACGTCGTCGAGCTCCGACGCTCTCGGAGTAGCTTCCACACCACGAATGACGAAGGTCCCGTCGAGGATAACACCGTCCTCGACGATGAGTCGGGGTGAATAAATATCCCCGATTATCAGTGCAGAGGAAAGCACGATTACCTTTTCCGTCGAGTGTATGGTGCCCCGCAAGACTCCGCCGACGACCACAGTACCCGCCTGTATGGTGCAGTCGGCACGACCGTTCCGCCCGATAAGAACTCGGCCGGCCGTCCGGATGGAGCCGGAAAAATCACCGTCTATTCGAAGAAGGCCGGCTAACTCGAGGTGTCCGCGAAAGTGTGTGCCTTCTCCGACGATGGAGTTTACGAAAGCGTCATCGGTTGTTTCTGACATAAATGTTCATTTTACCTAATACCGCGTCAGCCGCGACCAGCGACGGAAGTCGTTGGAAATTTTCAGGAAAGCCGAAGGATCCACGACGTCCGTACCAAGAACGACCTGAAAATCGACATGGGGTCCGGTCGAAATTCCGCTATTTCCCAGGGTGCCTATACGCTGTCCCTGGACGACTTCCTCGCCCTCGGAAACGGTTATGCTCTGGAGGTGGGAGTAATGGGTTCGGAACCCGTACTTGTGGCGAATCCACACGTGGAGACCGTAGCCCGGATCTACACCAAGCTCGACAACCTTTCCGTTGGCGCTCGCTAGGACGGGGACACCGATTGAGTCGGCGATATCGATTCCCTTGTGGAGGTACCACTGGCCGGTTACCGGATGGATGTTTGGACCGAACTCCATAGTTACACGCCCCCGCCCTCCGGCGAGAGGCCAAAAGTTCGGAATGTCTCTAAGAAGGTCCTCTTGCGATTGGAGGACCTCACGGATCTGGTTGAGGGGTTCGATCGATGTCCGGAGGGTTTGTGTGAGACTCCGAAGCTCTTGGATCTCCCGGAGCTCCCCGGGGGAAATTTCCTGGACGTCGAGAAAGGCCGACAGGTCTCCACCGGTGGCATCCTCGGTAACCGAGGCGCTGTTCCCGAGGCCAAGCCCCTGGATCGTCCCCGTGAGCGTCTCGTCGAAGAGGTCGGCCACCTGGACGACGTTCTGGAGCTCGTTTAGCACGGCCTCGAGACTCGCTTCGGTCTGCTCCAGGCTCTCCGCCTGATCCGAGAGGAGACGAGAGGATCCGGTAAAGACGGTGGAGAGATAGAAGAACCCAGAAACTAAGAGAACGAGGAGAACTCCGAAGGCGGCGATCGTGACGGTGTTAATCTGAAAATTGACGACGCGCTTCTCGGTATGTGGTATGAACATCACCGTGAAACGTTGCCTTCCCGCCGAGACTATTCCACCAGCGAGACGCTTAAAATGAGACAGTATTTTGCGCGGAATTGACCTTGAGCGGCCTGCACCCCCGTCTTCGGAGGCTTTCCGAACTGATGCCACTACGACAGACTCCTCTCCAATACTATCGGCAGGCGAACCAGTAACCGTATGCAGTGAGAAGATTAACACTTACGAAATTCTTTGTCAAACGGATAACAATTGCATGGAAATGCGTCAGATTGACGTTGGGTATCCCGTGTGCTATTGTTTTGATTAGTTCGCCAGCAAGTCTGGACTCTTCAATATAAGCGGTAGAAAGATGAAATTGTTCGATTCTCACGCTCATATTGGGCTGATTCACGAAGACCCAATTGAGCAGCTCATAGTAGTTCAAGAAGCCCGGCAGGCCCACGTCGAAGGCATTATCAGCATTTGCAATAATCTTCGGGACTTCGAGCAGGTTTACGAAAACCTCAAGACCGCAGCCCACGTCCACCACTGCATCGGTGTGTCACCTTCGGAGGTCACTAACCCGGGAAAGGAGTGGGCGATGACGATCGAGGAGGGCTCGAAACGCAGTCGAGTCGTCGCCGTCGGGGAGATCGGGCTCGACTACTACCGGAAATTCGGCAACAAGGACGCCCAGATCGAACTCTTTATTCGCCAACTCGAACTCGCCGACAAGCTCGATCTCCCGGTCGTTATCCACAACCGAGACGCCGGTCGGGACGTTCTCGAGATTCTCCGGGAGCGGGTTCCCGAGCGGGGAGGAGTGCTCCATTGCTACTCGGAGGACTGGACCTACGCTCAAGAGGTTCTCGAATTGCCGATCTACATCTCCTTCGCCGGAAACGTCACCTACCGAAACGCTCGGAACCTCCACGAAACCGCAAAGAACATGCCCCTCGAGCGAATGCTCATCGAGTCCGAGAGCCCCTTTATGGTGCCCGCTGCCCACCGGGGCAAACGGAATAAGCCATCGTACCTCGAAGAGACCGCTCGGTTTATCGCCGAGCTCCGGGAGGAGCCCCTGGAAGAGGTCACCGAGACCATCTTTCAGAACACCTTGACGTTCTTCGGGATAGAGGATCGTTGAGCGAGCTGCGGCACTTCTGCGGAATCGCCGGAATCTACTCCAAACGGGAAACGAACGTCCCCTACGACCTTTTCTTTCCCCTCTTTTCCCTGCAGCACCGGGGCCAGGAGTCGGCCGGCATAGCCTACCGTAAGGAGGGGCATACCGTCGTCTACAAGGATCTCGGTATGGTGTCGACGGTCCTCTCACGCTACCTCGATCAACCGAAACGCTCTCGGGTGGGAATCGGCCACGTGCGCTACTCGACCAAGGGCGGCAATAGGCTGGAGAACGTTCAGCCCATTCACGTAACCTGCAACAAGGGCGAAATCGCCCTGGCCCACAACGGAAACATCTCGAACGTCGACGCCATCAAGCAGGAGCTCTTCGAAGAGGGGTCGATATTCCAGACGAGCTCCGACAGCGAGCTGATTCTCCATCTGATATCCCGATCCCGGCGGAAGACCTTTCGCGATGCCTTGATAGAGACCCTCGAACGAATCGAAGGGGCTTTCAGCCTGGTGATGATCCACGACGACAGCTTGGTGGCGGTCCGGGATCCCAGCGGTTTTCGGCCGCTCTACGTCGGCGAAGCGGACGGAAAAACTGTCGTAGCCTCCGAGACCTGCGCCCTCGACATTCTAAGCATGTCTAACGTCCGCGAAGTGGAGCCCGGCGAGATTATCTTTGTCGGCCCGAAGGGCGTCCACAGCGAAAAACTAAAGACGAAGCGACCGTTGCGGCAGTGCGTTTTCGAGATGATCTACTTCGCCCGACCGGATTCCACGGTCTTCGGAGCCAACGTCCATCTCGACCGGAAACGCATGGGAGCCGCTTTGGCCGACGAAGATGCCCTGGAGGGCTCCTCATCCCCCGACGCTTCCGGCCCAATCGGCGATATCGTCGTACCGGTTCCAGACTCCGGGACTAGCGCCGCCCTCGGGTACGCCGAGGCGGCCGCCC